>JACQOR010000097.1 GCA_016202435.1 Chloroflexota bacterium
ACTTGATGTTTATTGGCCCCTGGGACTCTGGTGGGCCGTGGAATCCGCAGGGCATCTCGGGGGTCGAGGGCTTCTTGAATCGAGTCTGGAACCTGGTGCTCGACGGGCCCCATACAAGCGCCCCGGAAGGAGGCGGGGCGGCCGATGCCGATATCGGGCGACTGCTCCACAAGACGATGCGGCGCGTGACCGACGACATGGAGAAGTTCCGCTACAACACCATGCTGTCCGCACTCATGGAGTTTGTCAACGCACTGCTGCCTTCGCGACCGCGCGTCTCTCGCCAGATGTGGCGTGAAGCCAGCGAGCGGCTGGTCGTCATGCTTGCCCCGAGCGCCCCGCACATGTCCGAGGAGCTGTGGCACCGGCTCGGCCACGAGGGCAGCGTGCACCTGGAGTCGTGGCCCAGCTTCGACCCTGAGCTTGCGGTTGATTCACAGGTCACGCTCGTCCTCCAGGTCAACGGTAAGGTACGCGACCGCATCGACGTACCCGCGGATCTTTCCGAAGCGCAAGCGAGGCAGCTGGCAATGGAAAGCCCGAAGGTGCAACAGCATCTCGATAGCAGCCCCATCCGCACCGTCGTTTACGTCCCCGGCCGCCTGGTCAACATCGTCACGGGCTGAGTCGGTGTTGGTCTCTGGTCGCCGCGGCAGAGGCTGGAGCCTGCCCTGACCCGGCCCTGGGCTTGTCGAAGGGATTTGTCGCCGGATGAGGGCACCCCATGACCAGCCCCCAAAGGATCGCCGTCATTGGCGCTGGCGCCGTTGGCAGCTACTACGGTGGCCGGCTCGCCGAAGCCGGCCACGACGTTCATTTCTTGATGCGTCGGGATTACGAGGCCGTGCGGGCTCGTGGCCTGAGAGTGGCCAGTGTCGACGGCGACTTTGTGTTGACGAATCCCACCGTAGCCCGCGCCAGTGAAGAGATGGGACCCGTCGACTGGGTGCTCTGTGCGCTCAAAGCGACCTCTATCGATGAGGCCGAGCGCCTGGTCCGGCCCTGCGTCGGGCCGAACACGCGGATCATTGTTCTGATGAACGGCCTCGGGCTCGAGGAGCGTTTTGCTGATTGGTGCGGGCCCGCACGGATCTTCGGCGGCCTCGCTTTCACCTGCATCAATCGCGGCGATCCCGGCGAGGTGCACCATCTGCGCTACGGAGCGATTACCCTCGGCCATCTGCAGG
Source organism: Chloroflexota bacterium (assembly GCA_016202435.1). GTDB lineage: Bacteria > Chloroflexota > UBA6077 > UBA6077 > SHYK01 > JACQOR01. The sequence continues at coordinate 1,188 of JACQOR010000097.1, forward strand.
ACGACCCACGAGAGCTGGATGCGGCGCTCGCGCTGTGGGCCGAGAGCAAGGTTCAGATCAACGGCGCGCCGTCGCTGCTCCGCGCTCGCTGGGAGAAGCTCTGCTGGAATGTTCCTTTCAACGGCCTGGCGGTGGCCGGAGGCGGCATCACTACGGACAAGATCGTCGGGGACCCCGACCTGCGCGACGTCGCCCGCCTGCTGATGGAGGAGGTCGTGGCGGCCGGCAATGCCGACCTCGCGGCCCACTCCGAGGCGACCCGCATAGACGGTGAAGCGGTGATCTCCCGCATGTTCGAGCTTACGGATGCCATGGGCGCGTATCGGCCCAGCACCTTGATCGATTTCACGGAAGGCCGGCCGATGGAGGTCGATGCCATGTTCGCCGAGCCGCTACGACGCGCCCAGGCCCTAGGGGTAGATGCGCCGCGGCTGACCCTGCTGACTTTCGTCATGGACGCCAGGAACCAGCCGCTCGGACCCCGTGCCTAGTCCAGCTCCAGCCCGATGTGCAGGTCGCGAAGCTGGCGCTCGTCGACCTGCGATGGCGCGTTCATGAGCAGGTCGGCGGCGCTCTGGTTCTTCGGGAAAGCCATCACTTCGCGGATGCTGGACTCGCCGGCGAAGATGGCGACGACGCGGTCGATGCCAACGGCCATGCCCCCGTGGGGCGGCGTCCCATACTGGAAGGCCCTGAGCATGTGCCCGAACTGCGCCTCCGCTCGTTCAGGAGTGAAGCCGAGCAGCCCGAACATGCGCTCCTGTAGCTCGCGCCGATGGATTCGGATGCTCCCACCGCCCAGCTCCCACCCGTTGCACACCAGGTCATAGGCCTGGGCGCGGACCCTACCCGGATCCGATTCCAGCAGGGAAAAGTCCTCGTCCATAGGTGACGTGAACGGGTGGTGCACGGCGTCCCAGCGCCTTCCTTCCTCATCCCACTCTAGTAGCGGGAACTCGGTGATCCGCGCGTAGGCCAGAGTATCCGGGTCGGCGAGGCCCTCCCGGCGCGCAACCTCAATGCGGATCGCGCCCAGGGCCTTGGAGGGCACCCACCCGGGCGCGGCGACGAGTAGCAGCAGGTCACCCTCCCGTCCCTCCAGCCGTTCAATCATGGCGCGCTGCTCGCCCTCGCTGAGGAAGCGTGCGAATGATGAGCGGAGCTCACCGGGCTCGATCGCCGCCCAGGCCAGGCCCCGAGCACCTTCGGTCTTGCCGGTCTCCGTCAACTCGTCGATTTCCCGTCGGCTGTACCTGGCGCCGCCGGGCACACGGATGCCGCGAATCACTCCGCCGGACCCGAGCACGCCCCGGAACACTTCGAACTCGGTTTCCCCGAAGAGATCCGACAGTTCGACGGACGCCATACCGTAGCGCAGGTCCGGCTTGTCCGAGCCGTAGAGCGTCATGGCCTCGTCGTAGGTGAGGCGGGGAAAAGGGGTCGGCACATTCTTGGTGGTCAAGGCCCGGCTCATCCGCGTGAAGAGGTCTTCCGCCAGACCGAGCACGTCGTCCTGCTCGACAAAGGACATCTCGAGGTCGAGCTGGGTGAACTCTGGCTGGCGGTCGGCACGGAGGTCCTCGTCCCGGAAACAGCGGGCGATCTGGAAGTAGCGGTCGACCCCCCCTACCATGAGCAGCTGTTTGAACTGCTGAGGCGCCTGGGGCAGAGCATAGAACTCGCCCGGGCGCACCCGACTCGGCACGAGATAGTCGCGGGCGCCTTCCGGCGTGCTCTTCGCGAGGATGGGCGTCTCCACTTCCAGGAAGCCAAGCTCGTCGAAGAAGTCTCGAATAAACTTTACGACTCGGTGGCGGAGCACCAGGTTCCTCGCCATCCGAGGCCGGCGCAGATCCAGGTATCGGTAGGTGAGGCGCACCGCTTCGTCCACGGGGCCCTCTTCCGCCACCGTGAAGGGCAGCGGCAGGGATGGATTCAGCACTTGCGCCCGGTCGGCTACCACCTCGACAGCCCCGGTCGGTAGCTCCGGGTTCTCGGTTCCCGCCGGCCGCGGGGCCACGGTGCCCTCGATTTCCAGCACGTATTCGGCGCGAGCGTCACTCGCGGTCGCGTGGGCCTCGGGCGCGATCGTCGGGTTGAACACGACCTGGACGATGCCCTCGCGGTCGCGCAGGTCGATGAAGATCAGCCCGCCGTGATCGCGTTGCCGGTGCACCCAGCCCTGCAGCAGGGCGCGCTGACCCACGTGGGTCGCACGCAGGTCGCCACAGCGGTGGGTACGGCGCATCACGGCTCCGTCAAGAGATCCGAGGAGGGTCCGTGCCTGGAAGCGCATCCAACGAGGGGTCTAGGAGCGATGAGTCCCTTGAAAGAAACCCAAGCCGCCGCAAGATGGTAGGCCAGGCGACCGGCCCCGATTATACTCACCGAGTTGCTCTGGGCTGGGGAGCGACCCTTTTCTAATGGCTGCAATCGCTGGTGAGCTATTGAGCTTCGACCGCTTCGATAGCCGAGGCCTTCGTGGGGCCAACGTACTGTCCATCTCGTCCGCGTCCTTCGATCCGGAACGCGGCGGGGGCGGAGCCCCCGCCCTCAAGCGGGCGCGTAGGAGGGCCCTCCTCTATGCCTAACTGGGTTGACGTCGCGATCCTCGTGGTCGTTGCCTGGAACATCGCCAACGCAGTGCGCCGGGGGTTCGTGACGGCCGCGGTCAGCCTGGTTGCGTTCCTCTTGTCTGTCAGCCTCGCAATTGTCGCGTACGTGCGCGTGGCTGATTGGGCTGCTGCTCAGTTTGGCGTGCCCTCGCTCATAGCCCAGCCCGTCGCGTTCGCCGCCGTTTGGTTCGTGACCAACTTCTTGCTGGAGACGGTGGGGCGCTTTCTCGCGGCGCCCTTTGGCTGGCTGTTGCACGGTTCACCACTGGACCTCCTGGTGAGCATTGTCCCGGGCGCAATCAAGGGGTTTGCGGTTTCGGGCTTCGCCTTGATGGTGCTGCTGGCGCCGCCGCCGCTCCCGATCGGGGTGCCGGGCGAGGCGTTTGCAGCGGCCCGCGAGGCGGTGCAGGAGTCCCAGCTCGCGGGCGAGCTGTTGACCCGCACCGCTGGGTACGACCGCTGGGCCCGGGGGGTGCTGGAGGAACCGGTTTCCCAGACTCTCAGTCTCCTGACGGTGCGGCCCAACGCCGGCGAGCGCGTCGACCTGAATTTCCAGATCGAGGCACCTCAAATCGACGAGTTGGCAGAGGCGCAGCTCTTCGAGCTGCTCAACCACGAGCGGACCAAAGCTGGACTCGCCCCTGTCACGCGCGACACCGGAATGGACGCGGTTGCGCGCGCTCACTCGATTGATATGCTCCGCCGGGGCTACTTCGCCCACGAGGCTCCCGAGGGGACATCCCCCTTCGAGCGGATGCTCCGGGCGGGAATCCGCTTCCGTCTCGCCGGCGAGAACCTGGCGCTCGCGCCTACGGTCGAGCTGGCCCATCAAGGTCTCATGGATAGCCCCGGCCACCGAGCCAACATGCTCAGCACGGACTTCGGCCGGGTTGGAATCGGTGCCCTCAAGGTTGACGGTATGGGGAAGATCTTCACCCAGGACTTCGCCAACTAGCGCGTGGCGCTCGATACCCATTTGTAGGCCTATACTCCCGCCGCCGACCTCAAGAATGGCGAAGGGAGCGTGCGATGGAGCCCGCGGCCAGGTCCTACCCAGTCCAATTGTCAGTGGACTATCCGGAGCGTCCGCTTAGCCGCCGCAGCACCTTGTTCAGGGTGCCGCTGCTGATCCCGGCGTGGGTGCTCCTGTCCTTGCTCACCGGCCAGGGAATTGGGTCGAGTGAGGGTGACGGTGGGTATGAGGCTACAGCGGCTGTTTCGATGAGCCTTGCCGTCGCCGCGCTCTTGCTGTTCCGGCAGAAATACCCACGCTGGATCTTTGACTTCAACCTGGAGATCGCTCGGTTTTCCAACCGGGCCGTCGCCTACACGCTGCTGCTCACAGATCGGTACCCGTCCAGCGACGACGCACAAGCCGTACATCTGGATATCGCTTATCCCAATGCCAGCGAGCTTAGCCGGGGGCTGCCATTGATCAAGTGGGTCCTGGCTATCCCCCATCTGATTGTCCTCGCGGTGTTGACCGTGGGTTCACTGCTCGCTGTCGTCCTGGCCTGGGTCGCTATCCTTTTCTCGGGGAGCTACCCTCGGCCTTTGTTTGATCTCGTGGAAGGCACGATGCGCTGGTGGGCTCGGGTCGAGGGGTATGCGCTCCTCATGGTGACCGACGAGTATCCGCCTTTCCGCCTCGGACCCTAGGAGAGTTTCCTGGCAGCTGCATCCGTTTCAATGAGTGCCCCAGCGAGGCCCTCTATTGCCATCTACATCCACTGGCCCTGGTGCGCCGCGATCTGCCCCTATTGCGACTTCGACAAGCAGGCGACCGACTTCCGTCTCGCGGACGCGTACATTGGCGCGCTGATTGCGCACCTCCACGCTGAGTCGTCTCGGGCTGTGCACAGCATCTACCTTGGCGGCGGCACGCCAAGCCTCCTGCGTCCGGATCGGCTCCGGCACATCATCGAGGCCTGCCGCGCTCAGATGGACGTCCTCCCTGACTGTGAGGTGACACTCGAGGCGAACCCGAGCGACATCGTCCCGCACAAGGTCGAGGCCTACCTGCAGGCCGGGGTCAACCGGATCAGCCTCGGCGTCCAGTCGCTGGTGGACGAGGAGCTGCGCTTTCTCGGAAGACGGCACGACGCGGCCAAGGCCGTGCGCGCCGCGCTGGCAGTCCGCGAGACAGGCTGTGAGAACCTCAGCCTCGACCTCATGTACGGCCTGCCCGGCCAGTCAGAAGCGGATCTGCAGCGCTCGCTCGATGGTTTGATTGACCTAGACCCGGCCCATCTCTCCTGCTATGCGCTCACGCTGGAAGACGACACCCCGATGGGGGACGACGTGGCCGCCGGGGTCTTGAAGCTGCCTGAGGACGAGGTGGTCGCGGCGAGCTACGAGCTGATCCAGAGTAGGCTCGCGCGGACCAGCCTCGACCAGTACGAGCTGTCGAACTGGGCGCGGGCCGGGCGACAGGCGATTCACAACCTGACGTACTGGCGGAACGGCGAGTGGCTGGGCCTCGGCGCGGGCGCGGCGGGATCGATCGCGGGCCTCAGTTACAAGCGGCACCCCCTGGTGACCGGTTACATCGCGTCGGCCGCTCGAGGGGATCCCGCCTACGGATGGGAGGAGCCCTGGACCCGTGAATCGCAGATGCGGGATACAGTCATGCTCGGGCTCCGTCTCGCGGAAGGAGTCTCGGATCGGGATTTCCGGGACCGGTTCGGGTGCACGCTCACCGACTACTGCACGGATCGGCTCGACGATCTCGTCGCTGCCGGTGTTCTGATCTGGAAGGGTGATCGTCTCGCCCTCGCGCCGAGCCGCTACTTCGTCAGTAACGCGGTGATCGCAGACCTTCTGCCCTAAAGGGAAGCGCCCTGAACCACTGGGAGGGCCAGGCCCACGAGTGCGCGGATCTGGGCTCCCGCGTCACCGGGGGCTGCCTCATCCAGGCGAGCCAGCGCCTCGGATCGCAATTGTTCTAGGAAGCCGCGGGCTTGCTCCCGCGCCTCGAGCTTCTCCAGCAACCCGATCGCCTCCCGCGTTTCGTCCGGCTCGAGCCGACGGGGCAGGGCGTACAGCTCTGCCAGGCGCGCTTGGGCTGGAGAATCCGGACCGGAGAGGGCCAGGGTGGCGGGCAATGCCTTCTTGCGGTTGGCCACGTCGAGAGCCGCGGTCTTGCCGGTCTCGATCTCAGGGCTCCACACACCCAGGATGTCGTCGGCCACCTGAAAGGCCAGGCCGAGGGAGCGCGCGAACTGCCCGAACGCTTCTTCTCGCGCAAGGCCAGCTCCGGCAGACAGGGCTCCTAGCTCCGCGGCGCACTGGAAGAGCCCCGCGGTCTTGCGCCCAATCATGCTAAAGTACTGCTCGATGCTGACCGTGGGCCCTCCTTCCCACAGCAGGTCCAGATACTGGCCCTCACAGAGTTCCCGACACGCCTGGGCCAGCCTTCGATAGGCGCCCTGGGCCTGCCCAGCCCCAAGGCGGGGCTCCACGTCGAACAGCGCCTGATACGCCACCATGAGCAGCGCGTCGCCCGCGTTGATGGCTTGAGCGTTGCCCCATCTTGCCCACACCGTCTCGCGACCGCGACGCAGAAGGCTGGCATCTTCGATGTCGTCGTGGATCAGGGAGAAGTTGTGGACGAGGTCCATTGCCGTGGCCGCTGGCAGCGCGCAGCGCCAGTCAGCGCCGGCGGCCTCGGCCACCAGAAAGGTGAGCGTCGAGCGTAACTTCTTCCCGCCGGCATGACGGGCAGTCGCGGAGCCTTCGGTCCAGCCCAGGTGATAGCGAATCATCCGGTACAGGCCCTCATACTCGGGAGCGGATTGCAGCAGCTTCCAGCCCGCGGAATCTACCGCGGAGGCAAACTCCTGAAGGCGCGCGTCGATCTCCGGATCCAGATTCAAGCGACCTCCTGAGACAAGGTGGCCGAGTATAGTTTTTTGACCCTCGCGCCCGCGCCGGGGGAGTGTCAAAGGTGGGAGAGCCTCGCCGGTGGGTGCCGTCCAACCCCCCATTATCGTTCTCACCGGCCCGACGGGGGTGGGCAAGTCAGCGCTCGCCCTGGCCGCGGCGCCGTTGATCAACGCGGAGATCGTATCGGCCGACTCCCGGCAGGTGTACCGTTACTTGGACGTGGGCACCGCCAAGCCTACCGTAGCCGAGCGGGCCGCCGTGCCGCACCACATGATCGACGTCGTCTACCCGGACCAGCCGTTCAGCATTGTGGACTTCCGCCGCGGCGCGGAAGCGGCGCTCGCCGACGTTGCCGACCGCGGGCACGCAGCGATCGTGGTGGGCGGGAGTCCTCACTACCTCTCGGCTCTGATGGACGGCCTCGAGCCGCCCGAGGTGAGCCTGCCGCTCCGCCGTTGGTTGGAGCGCTTCGACCGGGAGCAGCCCAGCCGGCTGGATGAATGGCTGCGCGTCCTCGATCCGATTTCAGCGGGCCGCATCGAGCCTCGCAACCGCCGCCGCGTGACACGCGCCGTCGAGGCCACCCTCGCATCCGGCGAGCCTTTCTACAAAGTGAGACGCAGGACTTTGCCAGCGGGCGCTGCCCGCTGGGTAGGACTGCGGCTGGAGCGGGCCGTCCTCCACGAGCGGGTAGACCGCCGAATTCGTGAGATGATTGACGCCGGCTGGCTGGCAGAAGTGCGCATGCTCCTCCGCATGGGCTACTCACCGGATCTGCCCGCCATGAGCGCCACCGGTTACCGGGAGCTGGCCCAGGTGGTCCTGGGGGAGACCTCCCTCCAAGCAGCGGTGGAGCGGATCAGGTTCGCTACTCACGCGTTCATTCGGCGCCAGGAGAGCTGGCTGCGGCAGGACCAGCGCATCCAGTGGCTCAACGGTGCGGTGCCGGACCTTCGCAAAGAGCTTGTGTCACAGGCCACCTCAGAGCGGCCGGCGCCAGCGTAGGGGCGGGGCATGCCTCGCCCCCTGACACCCGGGGAGGCCGTTCCCCGTGCCAAAAGCCGCATAATCTGGAAACTCGGGGACGACCGCCCCTCAGTCGCCGCGACAACCCTCTCCCGCAAGGGGTGAGGGCGGAGGTAAAGGTTTTGCAGTTCACCAAGATGCACGGGCTCGGGAACGACTTCGTGCTGCTAGACATCCTCGCGGGTCCGCTCGGCTACCGCGAAGAAGACTGGGCTCCCCTGGCGGTCGAAGTGTGCGATCGGCACTTCGGGATCGGGGCTGACGGGTTGGTGTTGCTGTTGCCCGGCGAGGACGCCGACGTCCGGATGCGGATCTTCAACTCGGACGGCTCCGAGGCCGAGACCTGCGGAAACGGCATCCGCTGCCTGGCCCGCTACTTCCACGACCGCTACCGGCCCGACTCTCCCGAGATCCGGGTGCAAACCGAGGCGGGCCCCGCCGCGATCCGGGTCGACGAGGGCGGCTCGGTGACCGTGGACATGGGAGCGCCGATCTTCGATCCCGAGCGCATTCCAGTCGCCACCCTGGGTGCGGGCGCAGTCGACCTGGAGCTCCCTTTGCCGAATGGCCAGGCGGTCCACGTGGACGCGGTCTCGATGGGGAACCCCCACGCGGTGACTTTCCTTCAGTCCGGCGAGGTGGAGCCGTATCTGCTGGACGTCGTTGGTCCGCAAGTGGAGCACCTTCCCGTTTTTCCGAAGCGAACCAACTTCGAGGTGTGTGAAATAATCGACCCGCACCGGCTGCGCGTGCGCGTGTGGGAGCGCGGGGCGGGCCTGACCCTCGCCTGTGGCACCGGCGCGTGTGCCAGCGTGGTAGCCGCCCAGCGCCGCGGGTTGGCAAGCAGCCCCGTGACTGTCGAATTGCCCGGCGGTGAGCTGACGATTCAGTGGGACGGCCGGGGGAGCGTCCTCATGACCGGCCCAGCCGACTACGTGTTTACGGGAGCCTACGCATCGAAGACGGACCCTCACCCGAACCCTGTGCCGCGAGGGGCGAGGGGACAAGCCGCGGCAATGGTGTGACGACGCCCGCGGTCCGCATCCAGAACCTGCCGCCCTACCTCTTTGCTGAGGTCGACCGTCGCATCGCCGAGAAGCGCGCCGCCGGATTCGACGTGATCAGCCTCGGGATAGGCGATCCGGATCTCCCGAGCCCGGACTTCGTCGTCGAGGCCGCGCAGGAGGCTGTCGCCGACCCCAGGTACCATCGCTACCCGGACTACTACGGCCGCGCTGAGTTCCGCCAGGCCATCGCCCGCTGGTACGGTCGGCGCTTTGGGGTCGAGTTGGACCCGAACCAGGAGATCGTGCCGCTGATCGGCTCCAAAGAGGGCATCGCCCACATGGCGGTCGCGTATGTTGACCCCGGGGACGTCGTGCTGGTGCCGGATCCGGGGTACCCGGTGTACAGCATCGGCACGCTGCTCGCAAACGGCGTGCCCTTCACCATGCCGCTCAAGGCCGAGAACGGCTTTCTCCCCGACCTCGACGCCATTCCGGTCGACATTGCCCACCGCGCCAAGCTGATCTGGGTTAACTATCCCAACAACCCGACTGCCGCCACCGCGGACCTTGCCTTCTTTGAAAGGGTCGTGGAGTTTGGGCGCCGTCACAACATCCTGGTCTGTCACGACAACGCCTACTCAGACGTGGCGTACGACGGCTATCGGCCGCCCAGCCTGCTCCAGATTCCCGGCGCCAAGGACGCCGCGGTGGAGTTCCATTCGCTCTCCAAGACCTACAACATGACCGGCTGGCGGGTGGGCATGATGGTGGGCAACCAGCAGGCCGTGGAGGCGCTCGGCCGCGTGAAGACGAACGTCGATAGCGGCATCTTCGACGCCGTTCAGATGGCCGGCATCGCCGCCCTCGACGGCCCGGATAGCTGGGTAGAAGAGCGAAACGCCCGCTTCCAGCAGCGGCGGGACCTGATCGTCGGTACGTTGAACCGCGTCGGACTCTCGGTGGCCCAGCCCCGCGCCTCGCTCTACATCTGGGCGCCGGTGCCGGATGGCTACAACTCGGTCGACTTCTCGCTCAAGGTCCTAGACGACGCGGCCGTGTGGCTCACGCCGGGGGTGGGGTTCGGAGCCCACGGGGAGGGGTACTTCCGGATCTCGCTGACGGTGGCGGATCATCGTCTCATAGAAGCCCTGGAGCGCCTCGAACGGCTGTCATTCTGAGCGCAGTGTCCTCCCTCTCGCCCCTTGAGGGAGAGGGTTGGGGAGAGGGGTCTTCCTCGCACCTGACGAACAAAGCTGGGCTCGACGGTGAGACCTTCGTACCCGGCGTTTCCCTCTTCCCCGCTCCGACGGGAGCACGGGGGTTGCTTTCCTGACCCATCTCGACGATCCCGGCGAAGATCAGCTCTGGATCGAGCCGGAGACAGAGATCGAGTCCGGCTTTCGGACCGCCGAGATTTCCGGCCGCCCGCGGGCGCTGCTGGTCGCCGTCGAGAGCCCGGATGGTCCGTGGGGCGCCGAGACGTCGCTGGAGGAGCTGGAGGTCTTGTGCGAGAGCGCAGGCCTGGAGCCGGTAGGCCGGGTTACGCAACGGCTCGCCCATCCGCACCCCAAGCACTATGTCGGCCGGGGCAAGCTGGAGGAGATCAAGGAGCGCATCGCGCTCGATGCCATCGATGTCGTCGTCACCGATGACGAGCTCGCTCCACGCATGCAGGCTACCCTCGACGAAGAGATGAAGCTCAAGGTCGTGGATCGCACCGCCGTCATCCTTGACATTTTTGCCCAGCGCGCGCGCACCCACGAGGGGCGCATCCAGGTGGAACTAGCCCAGTACGAATTCACGTTGCCCCGGCTGAGGACCATCTGGGAAGAGTTCGACCGGACCGGCGGTGGCATTGGAACGCGCGGGCCCGGCCAGACTCAGCTCGAGCGCGACCGCAGCCGCATTCGCCGCAGGATCACCCAGCTGAAGCGCGAGATTGAGCGGGTGCGCCAGCATCGCCAGCGGGTGCGGCGGCGCCGCCGCCAGGGCGGGATGCCGCTGGCGGCATTGGTTGGCTACACCAACGTGGGGAAGACCTCGCTGTTGAATGCGCTGACAAGTCCGTCCACCCAAAGGTTCTCCAAGGCCGCCCCCCGGTCCCCCCAGGCCCGGACGGCGGATGCGCCATTCGTGACTCTCGATCCGCTGACCCGAGTCATGGAGGTGGACGGCGGCCAGCAGGTCCTCGTGTCCGACACCGTCGGGTTCATCTCCAAATTGCCCCACGCGCTCGTTGCTGCCTTCCGCGCCACGCTCGAAGAGTTGAGCGAAGCTGATCTGCTGCTCCACGTAGTCGACATAACAGATGAACGCGCAGAGCAGTGCGCGGACATCGTGCGGGAGACGCTCGGGGAACTCGATCTTGCCGACAAGCCGACGATGCTGGTGCTCAACAAAGCCGATAACGCGCCGATCGGCGATGTGCTGGCGCTGCTGGACCGGATCAAACGGGGACAACGTGAGAACGAGCTGGAACCTGTGGTGACCTCGGCAGAGACCGGCGAGGGGCTCGGGATTTTGAAGGCCGGGATCGAGCGGTGGGTGAGCAGCCGCTCCCCGCGCGTTCACGTAGTCATCCCGTACGAGCGGTCTGAGTTGGTGGACCTGTTCTACCGGCGGGGGCATCCCGCTCGGACCGGCTACAGCGAGCGGGGGACCGAGATCGAGGGGACTATACCGGGGTCGCTGGTGCGGGTATTCCAGCCGTACTTCGACGTCCGCCCGCGGTCGGGGCAGGGAGAGGACGGGCCGCTACCGGACCGCCGCCTCGGGTAGAGTCGGGGATTTGAGAGCCCTCCCCCGACCCCTGTCCGCCTGAGGGCGGAAGCGCCGGCCTCGCCCGCTTGCGGGCGAGGCGAGTGCCGCAAGCGAGCGGCGCCTGGGGTCAGCGGGCGGGAGGTCCGCCTCCGCGGATCCAGATGACCCAGGTGAACAGGTGTTGCCCGCCGCCCAGATCCCGGCGGTAGAGGATCGGGGTGCCGTGGGCGTCGCGCCTGATCGGCTGTCCCCACTGGGCCGGGGTGTCGCCTCCTTCTGACGGGGCGCTGCCGGCCAGGGAGGATGTCGTCTTCACCGTCGAACGGCTGTCGAGGTGGTTGTAGATCGCCACTAGTTGGTCGTAGTCGTGCTGATTGGGGTGCAGATTGGCCGGCGGACCCAGTGGGTTTCGGGTGTAGTCCATGCAGGTGCCCAGGTTGGGGTTGTCGAAGTTCTCATCCTGGTGGCCGAGGCCGAAGGTGTGACCGACCTCCTGGCACATCACCATCTGCTTCCACTCGGGTCGGTTGTAGGTGGCGGTGTTGAAGTAAGAGTCGTTCAACTTGGTAGCGCCCTTGGCGATGTGCCGGGCGGCGTCCACCCAGACCTGGGCGACGCCGAGCCAGCCGTTGAACCCGTAGGTCTGGTTGCAGACCCGCACCTGGCCGCTCGGCGCCGGACACTTTCGTCGGGTCTGGGAGTCGGTGGCGCCAGCTATGACAGCCGTATCCAGTACGGACGAAACGGACCAGTCGGTCGAGGTCGCCCCCAGATAGCTGTCCCAGCCGGCGGTGACGCTGTCTACGAGCTGGAGGGTGAACGGGCTAGACGTCGTCGCCCAGTGGTAACCATTCCAGGAGTGGCTCGCCAACGCCGGGCTCGCGGCCACGAGAGCCGCGGCCAGGGCGGCAATGATGAGAATAGGGAGACGGACCAGCTTCATGAGGCACCCCCAGACGGCGGACGAAGACGCGCTAGAGAGACCGGTCGAACAACCCGAAAACGCCTCTCATGGTCTTTCGTTACATTTCGGACTTGAACGTGAGATTGTAAAGGATAGCGCCCTTCCCTCATGGAGGGGGATGGCATGACCTGAATCCCCAGATTGCGCGGCTGCGCACGCCATCGCTGCCAGCCGCGGCAACGTGCGCGGCCGGCTATCCGTAGCGCGCCTGGATTGGTGCGATAGCCGAGCCGACCTACCCCATGAGGCTGCACGCCCCCCTCCAAACAGGTGATGCGTAGCCCCAGCCATCCGCCTACGGTTTAGAGACTGGAGGTGAGCAGTGTGGGCAGCACAGTTTCCTGGAGAGCGCACTCAGGCGGCACCACGGAAGATCGCGCAGCCGCCTGGCAGCCAGGGTTCTGCGAGCCGAAGGAAAGGCTCCGAACGGCCTGGCGGCGCTCGCGCAGGAGCGACCGAGCCGGCGTAGCGTTGTCGGAGGCAGGCTCGTTGCCGTACGTTATGCCATTGGTAGATAGCCAAGTGCCTTCTCCAGTTCGGTTGACCAGTGGAGATCAGCGACGCGCCAAAGAAGGTGACGTACGGATAGTTTCAGGTGCTGGTGAACTGGACCAACGAGCGCCTCATCGAGCGGATCGGCGGACTCAGCGGGCTGGCGGCCGGCCTCGTCCTGCTGGGCTACTTCCTGTGGAGCGCCTTCGTCGTCCCTCCGTTTGACTCTGGGCGTGAATTCCTGGAATTCGCCGCCGCCCGCCCACGGGTGGCATTCTTCGATGACTGGCTCTTTCTCGCCTGGTTCGTGCTCATGCTCGGGTTGCTGGGGGGAGTCTACCGGCGGTTGGCGGTCCGGGCGCCCGACGCGGCGGCTCTCGCCTCCGGGCTGGGCTCGTTGGGGCTCCTGATCGCCATCATGCGGAGCGTCTTCAACATCGGGCGCCTGCAGGTGCTGGCAGCCCATTTCGGGCTCGCCTCCGAGGGTGAGCGGGACCTCCTCGTTCGGATGCTCGCCTGGACGGAGCAGGGCGACGTCGCGCGTAACCTGGCGATCTTCCTGGTCGGGGCCTGGATGACATGGGTGGGTTTTCTGGGGAGGCGCGGCAGTACGCTGGCTCGTGGCGTTTCCTCGTTCGGCATCGTAGCCGGCCTGAGTGTGCTGCCGGCCCTGTTCGGCTACCTGTTGGACGTTCCCTTCCTGACCAGGCCGGATGGCTACCTGGCGGTGGTGTTCGTGCTGTGGGCAGTCTGGACTTCAGCAGCTGGCTTTAGCCTCCTGCGGCCAATGGGGTCGAACCGGAATGGGGCTGGGCCCACACGAGGCTGATGCGCCAGGAAGCAGACTCGCCGCTGGCTGCCTTCGTTTCCCATGGCAGTCTCCCTTCGGAGCGTGCTCACGCCACTCTTGTCCGGTCGGCGCGGCGCAAGTGGCGATCGAACCAATCGCGTGTAAGCGCAGCGACCTGGTCCAGGGCACCTGTCTCTTCGAACAGGTGCGTTGCGCCCGGAACGATCGCCAGTTGGACCTCAGCCGTCATCCGAGCCATGGCCTGGCGGTTCAGCTCGATCACCGCGCTGTCCCTCTCCCCGACTAT
>JACQOR010000098.1 GCA_016202435.1 Chloroflexota bacterium
GCGTCGGCTGTAGGCCGCGCTGTCGACGGTGAGGCACAGAGCGACATAGCCCGCCTGCTTCACCCGTGTGAGCGTGTTGCAGACCCAATCCCAGTCACCCGTCACATAAAGCTGGTAGATCTTCGGTCCGGTGCTTGCCGCGGCGGTCTGCTCCAGCGAGGGCTGGGTCAAAGAGCTGATCACTGGAATGGTGCCGAAGGTTGCCGCGGAAAAGCTTGGTCTCGGCTGTCATGGACAGGCTGCTTCGCGTGATTACTGTCGCAGTTCAGCCTCCAGCCACTCCGGCGCGTCCTGGCGATCCAGTACGCGCAGAACGTCGTCCGCCAGGGCGAGCACCAGGTGCGCCTCATGATCGGTCGGGTACCGGTCACCTAGCTCCGCGTTGTGCATGAGGGTGCAAACCAGCGTGTTTCGCAGCGCCGGGAGGTGCCGTTCGGCCAGGGGGACGGTCTCGAGGGGGAAGGTCTTGTCGCCGACGCGGGCCGCCACGACGATGCGCCGCTCGGCTTGCCACACCTCGATGATCCATTCCTCATCCCCATCGCGGGTCGCGTTTTCCGCGCCCTGCACACCCGCTTCGTGAAGCACGGTCTTCATCCGATTGAGGGCGATCCCGCACTGGGGCAGCATCGGGCACCCCTCGATATTCACCATCGGCCTCCTTCGGATGCTTCAATGTGCAGCAACCGGTGTGGGAACAATCACAAATAGGAGTGTACGAGTTGGAGCAATTCGTAACCCCGCTGCACGAGCTGACGCTGTCTCAGGCCGCTGCGGCCATCCGAGAGCGGGAAATATCCCCCGTCGAACTGGTCGAGGCGCTGCTCCGGCGCATCGAGGCAACAGACAGGACGCTGCAAGCGTGGGCCTACGTGGCGCGGGACGAGGCGCTGAGGGCGGCGAAGGAGGCCGAGCGCGACGTGGCGGCGGGTGCCGCGACGAGTTCCGTGTTGGGGGTTCCGTTCGCCGCGAAAGACATCTTCGACACCGCGGGGATACCCACCGAGGCCGGCTCCGAGCATTACCGGGGCCGGGTGCCGCAGATAGACTCCGCGCCAATTGCCAGGCTCAAGCAGGCGGGCGCCATCCTCCTCGGCAAGGTGCACACCACTGAGTTCGCAGACGGCCACCCTGCGCCGTCAAGGAATCCCTACAACCTCGACCACACGCCCGGTGGGTCCAGCGCCGGCTCGGCCGCGGCCGTAGCTGCCCGGATGGTACCGATGGCCCTGGGCTCGCAGACGATCGGCAGTGTCCTGCGGCCCGCTTCGTTCTGCGGGGTCGTCGGGTTCAAGCCGACTTTCGGTCGGGTGAACCGGAATGGGGTCATTCCCATGGCGGAGACTTTGGACCACGTTGGCTGGATGACCCACACGGTCGAGGACGCCGCGCTCGTATTGCAGGCCCTGGCCGGTTACGACGCCAGCGATCCGCATCTGGTGGACGTACCCGTCGAGGACTACGCCGGTGCTGTCAACCGGCCTGCCTCGCCGAGGATCGGCCTGCTGCACTACCACTTCGATAGGGCGGACGAGACGGTGCGGAAGAGCACGCTGGCGGCGCTCGAGCGACTCGAGAGGGCGGGCGCAATGGTCGATGAGGTGCCGCTGGATGTGGACTTCGACGCGACGTTCCGGGCGCATCGGACGCTGCAGGTCGTCGAGATGGCGTCGTGGCACGGGAGCCAGGGGCTACTGGAGCACATGGAGAAGTACCAGAGCCAGACGCGCGAGTATCTCGAGCGCGGCCTCGCCGCCAAAGGCGTGGACTACTACGAGGCCAGGGCACTGCAAGCGGCAACACGGGTGCAATTCCGCCGGCGTCTGCGGGAGGTCGACGTTCTGGTTAGTCCGACCACGTCCGCTCCCGCAAACCCGCTGAGCGACCACTCCACCGGTGACCCAGCGTGGCAGAGCCCGTGGTCGTTGATCGGCTTCCCGTCCATTACGTTGCCCGTGGGCCAGACCCCGGAGGAACTGCCCGTCGGGATCCAACTTGGGGCGTCGGCGTGGCAAGAGGCCCGTCTGCTGAGCGTCGCAAAGTGGGTGGAGGATGCGCTCGACGTGCACCTGCCGCTGCCGGCGATCTCCTAGAGAACGTCCTTCCGAGCCGCCGCGATGGATCCCCCACTGCCTGGAAGTGCCCAGGAGAAACCACCCGCCGGGAGACCTCTCGGCGGGCTCGGGCAGGCGTTTCGCCTCGCCCAGGATGACGTCGGGGACGCGGTCTCAGCCGACGTAGCGTGCTGGCAGCGCCTGCTCCTCGATCTTCCCATCGACGGCGGCGACGCGGTACACGTGCGCCTCCGGGTCTGACGACACCGCTCCGGCCAGCTCACTGCCGACGAAGTGCAGCGCCGTTCCGGACTCTGCGCCGAATCCGGACGGCATGCCGTCGATGAGAGCGCGGTGGTACACCACGCGGCGCTGTGCCTCTTCATAGTGCGGGCAGAACGTACCGGGCAAAAAGCCGAGGCCGCGCAAAGGCGTGGGCTTCGGTCCGACCGAGGCGACCAGGCCCCCCTCGAACCAGCATATGCCTCCGGCGCTGGGCCCGCACAAGATCACCCCCGCCTCCCAGGCAGAGCGGAGAGGTCCCTCGAGCCCCTGCTGGCGCCAGGTTTCCAGAAGTGTCCCCGCGTTGCCGCCGCCCACGTAGATGACATCCTGCTGGAGCAGGAACTCGCCGAGGTCGGTCACCGTGCGCGGGAAGAGCCGAAGGTGGCTGGGACGGGCCCGGCCTTCGAAGGCGTCGTAAAAGCGGGCGAGGAATCGGCGGGAGTCGTGGCTTGCGGTCGCGAGCATGCAGACCTGGGGCAGGGTCTTGCCGGTCAATCGGAGCACGTAATCGTCGAGCGCCGTTTCGTCCGTGAAAAACCCGCCGCCGCCCATCGCGACGATCTGGCGTTCGGTCATGTGAAAGTCTCCTCGGCGAGTCGGGCTAGCCTAACAAAAGCGTGCCGTCACGGAGCAAGAGCGGCTCGCAGACTGCCGGCGCGAACGTGGGGGCACTGGCCCACTGCAATAGAATCATCCCCGGTGAGTCGGATATTGGCAGCGAACGTGTTCCCCTGGCGAACCTGGCGAGCGGCCGGAGTCGGAGATCGCTGTTCCTAACGCGGCCGATTCGGAGCCCCTCGCCCTTTTGAGGGAATCCCCCCTTTTCGCTGGCGTGCCGGAGGCCGAACTGGAGCAGATCGCTGCCCGTCTCGAGGTCGTGGATGCGCCGGCGGGCCGCATCGTCATTCGTGAGGGCGAACCAGGAGATGCCTGCTATTTCATCGCGTCAGGTGAGATGGGCGTAGAAAGCCGCGACCTCATCGGCGAACCGGCGGTGCTCGCCACCTTCGGGCGCGGGGCGTGCGTGGGGGAGGTCGCCCTCGTTACGGACAGCGTCCGGACCGCCACGGTGCGAGTGACCAGCCCGGTCCGCCTGTTTCGTCTTCACAAGGCCGACTTCGTTTCGCTGGCGTCCATGTGCCCGGTTTTCGCGGAGAAGGTGCGGCACCGGGTCACGCTGCTGACGGTGGACTCGTTCCTGCAAAAGGCGTCTCCCTTCGCTCACCTGTCTGGCGAAACGTTGTGGCAGCTGGCCGACCAGTTCGAGCAGGTGCGTTTCCGGACCGGAGAGGCGATTCTGCGTGAGGGGGAGCCAGGGGATAACTTCTATCTCGTCTGCTCGGGCCGGGTGGAGGTCGTGCGGGGCGAGCACCTGCTGCAGGTACTCGAGGCGGGCGACTGCTTCGGCGAAATTGCCCTGCTCACCGGAAGCGGGCGTACCGCCACGGTGCGCGCCGTTGACGACGTGGCCCTCCTTGCGCTGGATAAGGTGCACTTCGACGTGCTGGTCCAGCAAGAGCCCGCTTTGCGAGCGCAGTTTCGCGAACTCGTGCGCATCCGGGGCGGCGAGGCGCTGGCAGATTCGGTCCGTCATGCAAGTAGTGGACCATTGTTGCTGCCACGGGTTGACTGGCTTCCGGAGCGACGTTCCTGGCGGCTACTGCTGGCAGGCGTGGCCACCCTGGCCCTCTTCTCGGTTCTCGCGGCGTGGACCGGCTCGGACTACGCGATCTATGGGGCGTTGATCGTAGGGTCCTTCGTGGCACCTACCGTCTACGTCACGTTCCTGGCGGAATCGCATCTCCTTCCCGACCACCCGCTGAATCTGGCCCTGACCTTCGTTTTGGCGGCGGCGTTGGGACTGCCGCTGGCGTTCAACCTCGAGCGGGTCCTAGGCGTGCGCGCCGGAGCGCTCGGCTCGGCGCTCCTGGTCGCGGTGATCGAGGAGGTCGCGAAAGTGCTGGGCGTCGCCTGGCTGTTCCGTCGAGCCTCGGCACGATTCCGCATGGACGGAGTCGTCTATGGGGCAGCGGCGGGCATGGGGTTTGCGGCCTTCGAGACCGTGGTGTATGGGCTACGGTCGGCAGGCGTGCCCGCACTGATATCCACCCTCTGGCTGCGCGCGCTGCTCTCACCCTTTGCGCACGGCACCTGGACGGCGCTCATCTGCGCCGCCATCTGGCGCGGGAAGGGTCGGCAGAAACTCCTGAGTGGGGAGGTGATCGGGACGTTCGGCGCGAGCGTCCTCCTGCACGGGCTTTGGAGCTGGGAGCCGCTCCCGGGATCCCTGGCACTCGTCTGGTTCCTGTTTCTGGGTCTTGTCGGTTTGGAGCTGCTACGACGGAGCGTGGAAAACGCCCGGCGTGAAGAGCTCGAAGCGCTGGTCGCTCTCAACCCCGAGGTCATCGCGGAGGGCTTTGGCACCGTGCAGCTCGAGTGCCGCGCCTGCGGCCAGCTCTCGCCTCCCGGCACCCACTACTGCGCCCGGTGTGGGGTCGCGCTCAGGGCATGAAAGGCGCGGCAAGCGAAGTGCACTCGAATCGTGCGCTGGCCACCGAGGCGGCCTGTGCTCTGCTACAAAGAATGGAGGGGATGGACGCCGCCCGGGCTCCCCATGTCGGCGGCCGTACCGTAGCGACGCGGCTTGGGCGGCTGCACCAACCACATCAGCACGGCCCCTACAACAAAGCAGCCGATGAACAGCATGTAGGCGGGACTGTACGATCCGGTAAGGTCGAAGATCGCGTTCATGAAGACTGGTCCCCCAGCGCTGAAACCGAAGGCGACTGGAAAAGCCGCCGAGCGTACGAGCCCCAGGCTGAGCCGCCCGTAGTAGTTCGCCCAGACGACCTCCTGGATGATCTGCGCCCCCGCGATCCCCATCCCATAGATCAAGACGGCGATCCAGAGGAAGAGGGGCTCTTCCGCCAGGAGGAACAGAAAGGAGCCCAGGGCCTGGAAAACGAACGGCAGAGCCCGGGCCCAGGGGCGATAGGCGCGCTCGGCGACAAAGCCCCAGGAAGCGAGGGACAGAGCCATGGCGAACGCGCGGACCGTGAGCACCGTGGCGACCAGCGTGTCAGAGTGGCCAAGGTCCTGCATGTACGGGGCCAGGCTGATGTTGATCCCTTGAAACGCCAGGTTCGCAACCGATGAACCCATGACGAGGAGCCAGAAGGCCGAGGTGGCCAGTACCTCGCGTCGGTTCCAGATCGGTTCGAGGGTAGCTGCGTCGGCGGCGGGCTCGGCGGGGTTGGTGACCGGAGCCTCGGCGCCATCCGGCAGAAGACCGAGGTCCTCGGGCTGGCGGCGCATGATGAAGGCAGCAGGCAACACCAGCGCCCACGTGACCACGGCATAGACGAAAAAGACGCTCTGCCACCCGGAGCCGGCCAGGATCCAGACGGTGATGGGCGCAAAGATCACGTTGCTGAGGTAGGTCGCGGTGCTGGACGCGGCGATGGCTCGGCCGCGCCTGCGAATGAACCACTTGCTGATCACGACGTTGGTTACCAATCCGCCCATGAGCGTGAACCCCGCCGCTGCGACCACGCCACGAAGGAAGTAGAACTGCCAGAGCGCGTCGATCTGGGTGATGGCCAGCATCGCCAGGCCCACCACGATGGCTCCCGTGGCCATGAGAAGGCGAGGTCCATACCGGTCGATGAGGGGCCCGACCAGCATGCCGATGCCCGCCTCTACCGTTCGCGCCAGGCTCTGGACGAATGACACCTCGGTGCGGCTCCAGCCAAACTGCTGCTGGAACGGGCGGAAGAAGAGTCCGAGGATCGTCGTGTACTGCTCGGAATAGGACAGGTGAGCAAGGAACGAGGCCCCGACGATATTCCACCCGTAGAAGTAGCGCTGCCTCTTTCTCGGGGCGGACGACGGCTCGCCCGCTGTCGTTGTTGGTTTGGCGGGGCCTTTGTCAGGAGCCATGGCGGTCAGGCCTCAGGCAACGGTGAGCACAATCACGCCACCCACGACGAGAAGCGACCCGAGGAGGATCTGCAGCGTGATGCGTTCCACCTCTCGAAGCAGAAGGACGGCCCACAGGAGCGTAAACAGCGGATTCGTGCTAACGACGGGCGCCACCAGGACAACGGGGCCGAGCTCGAGTGACTGGAAGAGGGCGATGACGCCAAGTGCGGAAAAGATACCCGCCGCTGCGAAGTATACGCAGCCGCGGCGGTACTCCGATCCACCGGTGGAGAGGCTGCGTACCGAGAATAGGGAGAAGCCCAGCGTGCCCCAGAAAAGTGCGACCGCGGAGCCGACCAAAGGCGGCGCTAGGTCCGCGACGCCGTAGCGGGTGAGGACCTGCGCGGCGCCATACGCGATGGCAGCGGTGAACGCGAAGAGCGCACCGGTGACCAGTGCCGGGCGGTCGTTCGCTTTAAGGGCGGGGGTTTCCGGAGTCGACAGGCGCTTTACTCCCATCGGGTTTGGTAAGGGGTTCCTCTGATGGTTGCGTGTCTTACGGGACGACTCTCGTCTTTGCATCTTCGGAGGTGGCGCTCCGAGGTGCTTCCATGTGAGCAGCAGGTGGCTTGATGGTTACGTAGAGACCGAAAAGGATGAGCGCGGTCCCAGCAACCGTTGCCAGGTCCACTGATTCACCCGCGAACGCGACAGCGAGTACCATCGCGAATAGCGGCGAGGATGCGAGGATGGGCGTGGCGCGGCCCACGCCGAGGTGCTGGATCGACATGTAGTTGAAGAAACGGCCGAGCGGGAAGTTCAGAATGCCGATCACGGAGAACAGCCCGATCGCTGCGCCCGAAAGCCTCGCCGCCGCCTCCCGCTCGAACGCAAGAACGAGCATCCAGGTGAACAGAACCCCCGCCACTAGGGATACCAGCGTGCCGAGAGTGGTTGAGATGTAGCGTTGCCCGAGGCGCACGAGGATGGAGCCCAGCCCCCATGAAATCGCGGCTGCCAGACCCAGGATGACTGCCAGAGCCTCGTTTTGCATCGTTGGGAAGGGCTCCTGCTTTGAGAATATTCCGTTCGCCCCGAGGCTCTCGACAGGCAGCTTAGCGCCGGGGCGTTTCCGTTACAAAGATTCCCCGGGACGCGCGGTCGACCGCCCAGGCGCGCTCCTGGGCGCTCAGGTCACGGATGACCTCAGGGGAAGCCCTGGCGGCGGCAAGCCAGTCGGCAAACAGGCGGTCTTTCATCTTCTCGACATTCTTAGCGTCATAGGGCCCCTCGTCGCGGGTGAGCACCTGCGCCAGCTCAAAGTGATAGCCGGCCGCGAAAGGCTCGATCCACTCCCCGAGAGGAGTATCCGGCGAGAAGACGACTTCATCGAACTCCCGCATCTCCGCGCCCCTCGCGACGAACCCCAGGTCGCCAATGTCGCGATCTTCGATCCTCCGATCCGCGGTCTGGTCCACCAGTTCTTCGAACGTCGAGAACCCGCCTCGCAGTGAGAGGAGGCCCACCCTGGCCTCATCGATGGTGCTCGTGACGATCCGACGGACCTGAGCTCGCGGCCCAAAGGCGGGCACTGCTGCTCCGACGGCGTTGCGCAGTTTCTGGCGGAGGAGCTGATATTCGACATCCCGCCGGTAGTTCGTCTCGGAGCGCAACACGCTGGCGAGGTCACGATAGAGCTGCTCGAAGTCGCCAGGCTCGAGTGTCGGCGGAGCCGTGGGCGTGATGAGTGGCGTCCGTGTGGGGCGGGGCGTGCTGGTTGGTGTGGCCGTCGCGTTTGGATCTACTGTCGCAGAGGCGGTCGGGGTGGCCGTCGGCGCATCGAGAGGGGTCGGGGTGGCGGTGGGGGCATCAAGCGGTGTGGGTGTGAGGGAAGGG
Organism: Chloroflexota bacterium; assembly: GCA_016202435.1. Taxonomy (GTDB): domain Bacteria; phylum Chloroflexota; class UBA6077; order UBA6077; family SHYK01; genus JACQOR01. Next base: position 8,157 of record JACQOR010000098.1, read on the forward strand.
GTGCGCGTATTCGTGGGCGTAGGCGCGAACCCCTCGGGCGTCTCGGTAAGGGTCGGTGTAAGAGTGGCGGTGGGCGTCGCCGTGCTGGTCGGCCGATTGAGAAAGTCTCGCTGGATGGACAGGAACTCGTTGATCTTGGCGTTGATCTCGGCGTCGGACACCGTAACATTCCGCACCTTGGCCTCATGGCGTATCAGGGCCCTTTCGATCTCAACTTCGAGGATGTCCTCGGGAAGTGACTCCTGCGCATCAATAAGCTGCTGGATTCGGCTTCCGGCGGCGTTCGGGTCGTTCTGGAGGCCGGCCGCCTGGTTTTGCAATTGGCGCATCTGCTCCGCCAGGTCGTCCGTGTACGTCCGCAGGGTCACGGTTTCGGCGTACACCTTGGCGATGGGTTGGCCAGGGAACTGGAAGAACTCTCGGTAGATCCCGAAGAGTACGACCAGCAGAACCAGCAGGCCGGCAATGCCGACTGCCGTGAAAAAGGACCGGCGCTGGGCGCGCTCCCGCTGGATTCGGGAGAGAGTCCTCGCTGAGGGGCGACGCGACGTGGCGCCGCTCGACTGCGCGGGCTGATCAGCGGACCGGCCTCGGAAGCGAGCGAACATCAGATGCTAGCCACCGAGCGGATCTCGAAGCTATCAGCTATTTGGTTCGATCGAGCCGGGCCGACGGACTGCTGACCTGTCCTGCTGACAGTGGCAGTTCTCAGCGAAGAATCATACCGCTGCGGCGGATGTGGCCCGCTGTGTAGGGGAGAAGAGCCAGATAGCGCGCCCGCTTGAGGGCTACGGCTAGGGTGCGCTGGTGCCTGGCGCAGGTCCCGGTCTTCCGTCGGGGCTCGATCTTGGCGCGATCCGAGAGATAGCGCTTCAGCCGGTTGACATCCTTGTAGTCGATCACCTTGATGTGATCCACGCAGAACTGACAAACGCGCCGCCTGGGCGTGAACCGGCGGGTACCCCGACGTGGAGGAGCGCCGGGCCGTTGGCCCGGGCCCGCACCAGCCGGACCCTGCGGACCCGCCTGGCCGGGGTCGGCCAGCTCGGCCGGAGGTGCGAAGGTACTCTCAGTCATTGGGTCCTTGGGCCCTCCCTTTGCGCTGCCGGACTAGAAGGGAATTGCGTCCAGGTCGCTCCCGTCATCAACGGCCCCCACGTGACCTTCCAAGTTGTCTCCCCGGGGGCGGGAATCGAGGAGGACCATCTCCGCCGCGGCGATCTCAAGGCTAAAACGTTTTTGGCCGTCGGGTGCTTCCCACGAGCGGCTGGAAAGGCGCCCCTCTATGTAGACCTTGCGGCCCTTGCTGAGGAACTGGTTGCAGAGTTCAGCAAGGCGTGCCCAGGCAGTGACCCGGAACCACTCGGTCTCTTCCTTCCGCTCTCCATCCGAGGTCGTGTAGGTCCGGTTGCAGGCTACGTTGAAAGTGGCGAACGGACGGCCAGCCGCGGTATAGCGCAGCTCTGGGTCGCCGCCGAGATTTCCGATAATCGTCGCCTTGCACAAGCCTGCCATGCTTCGTCCTCCCGCGAGTGCTCTACGTCAGTCCACTCGAACCATGAGGTGCCGAAGAACCTGCTCGTTGCGCTGGAGGGTGCGGTCGAGCTCGGGCGCCTCGTCGGGCCCGAGGGTGAAGCGCGCCAGGTGGAAGATGCCGTCTCGATGGTGACGAATCGGGTAGGAAAGCCTCCGTCGGCCCCAGACCTCGAATGCCTCTACTTCTCCGCCGTGCGCGCTGATGAAACCACGTACTCGATCAATCGTGTCCTGAGTCGCCGACTCTTCCAGTTCCGAAGGTAGGATCAGCATCAGCTCGTAATCCCTGACCATGGGGCTCCCAACCTGCGTCTTAAGGTGGCCAGTATATCAGGGCGGTGTGATGGTCGTCACCACTTGCTGGTGGATCCTGCCGTTCGTCGCGACGAACTCGCTGCCCCGTATGTCGCACGGCCCGCCCCGGAAATCGGAGAGGTGGCCGCCCGCCTCAGTCACCATGAGCGTGCCCGCTGCCACGTCCCAGGGGCGTACCGAGGCTTCCCAAAAACCGTCGAAGCGGCCGGCCGCGACGTAGGCCAGGTTGAGCGCAGCCGCGCCGTCGCGCCGGATTGCCTGCGCCCTGCGGTGAAACCTACCGAACACCGCGAGCTCCTGATCAGAGAGGGCCTGGTCGTAGGAGAACCCGGTGACCAGGAGGCTCTGGCGGAGCGCGTCCGTCTCGGAGACCTTGAGGCGCCGGTCGTCGAGGAAGGCACCACCGCCACGCGTTGCGGTGAAAAGCTCACGCAGCATTGGCTGGTAGACGACGCCGACCTCGACGATCCCATCGACTTCGAGGGCGATGGATACGCAGAAGACGGGGTAGCCGTGAGCGAAATTGGTCGTCCCGTCCAGAGGGTCGACGATCCAGAGACGATTCGGGTCAGTGCCGCCCCCCGTCCCCTCCTCAGCCAGGATGCCATCGGTGGGAAAACTGGAGCGCAGCGAGGCGACGATGGCCGCTTCCGCGGCCTCGTCGGCCTCCGTTACGAGGTCGATCTCACCTTTGTGGCGAATCTGCTGGACTCCGCCAAATGCGGCGACGAGCAGATCGGCAGCGATGCGTGCCGCCTCGATCGCGGCGTCCAGATCAGCAGACATGGCGCGGGCCTTGCTCCGAGCCGGGCATAGGCCGCAATTGTAGAGGTGCTGCTGCGCGTGAGCCTGCCGGATGAGCAATGGGGCGTCTACCTCTCTCTTCCCCGGCTCTACGCTCGCCGATATGGGGAGGAGTTTGTCACGCGCGGAATACTGCGGCCGTGGGCGGAGAAGCCGCCATCTGCGATGGTGATGGATGTCCACGTAGTCGTGTTGGTTGGGATCGGCGCTGACCAGGCCAACCGTCGCGCGGAACTGGGGTACGGGATCGCTAGGCGGTTGCGGGGCAGCGGATTGACCGTCGAGGCTGTGAGTCGGGTGCTGGTTTGGACCTTTCCTGCTTTCCGATTGGACCAGGTGTTCGCTCGTGCTGATGGCCGGAGTGTGCAGTCGCATAGTCGTTGGCATGTGGGGTCAAATAGCTTCGAGTGGCGAGCTTATGCTGATCTTCCGGGCGTCGCGCAGCTCCTGGCTGGGAACTCCCTGGGCGGCCTGAGGATCGCAGTTCATTGACTGGTTCTGAACGATGCCTTCTGGCTTGCTATGATGGCCGGCATTGCTCTAATCATGCGCGGGCCGGGCGGTGGCGCGGCCGGCGGCAGCCCGGACCACCATGACCAGAAATCCCTCGCCATCCTGCAAGAGCGGTATTCGGCGGGAGAGATCGACCAGGAGAGCTACCAGCGAATGAAGCCCAGGCTTGCCGCCTGAGACGCGGGCTAGCAACGCGAGCCCACCCGCCCGCGTTATGGTCGTAGACGACGAGACCCCGTTGGCCGACTTGGTGAAGGGTTACCTGCATCAGGAAGGCTACGAGGTGCTCACCACCGCCGATGGGCTGACTGCCCTGGACCTGGCGCGCACGTCCCGCCCGGATGTGATCGTCCTCGATCTCATGCTGCCGGGCCTGGATGGGATAGAGGTGTGCCAACGGCTGCGGCAGTTCTCGGATGCCTACGTCCTCATGCTGACTGCCAGGGCCGAGGAAGTGGACAAGATTGTAGGACTCACGGTGGGTGCGGACGACTACATGACCAAGCCCTTCAGCCCCCGGGAGCTGGTCGCTCGGGTCAAGGCGCTCCTGCGGCGCTCGCGGGGATCGGTGCGCGCCGAGGAGCGCGACGAGCCGGCGCAGGTGCTGGGCAACCTGGTGATCGATCGATCGCGCTTCGAGGTCACCAACCGCGGCGAGCCTGTGGCCCTCACTCCGCGTGAGTTGCAGCTTCTGTCAGTACTGGCAGGATCTCCGGGGCGCGTCTACACTCGGCCCGAGCTGCTGGAGCGTGTCTGGGGCAGCCAGGCCTACGACGAGCACATCGTCGAGGTGTACATGCGCAACCTACGCCGCAAGCTGGAAGATGACCCCTCCCATCCACGCTACCTGGAGACAGTCCGTGGCGTGGGGTATCGGATCTCGCGAAAGCCCAGTCTGTAATGCCCTCCTGGCGTGGTCTTCGCGCGCGACTGCTGGTCGCCCATCTCTTGGTCATTGTCATCGGCACAGCCGCGCTGTCGGTTACGGCATGGGTCGCTGCCCCGCGCATTCTCGACTTCCGCGTCGCAATGATGGCCGAGCACCGGGTTCCCATGCCGATGAGTGCCCTTCCTGGGTCCACGTTCGATGCGGCGCTGGTCGACGTGTTTCGCCAGTCGCTCAACCAGGCGCTGCTGATCGGCGCGTTAGCGGCGTTGGCGGCAGCCCTGGTCGCCACCGTGGTCGTCACCCGCCAGGTGGCCGGTCCCGTGCAGCGCCTCGCTGTCGCGGCCCGACGCCTGGCCACCGGCCGCTATGCCGACCGGGTCCCGACCAGCGGCACCACCGAGCTAGACGACCTCACGTCCTCGTTCAACTACATGGCCGCGGCACTGGAGAGCAGCGAGGCCCGCCGGCTCCAGCTCATTGGGGACGTCGCGCACGAGCTACGCACTCCTATCAGCACGCTGGAGGCGTACCTGGACGGGCTGGCTGACGGGATCGTGCAGCCCAGCGGCGATGTCTGGGCGTTGCTGCGCGCGGAGGGCGATCGGGTGCGGAAGCTGGTGGAGGACCTGCACGAGCTGTGGCAGGCAGAGGGAAAGCAGCTTCCCCTGGAGATCGGGGCCATACCCCCGGTGTCCCTCGTGGAGCCGACGGCCGCGCGCTTCGGGCCGGACCTTGCGGCCAAGGGACTCACTCTGGCCGTGAGCGCCCCAGAGAACCTCCCGCCGGTGCGAGCGGACCGCGACCGGGCTCTCCAAGTCCTCGCCAACTTGCTGGGGAACGCCCTCGCTACACGCCCGCCCCCGGTGAGGTCGAGATCAGCGTCGTACCTGAAGGTACCGAGGTGCGCTTCAGCATCCGCGACACCGGGATTGGCATCGCGGCGGAGCACCTGCCTCATCTGTTCGAGCGCTTCTACCGGGTGGAAAAGTCCCGCAGCCGGGCGCTGGGCGGGTCCGGCGTGGGCCTGGCCATCGCGAAAGCACTCGTAGAAGCGATGGGCGGGCGAATTCGGGCGACATCGCCCGGACCCGGCGGGGGCGCCACCTTCTCCTTCACGCTACCGATCGCCTGACTGCATCCCTCCCCCCTCCTCTCCGGACGCTTCCTTTCGCGAATCGTGCCCTCCGGAGCGGGACAGTCCTTTGCGCGAACTTTGAGCTTACCGACCCTCTGTCCTTGAGGTTGGACCCCGATGATACCGAGCAGAACGATGGTTGCCCGTAGAAGGCGAACCCATCGAGGAAGGAGAGACCGATGCACGACATTGGTAGTGTGGGCGCGTTCCACGGGGGCCTGATGCTCTTCTGGCTGCTGCCCTGGGTGCTGGTCGTCGGCGCTGCGGCATTCGCGTTAACGCGACTCTGGCCGGCACGGAAGCCAGCCACGGCCGGAGATGTCCAACCGCCCGACGCACCGAGCGCTTGACCGCTCGCCTCACGACTTGACCTGTCGAACAAAGGAAGGACTAACCATGAACAAGAGGGAGATCCTCACCCCGATCGGAGTCGCTGTTGTCGCCGGAGGCCTCGCCCTCGGGGGCATCGGCTGGGCCGCCGCCCAAACGTTGCCCGACTACCCCGCCTGCGGCGTGCCCGGAGCCATGGGCGCGCGGCACGCGCAGATGCAGGCCTCGCTGTCCCAGGCGCTGGGCCTGACTGCGGAAGAGCTATACGCCGAGCTGGCAGCCGGAAGGACCGTGCCGCAGATCGCGCAGGAGCGGGGGATCGACTTGACGACCCTTCACCAGGCGATGCAGGGCCAGCACCAGGCGATGCAGGGCCAGCACCAGGCGA
>JACQOR010000100.1 GCA_016202435.1 Chloroflexota bacterium
GTTCATTAGGGATCCCCTCTCCTCGCCACTCTTCGATTGTTAAAGTGCCCATCCCTCGAAGGGGTAACGATCATCTTAGCAGTGGCCGAGCCTGGAGTCAACATACTCCACGCGCCGGCCTCAGCGCTACCGAAACGATTCAGTTGCTCGCCATTATGGCATTTGCCGCTGGTTTCGGCGGGCAAGATCAGTCCCGTTTCCACCCTCGGGTGGCTCAGGTGGCGGCGGGGCCAGCTTCCTTGGGAGGCATGCGCACCATCGTCTCGAGCAGCCGGTCCAGCGCCTCCTGCGGATCCTCAGTAAGTCCCGAGTGCACCGAAGAGTTCTGGATGGGGGTGCTCCGGGCTGCCGCCAGCCACTGGAACCGCTCAGAGATCGGCAGCTCCGCGATCTCTCCACCCGCCGGGTCGCCACTACAGACGAGTGGGATGAGCGCCAGTTGGCGCTCGATCTCCTCGAGGTCGAGGGCCGGCGCGATGGTGTGGATACGCTCTTTGTCCAACGCCACGCGGGCACCCAGGAAGGCGCGCTCGCGACAGATCAGGATGACCCCGACGTTGACGAACTCCTCGCGCTCAGCGCGCGGGACCAGCCGGATCACGGCGTAGTCAAACGAGCTAGGCACGGGCGCCAATCGCTTGGTTCACAAATGCGCGGGCGGCCTCGAGTCTTTCCATGCAGCTCTATTGTCGATGAGCCGGAGCCATTTGTGCCAAACCGGCAGATTCGTGCTCTTCGCCGCTCGGTTCGGTCCACTTCGGGCTCGGGGCAACATCCCGCTTCAAACGGGCTCGGGGCGACGACCGGGGTGGGACCTACCTGCTACACTTAGGCGTCGCGACTGGCGTTAGAGGTGGAGCACCACCGGGGAGCGACGTCGCCTTTGCCGCACGCCTGGGCAACCTGAACCCGGTTCGCACCCGGGGGTGTGGGGGCCAAGCCCCCACGTCACCGTTTCGTCCCGGGAGGGTGGGGGCTCTGCCCCCACTTCGAATGCGAAGGAGGCGGCCAGGTGCCCACCGATCTGCAGCAGGTCGATCCCGAGATCGCCGAGCTCATCTCCCTCGAGGCTCGCCGCCAGTCTGACACCCTCGCTCTCATCCCCTCGGAGAACCACGCCTCCGCGGCCGTCATGGCCGCCACCGGCTCGCTCCTCACCAACAAGTACTCCGAGGGCTACCCCGGTCGCCGCTACTACGAGGGCCAGCAGCTCATCGACCGCGTCGAGCAGCTCGCCATCGATCGCGCCAAGGCCGTCTTCGGAGTCGAGCACGCCAACGTCCAGCCCTACTCCGGCTCGCCCGCTAATCTCGCCATCTACTTCGCCTTCCTGAAGCCGGGCGACACGATCATGGGGATGGCGCTCCCCATGGGCGGCCATCTCACCCACGGCGCCGAGGTCTCCATCACCGGCAGCTTCTTCCGCGGCGTCCACTACGGCGTCCAAAAAGAAACCGGCCGCGTTGATTTCGACCAGGTTCGCGAGCTGGCGCTGCGGGAGCGGCCCAGGGTCATCATCTGTGGCGGCACGGCCATCCCGCGCCAGATCGACTTTGCCACGTTTCGCGAGATTGCCGACGAGGCCGACGCTCTCCTGGTTGCCGACATCGCTCACATCGCGGGGCTGGTCGCGGGCGGCGCCCATCCCTCGCCCGCGCCCTACGCAGACGTGATCTCCACTACCACCCACAAGACCCTGCGCGGCCCCCGGGGCGCCATGATCATGAGCCGCGAGCAGCACGCCGCCGCGCTCGACAAGGCCGTCTTCCCCGGGCTCCAGGGCGGCCCCCACAACCACACCACGGCCGCCATCGCCGTCACCTTGAAGGAAGCGGCCACCGAGGACTTCAAGCGGTACGCCCAGCAGATCATTGCCAACGCGTGGGCCCTCGCCGAGACCCTGCTCGAGGCTGGCTTCGACCTCGTCTCCGGCGGCACCGACAACCACCTGATCCTGATCGACCTCAGCAACAAAGACGTGACCGGCAAGGTCGTCTCCCAGGCCCTGGATCGCGCGGGCATCGTCACCAACTTCAACACCGTGCCCTTCGACAAGCGCCGCCCGTTCAACCCCTCCGGCCTCCGCATCGGCACCCCCGCCATCACCACCCGGGGCATGAAGGAAGCGGAGATGCGTCAGGTCGGACGCTGGATCAACGACGGCGTGGAGGCCGCCAAGAAGGGTGACGAAGCCACCCTGGCCCGAATCCGCGACGACGTCCGCGAGCTCGGCCAATCCTTCCCCGTGCCGGGAGCGGCGGCGCAGAGCCGGATCGCCTCAGGCGTCTAGTCCAGTCGGTGGGCCGTTCGCCCGTCCGACCCCTTCCCTTCGTGGCAGAGGAGGAAGGAGAGTTGGCGTCTTCTAACCGCCCAGAGCCCCTGAACACCGCGAGATCCCACGATCCCTCAGCAGCTGGCCCTCGTCTGGGTCGAGCAGCCGTAGCCGGAACGGCTCGCCTCGGATTCCGAGGACCACCACCCTTGCGGGACTCTTTCGGACGCGTATCCCCATTTCGTTGCCCTTCATCAGGGCTAGCGGGTTCGTTGTCGCCGATAGCGCTCGCTCAGCCTTTTCCTCGCCAAAGTCTGCGCCAACTACCGATGTCGTGCTGTCGTGCCGAGCGGCTCGCTCCATCCCCACTCCCCCCTTATCGGGGGAGTGGCGCGGCGTCGATTGAAGTGAGTGGGCGAGGGGGTTAGCGGCGGCGCTTCCAGCGGGCGGGGAAGGTGACGGCGAGCATCACGTAGCTCAGGAGAATAACGAGCACGGAGATACCGATCTGGAGGAAAGCGAGGCCGTCCCAGGTGATGGGGTGGCTGACCGTCACGAAATCGCCGACGGACCAGGAGGCGATGACGAGGGCGGCGAACCAGAGCAGGAACATTTACGGCCCATCCCAGAGGCGAATGAGGAGCCGCTCACAGCAGTTTACACACCGCTGCACTCCCTACTGCCGATTAGA
>JACQOR010000101.1 GCA_016202435.1 Chloroflexota bacterium
GACGAAGGACAGGGCGACCCACTCGACCCCCAGCTCCTGGCCCACGTCGAGATCCTCGAGGTCGCGCTCCGTCAGCGCCGGCAGGTCGATGGTGCTCGATGGGAACACCACGCCTTCGTTGCCTTCTATGACCCCTCCCACCAGCACGCGGCACTCCGCGGCATTGGACCCTGTGCCGAGCACCTCGAGCTCGATCGCCCCATCGTCGAGGTAGATCCGATGTCCGGCCTGGACGCCGGCGAGCACCGCCGGCTCGGAGATGGGGAGGACGCCGGACGCGCCGACAGGTCCCAGCGTAAGGGCGTCCCCTTCCGCGAGCCAAGTCCGCGGGACCTGCACGGTTCTGATTTTCGGACCTTGCAGGTCCTGAATCAGATCGATCGGCCCCCGGAGTATTCGCCCCGCCTCGCGCGCACGCTCCGCCCGCAGCCGGTGCTCGTCAGGATGCCCGTGGGAGAAATTGAGCCGGGCGTAAGACATGCCCGCCGCGAGCATCGCGAACAGCACGTCTTCCGTCTCGCTCGCCGGCCCGAGAGTCGCGATGATCCGGGTCTGCATGTCGCTCCTGATGCGTTGTCTCGTGCCGGCGCGAAGTATAGGCCCCGCGGCCCTGCCCGCTTCACTCCCGGGGCTCATAGAGGAGGTAGACGTTTCCCGCGACCTCGACTCGCCCCACTTGCACGTAGCGCTCTCCGATCACCTGCAGCACCTCTGGCGGATACCACTGGCCGAGGAGGATCACGCGCCTGATGGCGTGGCCTCGGAGCGCGTCCGTGAGCGGGCCGACGTCGTAGAGCCCGTGGTTCGACAGGCCCCGAAGCAGCATCGGGTTGCCCACAACCTCTCCTCCCCCCGCCAGCACGAACCCGGCCGCTTCGGAAAGGACGGGGCCGCGCGCCGCCGCTGCGAAGGCGACGATCTGGTCGCCGGCGGTCCAGTCGGCCGGAGTGGCGTCGTGGCCCAAAGCATGGGCCTGAAACCCTCGGTCCCAGGCCGGCACCAGGTTCCTCAAGGGCCAGGGGCCCACGCCGCCGCTAACCACGAAGAGGCCAAAGGCGCCCAGGACGAGAAGTTCCCCCCGTCGGCTTCCCGTTGTGCTCCAGGCCAGGGCGCGGCCACCCAGGACACAGCACGCAATCACGATCGGGAGGAAATAGCTCTCCCCCGCCCCCCAGCGCCCGGCGGTTGCCGCCGTGACCAGGCCGCTGCCCAGGTAGAAGACCCACACGGTAAACCAGCGACTCATGACGTGCCCGGCGGCGGCTGCCGCGCCGAGGGCCAGGAGCGGAGCGTGAGTCTCCAGGAAATTGCGCCAGTAGCCGAGCGCCTGTTCCCCGTCCCAGGCATAGGCGTTGGCTGTGAACACCGCGTCTCCATAGCGGCCCGCGGTTCCCCACTCCAGCGTGAGATGCAGCCCCACCAGGAGGCTCAGCGCCGCGACGATCGCCAGAGGCCAGTCCGGCGGTCGCCGAACGGCGAGATAGACCAGGCCGGCAGCGGCCGCGTCGAGCCCGACCGGCTTCGTGTAGACGCCCGCGACCAGGAGAGCGACCCCCGCGAGTAGCAGGGGGACGTCCCGCGCCCGCCTCGTGGTGGTGACCACAAAGTCGTTCCCCCCTTGCCTCCCGGCGCCGCCTGGCCGCCGCCGCCTCCAGGCGCTGCCTGGCGATTCCGCAGCGCGCTCCAGACAGAACAAGCCCGCGACTCCCAGAAACAACATGAGCGAGGTGACCCGGGCGAGCGGCGTGACGTGGAACGCGTAGGCAGACGTGAGAAACGCCAGCCCGGCGACGAGTGGGGCCAGCGGCGCAGGCCTGGGCACTCGCGCGGCCAGGCCCACCACGATGGCGATGCCGACTCCCGCCAGTACTGAAACTGATCGCCCGACGGAAACGGATGGGCCCAACAGCGCCACCAGTGGAGCGAGCAGTCCCCCGTAGACCGGCGGGTAGTTCAGCCCGAAAAACGGGAACGAGGAAGGGTCGCCGTAGAGGGCCCGCCCGGCCAGAATCCGGACCGCGCCATTCACGTCGAATCCTTCGCCGGGGTCGATATCGTAAGGGAAGCTCAGGAGCGACCACACATGGATCACGTAGCTGACGACCGACAGACCCAGCGCCGCGACCACGATCACCCAGGCGAACCTCAAGAACCCTCCCCCTTGATGGGTGGGGGCCGGAGGCTCGCCTTGAAAGCCTTTCCCTTGGGTGGCACGTTGGGAAGAGACCGTTCTCTAATAAACCCTCCCCCTGGATGGGGGAGGGTAGGGTGAGGGTGCTACTCCGGTGGGCACGGAAAGACATCCAGGATTTCTCGTCGCGCGCGAGGACCCCCCTCTCCCCGACTCTCCCCCGCACGGGGGGAGGGAGTTGCTGGCCAGCACCCTATCATCGATGCGACGTAAGGCTAAAGAGGGGGCGGGCCTCGCCAACGATCTCGGCGCGATAGTTACGGACGATGGGACGGCCGTGGCCCGCGAGGAGGTCCGCCGTCCCCGCGTCCAGCGCACCCAGCTGGCGAAGCACCTCCATGGCGACGACGGGGGCGGCTCGCGACGCGCCGTCCTCGATCTTCAGGGCGATGCCCCAGCCGCCACCCAGCAGTGCCAACGCGTGGCAACCCTCTGCGCCAGACTTGGACAGCACGCGCCCTTTGCCGGCCACCATCAGCTCAGTGTCGAATCGGCCCTCGCCGCCTACCATCTCCGGGTACTCGAGCATCGCGGTTCGAACCCGGCGGGCAGACGCGGCATGAGTCTCTGTCAGTCCCTGGCCGGCTGAGAGGCGAGCATACGCTTCGGCCAGCGACCAGAGGGGCAGCGCAAACGTGGGCGCGGTACACCCATCGACGCCTACTGGCATCTCGGCCTCAGGCCAGTCGGACACGACACCAACGAGGGATCGGATGCGCCGCTGGAAGGGGTGATCCGGACGTGCGTAGGTCCGCTCGTCCCACTCTCGGTGGGCGCACGCCCAGAGCATTCCACAGTGGTTACCCGAGCAGTTGTGGTGCAACACGGACGGATCGAGGCCCTGGCGAAGGAGGGTTTCCCGGGTTGCCTCGTGATACGGCAGGTGTGTCCCGGTCTGGAGCACGTCCGCAGAGAACCCTGCCCGCTCTAGCATGTCGGCCACCATCTCGGTGTGGCGAGGCTCGCCACTGTGCGAGCCCGCAATCAAAGCGAGCTGAGCCCCTCCTCCGCCGAATCGGTCGAAGGCTCCAGTTTCGATGACGGCCATGGCATGAAATGGTTTGGCCGCGGAGCGGAGCGTCGTCAGTCGACTGGGATCTCCCACGCTCGCGATGAGTCTGCCCTCGGCGTCGACGACGGCGACGGACCCATAGTGGATCGATTCCAGCACCGGACCCCGGGTAAACGCGACCAGCGGGACGGCGTCCATTTGGGTCCCGGTCATTCTGAGGCCCGTCGGCCGAAGAATCCGTAATCCCAGATGGACCGATCCTTCGCTGCGGTTACCATGACCATGCCTGCTACGTCCCGCGCCTGCGACGCCGAGGGGATCATAAAGTTCGTCCGCCTTTTGCTCCAGGCCGTGCCTGGCCGCCTTTTGCACAAGCCCTGCCTGCTAGGGCGCCGCCTCCGCGAACAGCCGCGCCAGCTCGCCGTTATTACGAGTCAGGCCCAGCAGGACCATGAGCAAGATCCTCGTCTTCACCGGGGCAAGATCGCCGGCCAGGATCACGCCGAGCGGCACCAGATCTCGGGCGCCGATCACGCCGCCGTATTTGGGACTTGTGCGGCCCTCGAGCGAGCGCGTGGAGAGCACGACCGCAATCCCGGCCTCGCGGGCCCCGCGGACGCCGGCCAGCGCGCCGGGTGAGATGATACCCACACCCGGAAAAGCTTCCACCACGATCCCCGCGGCCCCCGACTGGATCGATGTCTGGAAGAAACGGTCGTCCGATCCGGCCACCAGCTTGATCAGGTCGACGTTCGGCTCGATCCTGGGCGCTTCGTACGCGCGGCGTAGCGCTGGGCGCCGGGCAATGACGACGCGGTCTTCGTCTACCCGGCCGAGGATGCCGAGATCCAACGAGGTGAAGGTCGACAGGTTTGTCTTGTGAGTCTTGACCACGTCGCGCGCGGCATTGATCTCCTGGTTGAAGCACACCACGGCACCGAGCCCGGCCGCCTCCGGACTCGCGGCCACGCGCACGGCATTCAGGAGATTTCGCGGTCCATCCGAGTCCCACATGTCGGCGCTGAACTGGGCGCCCGTCCATACAATTGGCTTCTCGCCGGTGTTGAGCAGGTCACAAAGGTAGCTGCCCTCTTCGATGATCCCGGTTCCGGCGGTCACCACCACGCCACTCACGTCGGCTCGGTTCAGCGCCGCGCGAGCCTGGCTCGCTATCGCGAAAAGATCCTCAGGAGCAAGGGCTGGGCCAAGCACGTTCGCGAAGGGGTTGACCTCGACGTTCGCAACTGAGTCCAGGCCAGGTACGGCCTGGACCAGCTCTTCCCCGGTAAGCGCCGGCCTCACGCCTCCGGTGGCCGGGTCCGGCCGCGAGGCGATCGTGCCTCCGGTGGTGATGACTACAACGGTCACGCTGGCCTAGGCTCCCGAGCCAGTTCCCTGGCGAAAGCCGGAGTTGCAGTCGAAGTGTCCCTCTCCTGCCGCGGCGGGAGAGGGAGTTGGCCCCGCCCGCCCAGACCTTCTCCGCCGCATCTCGTGATCCATGACTCGAGACCAGGTCGAGCGCTACCCCTGGACGGCGACTCGGAGCGTGGCTCCGGAGTCCTCCTCTTCGCCGTTGCGGCGATCCCGCCGAGCAACACCCGTTTCGTAGGCTGCCGCCGTCACCGCCTCAGCCACCTCGACGGCGACGCGGCGGTTGAAGACGCTCGGAATGATGTACTCGTCACCCAGCTCTTCATCAGGAACGACGGCGGCGATGGCCCATGCAGCCGCCATCTTCATCTCTTCGTTTATGTAGCGGGCCTGGCAATCCAGTGCGCCGCGCATCACACCGGGGAACGCGAGCAGATTGTTGATCTGGTTCGGATAGTCCGACCGCCCGGTGGCGATGACGCGCGCGTGGTCACGGATCTGCTCCGGCATGACTTCGGGGGTCGGATTGGCCATCGCGAACACGATGGCGTCCTTCGCCATCTTCGCGACTGCTTCCGGGCGGATCAGGCCGGGTCCCGAGACCCCGATGAAGACGTCGGCCCCGGCCAGCACGTCGTTCACGCTGCCAGTGACGTTGTTGGGGTTGGTCTCTTCTGCCATCTGCTGTTTGAAGGCATTCATGCCCTCCTGGCGACCGCGATAGATGGCTCCTTCACGATCGCAGAGGATGACGTCTTTGACTCCCGCGGCCAGCAAGATCTTGGCGCACGCGATCCCTGCCGCGCCGGCGCCAAGCATCACGACGCGGATCGATTCCATCGATTTGTTGACGACCTTGAGCGCATTGATCAGCGCTGCGAACACGACGATCGCAGTCCCATGCTGATCGTCGTGGAAGACCGGAATGTCGATGCGTTTCCGGAGGGCCTCTTCGACGACGAAACAGCGCGGGGCCGAGATGTCCTCGAGGTTGATGCCCCCGAATGCGGGCGCGATCCGGGCGACCGTTTCGACGATTTCCTCGGCATCCGTGGTGTCCAGGCAGATGGGAAAGGCGTCCACACCAGCAAATTCTTTGAAGAGCATGGCCTTGCCTTCCATCACCGGCATGGCGCCAAAGGGACCGATGTCTCCGAGTCCCAGCACCGCGGTTCCATCACTCACGACGGCGATGGTGTTGCGCTTGATCGTCAGGTTCCAGGCTTTCGCCGGGTCCTCGGCGATGGCCAGGCATATGCGAGCGACGCCCGGCGTATAGGCCATGGAGAGGTCATCACGAGTCCGGATGGGAATCTTGCTGTTGACCTCGATCTTGCCGCCGAGGTGCATCAAGAACGTGCGGTCCGAGACGTGGATGACCCGAACGCCGTCCATGCCGTTCACGCGATCCATGATCCGCTGCGCGTGAGCTTCGTCATGAGTATTCACCGTGATGTCGCGGACCAGGGTGTGGGCACTCACGCTCGAAATATCAATAGCCCCGAGATTGCCCCCCTCCTCGCCGATCGCCGTGGCCAGCCGACCGAACATGCCGGGGCGATTCTCGATGGCGCACCGCATCGTGATGCTGTAGCTGGGGCTGGTGCTGATTTCCATGGATCCTCCCGAGCGCCGGCGCTGTCGTCCTGATCAAAGCGAGGGTCTCGCGAGGAGCCAACGTCACGTTTTCAGGCAAATTTTCGCCGCTTCGCGCCAGAATAAACCGCAATGATAACCGGAATGCGATTCTTGACACACGGACAGCGCCCCTGTTAGAGTCCGCGCTACAAGTGAATAGAGCTTCCGCCCTTATCAGGAGAGGTGGAGGGATTCGGCCCGGTGAAACCCGGCAACCTCCACAGGCCCTGAGGCGCTCAGGCCCGTGGAACGGTGCCAATTCCGCTCCGAGCAATCGGAGAAGATAAGGGAAGGAAGGCGAGTATCACTGCGCCACCTTCCCCTATCTACCCAGATGGGGGATTTTTCATTCCCGGCCTTCGTCTCTCTCCCCCGCGCACCGGGGGAGAGGTTAAGCGAGGAGGTCCCACCGCTGAACCCCGCGGAGGGCGGGCCCAATGGCAATAGCTTACCTGGAGTAGAGAATGGGATATACGCAAGGCCTGGTCTGTCGCGAGTGTGGGGCCAAGTATGACCTCGCGCCGCTCCACGTCTGCGAGGCCTGCTTCGGCCCCCTCGAAGTCACATACGACTACGCCGCGATCCGGGCCTCGATCAGCCGCGAGGAAATCGAGCGCGGGCCGAAGTCCGTCTGGCGCTATCGCAAGCTGCTTCCGGTCGAGGACGAGCCGGTCGTCGACCTGCAGACCGGGTTCACCCCACTGCTGAAGGCCGAGAACCTGGGCCGGCTGCTCGGCCTTCGCAACCTCTACATCAAGAACGACACCGTCAACCCCTCGTTCTCTTTCAAAGACCGACCCGTTACCGTGGCGGCCACCCGGGCTCGAGCCTTCGGCTTCGACACCATTGCCTGTGCCTCCACCGGCAACCTCGCAGCCGCGGTCGCGGCCCACGCGGCGAAGGCTGCCATGAAATGTGTGGTTTTCATCCCGGCCGACCTCGAGCCGAGCAAGATCGTGAATATCGCCGTCTACGGTCCCACCCTCGTAGGCATTCGCGGGAGCTATGACGACGTAAATCGCCTCTGTGCCGAGATCGCGGATCGCTACGGCTGGGCGTTCGTCAACATCAACCTGCGGCCCTACTACGCCGAGGGCAGCAAGACCCTCGCCTACGAGGTGGCAGAGCAGCTGGGCTGGCGGGCCCCCGATAGCGTCATCGTCCCCACGGCCAGCGGTGCGCTGTTCACCCGGATCGCGCGCGGCTTCCAGGAGCTGTCCGACCTGGGGCTCATCTCCACCGCCCACACCCACATGGGCCTGGCACAGGCGGCCGGTTGCTCGCCCATCGTGGCCGCTCATGAAGCGAGCAGCCTCACGGTTCGGCCGGTGAAGCCCTCGACGATCGCGAAATCGCTCGCCATCGGGAATCCGGCGGACGGCTACTATTGCCTGAAGACCATCCGGGAGACGAACGGCTTCGCCGGTTCGGTTTCGGACGAAGAGATTGTCGCCGGCATGAAGCTCTTGGCTCGGACCGAAGGAGTCTTCGCCGAGACCGCGGGCGGCGTGGCGATTGGCGTGCTCAAGAAGGCCGCGGAGTCCGGCCAGCTTGATCCCGATGAAACCGTGGTCGTGTACGTCACGGGCAACGGACTCAAGACGCCCGAGGCGGTCGCCGACACCTCGCGCATCTCAGTGACCATAGGGTCCACCATGGACGCTTTCGAAGCCGCGCTTCGCACCCAGTCCGCCCTGGAGCCCGTCCATGCTTAGGCTCCACCCCGTCCTGCTCCCTGCCCCTCGATGGGGGAGGGAGCAGGAGAGGGTGAGCTCCCGATGAGTATCAAGGTCCGCGTCCCTACCCCGTTGCGACAGGTCACTGGCGGCCTCGCTGACGTCGAAGCTGCCGCTCCGAGCGTGGCTGAATGCCTCCAAGAGCTCGAGAGCCGCTTCCCCGGCTTTCAAGAGCGCGTTCTCGACGAGACCGGCGAGGTCCGCCGCTTCGTCAATCTCTTCGTCAATGGGGAAGACATCCGCTTCCTGGACGGACTGGACACGCCCTTGAAGTCCGGCGACGAGCTCTCCATCGTGCCCGCCATGGCTGGCGGAGCTTAGAACTCATCCTGGGGCAGCAGCACAAAGCTGCCGCCGGAGACCGGCGGCAAGACCCGGAAGTGCCGCTCGTCCCCGGTCATGATCCGATTCGTTCGGAACCGGGCCGCCAGTTGGTCGCCGCTGCTATCCAGTAGAATCCGGAGCCTGACACTCAACAATCCGGGGAATAGCTTTGCGCGTCCCGATGCGGACCGATTACGGTGCCCGCGCGATGATCGACTTGGCCCAGCACTATGGAGAAGGGCTGACGCAGAGCGCGACGATTGCCGCGCGCCAGCAGATTCCTGAGTCGTATCTGGAGCGTCTTCTGACCAGTCTGCGCCGAGCCGGCCTCATTCGGAGCGTGCGCGGGCCGTCCGGAGGCCATGAGCTGGCCCGGCCACCTTCCGCCATCGACCTGGACCAGATCTGGGAGGCAATCGAGGGCACTCAGAGCCTCGGTACCTGCCTGGGCGACGACGGCTCCTGTACAGTATCGACCGCGTGTGCCCTCCAGGATGTCTGGCAGGACCTCGCGGAGGGAACCCACCGGACGCTGCGGAGCGTGAGCCTCGAGCAGTTGGTTGATCGACAGGCCCAGCGTGAATCCCGCAGCATGTATCACATCTAGTCAGGCACGAATAGCAGTCGCGAACCGGACTCTCCCGCCGGAACGATGCCCGCTGAATTGGAAGCTCCGAACCTGAAAAAAACCTTTCCGCCGCCCACCGGCAGCCGACCCCTCGTCGCCGAGAGCATTCTCGACCTCATAGGAAACACGCCGCTGGTCCGGATTCGGCGGGTGGTTCCCGAGGCGTCGGCCGACGTCTACGCCAAGCTGGAGTCGATCAACCCCGGCGGGAGTGTCAAAGACCGTATCGCGCTGGCAATGATCCTCGAAGCCGAGAGCAGCGGCCGCCTCACGCCCGGCGCGACCATCGTGGAGCCCACCAGCGGGAACACCGGTATCGGGCTCGCCATGGTTGCCGCCGCCCGCGGCTACCACCTGATCTTGACCATGCCGGACGACATGAGCCTGGAGCGGCGCAAGCTGCTGGCCCGCTTCGGCGCCGAGCTCATTCTCACGTCGCGAGAAGAGGGCATGTCAGGAGCCGTCGAAGCCGCGCAGGAGCTCCTACGCGAGCATCCCGAGTACTTCATGCCGCAGCAGTTCGAGAACCCTGCGAACCCAGAGGCGCATCGACGGACCACCGCCAAGGAAATCCTCGAGGCCATGGGCGACCGCGTAGACGCTTTCGTGGCCGGCGTGGGCACAGGGGGCACGATCACCGGCGTCGGACAGGTGCTGAAATCAATGAAACCGGACACGCTGGTCGTGGCGGTCGAGCCGGCCCGGTCACCCCTCTTGAGCGGGGGCCAGGCGCGGCCGCATGGCATCCAGGGCATCGGCGCGACCTTCATACCCACGGTGTTCGATCGCACGATCGTCGACGAGATCATGACGATCGAAGATCGCGAAGCCCTCCAGATGTCCTTGCGCCTAGCCCGCGAAGAGGGGCTCCTCGTCGGCGTCTCGTCGGGCGCCAACGTGCTCGCGGCGGCCCGGATCGCGCAGCGGCTGGGTCCCAACCACGTCGTGGTCACGGTCCTGCCAGATACCGGCGAACGCTACCTGAGCATCGAGTTCTAGCATGGTCCGCTGCCACGCCGAGCGAAGCGGGGAACCAGTCTCCCCTCACGGCTACAAAAGACGTATATCCTATACTTTCACTAGTAATTGGCCGGCTCACCCCCTGGCGGAGGTAACTCAGTAGATGCAAACGAATGGACACGCCCGAGCGCTCACCCTGGACCAGATTCGCCGGTACCAGCGCCAGATCATCATGCCCGAGGTGGGCAGCACGGGGCAGCGCAAACTGCTGGACTCCAGCGTCCTGCTCGTGGGGGCCGGCGGCCTGGGCTCGCCGGCCGCGCTCTACCTCGCCGCCGCCGGGGTGGGGAAGATGGGTATCGTGGACTTCGACGTCGTCGACCTGTCGAACTTGCACCGCCAGATCCTCCACGGCCACAGCGACATCGGCCGCCCCAAAGTGGAGTCGGCCGCAGACCGGCTCAGAGAGATCAACCCCGATCTGGTCCTTGCCACCTACAACGAGCCCATCACTTCCTACAACGCCTTCGACATCATTGGCCCATACGACGTCGTGGTGAACGGCACGGACAATTTCCCGACGCGCTACCTGGTCAACGACGCTTGCTACTTCCTGAGAAAGCCGCTGGTCGACGGCATGATCTTCCGTTTTGAAGGCCAGGCAACCGTGTTCCAGCCCGGGTCCGGGTGCTATCGCTGCTTGTTCCCGTCGCCGCCCCCACCGGGAGCCGTTCCAAGCTGCGCCGAGGCTGGCGTGCTGGGCGTGCTGCCCGGAATCATCGGCTCGATCCAGGCCGTGGAGGCGATCAAGCTCATCCTCGGCGAGGGCGCGCCGCTGGTGAACCGGCTGCTCATCTTTGACTCGCTGCCCATGGAGTTTCGCCAGGTCAAGATCCGCAAAGATCCCAGCTGCCCGGTGTGCGGCGATGAGCCCAGCATCACCGAGCTGATCGACTACGAAGAATTCTGCGGTGGTCCGGCTGCCTCCGCCCTGAGCTAGCTTCTCTCCCCTCGTGGGGGAGGGCTGGGGGGTGAAGCGCTCACGTCCAGATCCTCTCCTGGGGAGAAGGGAGGCCTTCGGGGGGTGGAGCCGCCGCCCAAAAATGGGCGGGCCGGCGGGCCTTTCCTATAAAGTCCTTTGGAGATTCGGAGCAGGCGTGCATGAGCGTTGAGATCCAGGTGCCCACGGTGTTGCGCCCCCATACCGGCGGGGAGCGCGTCGTTCACGTGGAGGGGGACACCGTATCCGCGGCGATTGCCTCCCTGGAGTCGCGGTTCCCCGGACTGCGGACCGAGCTTTTGAATGACGACGGACAGGTGCGGCAGTTCGTGAACATCTACGTGAACGACGAAGACATTCGCTACCTCAACCGGTTGGATACAAAGCTCGCAGACGGCGATCGCATGGCGATCCTTCCCGCGGTTGCCGGCGGCCAGTACCGCGTGACAGACAACCTTGAAGGGCAAGCGGGCGTTCGCTAGGTAGCGCGGGTCGTTGCGGCCCGCTCGGACGTGGCGGAGGGCAGGCCCCCGGCTACCCAACCAACCTTGTGTCACGGAGCACCAGTTGCCCTACTCGTCCATTCTCGAGACGATCGGCCACACCCCGCTCGTCGAGATCAAGTCGTTCAGCCCGCGGGAAGGCGTGCGTATTTTCGCCAAACTCGAGGGCCAGAACCCCACCGGTAGCGTCAAGGACCGCGTCGCCCTGGCCATGATCGAGCAGGCGGAGCGGGACGGCCGCACAGCGCCCGGTTGCACGATTCTGGAATCCACCAGCGGCAACACGGGCATCTCGCTCGCGATGATCTGCCGCCTGAGAGGCTACCGTTTCGTCGCGGTGATGCCCGAGAACGTGAGCGAGGAGCGGCGCCACGTCCTGCGAGCTTTCGGCGCCGAGATCGTGTTGACGGAGGGCTCACGCGGCTCCAACGGTGCGATTGAGGTCGCCCAGAGGATGGCCATGGACCGCCCCGATTACGTGCTCCTCTACCAGTACGGGAATCCGGCCAATCCCCGCGCCCACTACGAGACCACGGCCGTCGAGATCCTGGACGAGCTGCCGGATGTGAGCGCCTTTGTCGCCGGCCTCGGCACGGGCGGGACCCTCATGGGGGTCTCGCGCCGTCTCAAGGAGCATGATTCCCGGATCCAGATCATCGCCGCGGAACCCAATCTGGGCGATCTGGTGTCGGGGCTGCGGAACCTGAATGAGGGCTTCATCCCGCCTATCCTCGATCTCTCGCTGCTGGACCGAAAAATGGTAGTGTCCAGTGAGGACGGGGTTCGGTTTACCCAGGAGTTGCTCTGGCGGGAGGGCATCTTCGCCGGCATCTCGTCTGGCGCCGTGGTTTCTTGCGGGGTGCGCGTGGCCCAGCGGCTGGATCAGGGCAACGTGGTCGTCCTCCTCGCAGATGCCGGCTGGAAGTATCTCAGCACCCAGGTCTGGACGAAATCCATCGAGCAGGCCAGCGCCGACCTCGGAGACCAGCTCCTCTGGTGATCAAACTCAGCCGCGACCAATTCGACACCATCGTGGCGCATGCGCGCTCCGGGTTCCCCAACGAGATCTGTGGCATCCTCGCCGGCCGCGATGGCCAGGTGGAGATCGTCCACCAGGCGCGGAACGTCGCCAGGACCCCGCGTACCCGGTTCTCAATGGACCCGCAAGACATCCTCGGCATCACCGACGCCATCGACGAGGCCGGCATGGACCTGCTCGGCTTCTACCACTCCCACACGCACACCCAGGCCTATCCGTCACCCACCGACGTCTCCGATTGGCCCGCCCACTGGTATCCGGACGCCCTGTGCCTCATCTGCTCCCTGATGGAAGAGGACCGCCCGCAGCTCCGCGCCTTCCACATCGACGCGGCCGGCGAGATCGAAGAAGCCGACGTCGAGATCGCGTAGCGAGAGCTCCCCTCCTGCCCCTCCCTCTAACGCATCCCCCCGCGCCCCGGCTGCTCCCATCCCGTGGCCTCGTCGAGCTCCCTCAGCTCTTCTGCGGCCAGATGCCACTCCACCGCTTTGACGTTCTCCTCCACCTGCTGGGGCGTCATTGCGCCCGCGATAACCGACGGCACGTGCGGCTGGGAGGCGAGCCACGCCAGCGCCAGCTCGCCCACCGTGTGGTCGTGCTCCTCAGCAAATGCCTCGAGCTGGGCGAGCTTCGCAAAATTCTCATCGGTGAGCTGACGGCTGGCCTGCTGGGGATTGGAGAGGCGCGCCCCTTCCGGCGGAGCTTCGCCCGGCCGGTACTTTCCGGTCAGGAACCCCCCCGCGAGCGGCGAGTAGGGCATGATCCCGAGCCCATATTTCATGCAGACCGGCGCCAGCTCCCGCTCCACCGTGCGATTCAGCAAGCTGTACTGGTTCTGGGCCGAGATGAAGGGCGTGAAGTGGGAGGTCGTCGCCACCCCCTGGGCCTCCACGACCTGCCAGGGCGCGAAGTTGGAGCAGCCGACGTACCGCACCGCGCCGCCCCGCACCATGTCGTCGAGGGCAGCCAGCGTCTCTTCGATCGGAGTCGTCGGGTCCGCATAGTGAATCTGGTAGAGGTCAATGTAGTCCGTGCCGAGCCGCTTCAGGCTGCCCTCCAGGGCATTGCGGAGGTAACCGCGGCCCGTGGTTCCGGGTCGTCCACTCGCCCCGGCTTTGGTCGCGATCAGCACTTCCTGACGATGCCCCTTGATCGCCACCCCAATGTATTCCTCGGAAAGGCCCCGCCCGTACGACTCGGCGGTGTCGATCAGGTTCACACCCAGGTCCAGGCACTTGCCCATCACCGCTTTGGTCTGCTCCAGGTCTGCCCGGCCACCAAAGTTATTGGTACCCAGCCCTGACACCGAGACTCGCAGTCCCGAATTTCCCAGCGACCGGTATTCCATCGCACTCTTCTCCCATCCGTGAAGTACTGAATGGGGCAGAGTCTACATCAGCGGAAATGCCGGAGATGCCTCGGACGGGAGGGCTCCCAACCGTTCTGCCATCACGCTTGCCGCCCACTCGCCCCATGCCTGAACGGTGTTCGCGTCAGCGCCAACGACGACGACCATGGCGAGGTGATCTCCTACCCAGAAGGAGGCTTCGTAACCCAGAACGGATTGAGCCCCCTCGGACGCCATGACGCTCCAGGCGTAGGCCTGCGAACGGTTCCCGGCCGCCGGGGCTGGCAACATGATGAATTCGCCTGGCGGCGTTTGCCCCAATTGGACCAACAGCTGTTCGAGCCAGAGCTGATCAGATGTGGGCTGATCCAGCGGATACTCCAGCATCTCCCCCGCGCCGGAGATCCATTCGATCACGGAATAGACCACGGTCGCGGGCTCCGGCCCCAGCGCCGACTCGGGATCTTCGTTCTGAAAACCCGCGGAGTACACGGAGACCACGCCGGGCAAACCCGCCGCCAACCCGTCGGGCGGCAGCTCCGCGAACAACGTCCACCGATCGCCCAGGTCGCTCGCTCCTAGCACTGCTCCCACGGGTACGGTAGCGATGGGACCCAGCCCCTCTTCGCCCCCAATCGGAGCCGGAAACCCTTCGAACTCCAGGGCCTGCGGGACCGGTGGGAACGTGAAGAAGAAGTCCGGGCTCGGCTCCGTCGGCGGCAGCACCAACTCGGGCACCAGGATGACCGGCTGCGAGAGCGGCGCTGCGGGCACATCCGTCGGGATCGCGGAGGGCTCGGGCGTGATCGTGGGCGAAGGCGTGATCGTGGGCGAAGGCGTAATCGTCGGCGAAAGCGTGATCGTCGGCGAAAGGGTAACGGTGGGACTCGGCGTCGGCGTCGAGCTGGGCGTGCTGGTGAGCGTGGGGGTTCTGGTCGGCGTCGCGGTCCGAGTCGCGGTCGCCGTGGGTGTCGGGGTCGGAGTGCTCGTCGGCGTGGGCGTCGAGAGCAAGAATGCCACGCTGTGAGAGCCGCCGCCGCCTACTACTGTCGCCCCGGTAACACCGGTCGACGCCACGGGCGTAAGCCGGTTGGTCTGCGTGCCGTCGCCCAGCTGCCCAAAAGCGTTTGATCCCCACGCCAAGATTGCGCCGTCCGAACGCAAGGCGATGCTGTGGCTGCCGCCCGCGCCCACACGGACTATCGTGCCCAGCCCGGCAACCTCGACCGGTCGCGAAGAATCGGTCGTCGTCCCGTTACCAAGCTGCCCGGAGCCATTTTCCCCCCAGGACCACACCGTCCCGTCACTCTGGAGAGCCAGACTGTGGCGGCCACCCGCTGCGATCTGGGTGACGCCGTTCAAAGTCTGGATCTGCGCGGGAGCATTGCGGTCGTCCGTGTCGCCGATGCCGACCTGGCCGCTGTCGTTCCCGCCCCAGGCCCAGACGGTCCCGTCACTCTTGAGCGCGAGACTGTGATAATCGCCGGCCGCGACGGTAACGATCCCGGTGAGTCCGCTCGCGGGTTCGGGTTCGACTCGCTGAGTATTCGTTCCGTCCCCCAGCTGACCTCTGTCGTTGAGCCCCCAAGCCCACACCAGCGCATCGCTTACCGCCAGGCTGTGGGACGCTCCCGCGGCAATGGCGCTGGCGTTGCCGAGAGTGCCCAGTTTGGTTGGGACCATGCGTTGGGCGGTACTGCCGTCGCCGATCTGCCCGTTGCTGTTACCGCCCCAGCCCCAGAGGCTGCCGTCGCTTCTCATGGCGATGCTGTGACTCCCACCCGCCGCGAGCGCAGACACCCCCGAGATCCCACTCAGCTGAGTGGGCGCGCGACGGTCAGTGGTAGTCCCATTGCCGAGCTGCCCCGAGCCGTTTTCCCCCCATGCCCACACCGTACCGTCCGTTCTCAAAGCCAGATTGTGGCTGCTCCCCGACGCGATGGTCCGGATGGCGGAGAGGGACCCGATCCGAACCGCGGTGGTCCGGTCAATGGCTGAACCGTCGCCCAGTTGGCCTGAGGAATTGAGCCCCCAGGCACACGCATATGGCGGTGCGCACGGACCCACGGTGCTGGTTGCCGCGGCCACCCTGATGCGGGGCGCGGGCGTCACTCGAACCGCTGGCCCCGGCGCGGCTTCAGCGCGGTCGGAACCGCCGGCTATGGCAATGGCCAGGACCGTGGCGCATGCTGTCGTGCCCAGCAGGACACCGAGCTTGAGCCGGTTCTTCATCCGGGCATTCCCCAAGGGCGGCCTTGCCTCCCGCTAGCTCGCGCGACACACCAGGACCGAAGGGCAGTACTGTAGCCCTTCCATCTCCATCGACGTTTGGGGCCGAGTCGTATAGCCGTCTCCGTTAGCGGAGACCCCTAATCCCGCCATTTCCATAGCCAGGCCCGATACGAAAATACATCTGGATTTTCCGATATCTCGAAGTCTAGAATAGGGCACTTTCCGAATGGAGGAACGGTATGCTCCGTCCTACCAACGGCCTGGCCATGGAGGCTCGACTCTTCCGGGCGCTGGGAGATGAGCCCCGGCTTGTCGTGCTTCAGGAGTTGGAATCGTGCGAGCAGCGCGTCTCCGATCTTGCGGACCGCCTCGCCATTGCCCAGTCCAGCGTTTCCACGCACCTCGCGACGCTACACGCGGCGGGAGCGGTCGCGCGGCGGGCCGCCGGGCGAAGCGTCTATTACGGCTTCGCCCACCCCAGCGTTGGCACCCTGCTCGGCAGCGCTCATGAGGTCGTCCTCGCCTCGCTTCAGGATGCCGTTGCCTGCACGCAGCCGTGCTGCGTCGAAGTCCCCTCCGCCCTGGCGGGGGAGGGCTAGAGCCTGCCCTGATCCTGGCCTCCCGTGAGCTTGTCGCGGGGAAGGGGCGAGGGGCCCCGATTTTGGCGCGCGGGAGCTGACTTTGACCCACATGATGGTTCCGGACGGCGTACTGCCCCCATGGCTGTGGATTGGCGGCTGGCTTCTAGCCATTGCGGCGCTGACGTTGGCCCTCTGGTCGACCCGAAGCGGCGATTCGCTCCGCCTGATCCCTCTCGCCGGCACGATGGCGGCCGTCATGACGATCGTCATGTCGCTCGAGATCGTTCCCCTCGGCTATGAGCCGCATCTCACCGTGCTGGCCGGCATCGTCCTCGGGCCCGCCTACGGCCTGCTCGCGACCTTCGTCTTCAACCTCCTTCGCATGCTCCTCGGCGACGGGTCCATCACGCTCCTGGGACTGAACACCGTCGTACTGGGGGTTGAGACCGTCGGCGGCTACCTTGCCTTCCGCGCCCTGAGATCGCTCCACCGAACTCCGTCCGGTGGGGGCGTTGCCGCCGCCGCAGCCTCGATTCTGGCGCTCGCGGCGGCAACGTTCACGTTCCTGGGGATTGTGTGGCTCAGCAGCGTCGACGTCTCGTTGCTCGCTGAGGAGGACTTCCTGGAGCAAGCCGGCGCGGACGCGCCCGGGTTCGGCATCTATGCGAACCTGGTTCTCGTGCTCGGGGCCATCGGCTGGGTTCTCGAGGCGGTCGTCGTCGGCACCGTAGTCGCGTTCCTGTGCCGGGTACGCCCCTCCTTGTTGCCGGCCGCGGTGACGAGCCGGCCATGATCGACTTTCTCGCCATCGACCGCTGGGCCGACGCCGGCTCGAGCTGGCTGCACCGGGCTTCGACACCGGCCAAGCTGCTCTCGGTGGTGCTTGTGGTCGCGGTCCTCGTCGCCAGCCGCAGCGCCGTCGGGCTGTCCCTCGTATGTGCCGCGGTCTTCGCTGCGTTGCTCAGCTCCCGTCTCCCCCTGCGCGCCGTTTTGGGTCTCGCGCTCGCGCCGGTGCTCATGTCGACCCTGTTCGCGACCACCCGGCTCGGGGGCACGTGGGAGTCCGCGGTCTTGATCGTCGAGAAGGGCGCGATCACCAGCGTGACGATGCTCCTGCTGGTCTGCGCCACGCCGCGCACCGAGCTGTTCCGAGCCCTTCGCCGCGTGCTTCCGAGAACCATCGCGGACATGCTGCTCCTGGCCTATCGGTCGGCGTTTATCCTGTTCGGGCGCGGCCTCGAAACGCGGCAGGCGCTCCAGCTGCGCGGCAACCCCGTTCCCTGGCAGCTAGGGCTCCGACGCAACGCTTTCATCGCCGGTCTCACCGTCATTCGAGCCAACGAGCTAGCCGCGGAACAGTACGCGGCCATGCGCCTTCGCGGCTATCCGGGGTTCTCATCCTCGGCGCTTGCGTGGCGGGGACGGCCGGATGCCGTGCTTCTCGCCGCTGTTGGGGCGGTGGCATTGGTATCGCTGGCAGTCGCGCCGAGTTTACCGCCCCCGGGCTTGGTGGGAACGGCCCTCCTGACGTGCCTGGGCGCGCTTGCCCTTCGAATTCGCCATGCCTGATAC
>JACQOR010000103.1 GCA_016202435.1 Chloroflexota bacterium
GCCCACGCCATGCTGGAGGAGTTCATCGCCGACGATCCTGCTCCGGCGGTCAAGCGCGGGGAATGATCTATTGGCTCCACCTGGTCGGATCGTGGCTGTCCCGCTGGTTGCCGCTCTGGTTCAGCTACGGTCTGTCTGAGCTCCTCGCGCCAACCGTTGTTTTCGGCCTCTGGCAAGAGAAGCGAGAGTGCGCCATCCAGAATTTGACCCAGGTGCTCGGGCCGGAGGCCAATCCCGCTGAGGTCCGTCGCATCGCTCGCCGTTCCTTCGTGAACTACGGCAAGTACCTGATCGACATGATGCGGCTCGGAGACGAGCTCATCGAGGGCGAGCAGGAGAAGCTTCGGGTTGAAGGATGGGATCGCCTGGTTCAAGCCTTCGACAGAGGCAAGGGCCTGATCTTCGTGGGCGGACACATCGGGAATTCCGACCTCGGAGCCGCGCTGCTCGCGCGTCGCGGATTCCCAGTGAGCGTGATCACCGAGCCGCTCAGTCCTCCGCGGTGGGACCGCCTGGTGCAGCAGGCCCGCGCCGCGGCCGGCCTGCACGTGATCTCCATGGGATCGGCCATGCTCCGCGCGCTCAGGGTGTTGCGCGACCACCAAATCCTCGCGGTGCTCCTCGACCGGCCGGTGCAGGACCAGGGCGTCACCATAGAGTTCTTCGGCCGCAGAACTCAAGTCCCCGGAGGGGCTGCTGCTCTGGCCGTTCGCTCCGGCGCCAGCGTCGTCGGCGGCTACATCATCCGCTCAGGAAACCAGTACATCGCCGGAGTTTCTCCGGAGATCGTCGTCCCCGAAACCGGCAACCGGGACAACGATGTTCAGACCTTGACCCAGCGGATGTTCTCCTGGCTCGAGCAGGTCATTCGTGACTATCCAGACCAGTGGTTCATGTTCCGCCCGATGTGGCCCGAGGCTCCCTCCAGCTAGAATTGGCCGGCAAGCGGCGCTTCAAGCAGAGGCGGACTTGCTCACGATCCCAGAACACCCACGCGCGGGAGCTCAGGTCCGGAGCGTCAACAGACCGCTGCCATGAAAATCGCCCTCGTTTCTCCGTATGACTATGCATATCCGGGCGGCGTCACCTCTCACGTCAGCCAGTTGGCGAACGAGCTGCGGCGAACTGGCAACCAGGTCCACATCATCGCGCCCTGCTCTTCCGATGAAGCTCCCACTGACCTCCCATTTCATCGGCTCGGGACACCGGTAAGCCTGCCCGCCAACGGTTCGGTCGCGCGCGTTGCGATTGGCGCCCGCTTGAGCCGAGATGTCCGAGAGACGCTCGCCTCGGGAGCGTTCGACGTCGTCCATCTGCACGAACCGCTGCTGCCGACCTTGCCGCTAGCGGTCTTGCGTTCCTCGCGCACCACGAACGTGGGCACGTTCCATACGGCTCGGCGCTCAGCGCTCGCCTACCTATCAGCCAAGCCATTCCTGGAGTATTTTTTTCGGAAGCTTGACGGAAAGATCGCTGTTTCGGAGTCCGCGCGTGACTTCGTCGGAGAGCATTTCCCAGGCCAGTATCGCGTCATCCCCAACGGGATAGACGTGGAGTACTTCCAGCGGCGACGTACTCCGATCGCGAGGTTCCAGGACGGGCGCCTCAACGTCCTCTTCCTGGGCCGGCTCGAGAAGCGCAAAGGGCTCAGCCACCTGCTTCGGGCGTGGGGCCGAGTGCGGGAAGCGGTGCCTGAAGCCCGACTGGTAGTAGCCGGTGGCGGCAGAGCCCTGAACCACTACCAGAAATTCGTCCAGGCCCGTGGATCCGACGATATCGTGTTTACCGGCCCGGTTTCCGATGAAGACAAGGTGCGCTACTACCAGACGGCTGATATCTACTGCGCTCCTTCGACCGGAGGAGAAAGCTTCGGCATTGTCCTGCTTGAAGCTATGGCAGCCGGAACTCCGATCGTGGCGACGGACATTCCGGGGTACCGGGAGGTAGTGACGCACGGCAAAGAGGGGCTCCTCGTGCCTCCCAGGGATGCGGGTCAGCTAGCGGAGTCGCTCATCAGGGCCCTGCGAGATCCCGGAGCCCGAGCGCGCCTCGGCGAGAAGGGGCGAGAAACAGCCCGAAGGTACGACTGGCAACAGGTCGGATCCGAGGTGCTGGACTATTACACGGAAACTATTCACCGTCGCGCGCTCCTCAGCCGGCTGCGGCGACCGCGCTTCCGACGCGTGCGACGAGTAGCTTCTGGAGTCGCTCATCTCCTCACCCGCTGACACTTTGACGCCGCCCCCGCCGGAGAAGGGCTTGGGCGGTTATTGGGCCAGAGTCAAAGGTCGCTGGCGCTTCGCGATGTTGCCCATCGGGCGCGCGCTGGGTGCGGTGGGGCTGACGCCCAATGCCCTTACGGCCATGGGCCTGGTTCTCAACGTCGCAGCGGCCGCGGTGATCGCCTCCGGCTCCTACGCTGTGGGCGCTCTCGCCTTCATAACGGCCAGCGCCTTCGATTCCCTCGACGGCGCGGTAGCCCGGGCAACGGGTCGGGTCTCTCGGTTTGGAGCTTTCTTCGACTCGGTTGCCGACCGCTATGCGGAAGCCGCGGTCCTCTTCGGCCTCATGGGGAGCCTCATTCTACGAGGAGACCTGCGGCTTGCAGCGGCGACCGCCGTCGCGCTGCTCGGTTCTCTCATGGTGAGCTACGCCCGAGCGCGGGCGGAGGGACTGGGCGTCGACTGCGAGATCGGTCTGCTGCAGCGAACCGAGCGCGTCTTCCTGTTGACTGTCGGACTACTGTTTTCAGATCTCCTGCTGGCTCCCGCGATCTGGATCCTCGCGGTAGTCACCAACCTCACCGTGATTCAGCGCACCATCCATGTCCATCGCCAGTTGAGTCAACGAGACACGTAGGGTCATTCCGTATAATCGGGGTCCGACCAGGTGTGGCCTGGGCCAAAGGGGACCTCTCCAACGACCCCTCGCGGTTCAGACCCCGAGCGTGTCTGCCCCCCTAGCTCAGTGGATAGAGCACCGGCCTCCGGAGCCGGGGGCGGGGGTTCGAGTCCCCCGGGGGGTACCAGTCGACCGGAGACAGGGAGGGGCGCCCCAGCCGGAGAGTGACGGGGCGCCTCCAGCGGAGAGGCCGGGCCCTCTGATGTTCTGCTCCACTTGCGGAGACTCCCCGCGACTTCGCTGCAAGGCGTTTCTGGCTACATGTTCCTGCTATAAAAGCCCTTGACCTATTCTCCGTAACGTTCACGCCAGGAGGGCAAAACCATGCCGAAGTACCTGTTCGAGTCGTCCTTCACCAACGAGGGAGTCAAGGGTCTTCTGCGCGAGGGAGGATCAGGCCGCACGGGAGCCGTGGAACAAACGGTCGCGTCCCTTGGCGGCAGGCTTGAGGCGTTCTATTTCGGGTTCGGCGAGACCGACACCTACGTAATCGCGGATCTACCTGACAACGCGAGCGCCGCGGCGCTCGCGTTGTCAGTGACCGCCTCGGGCGCCGTAGTCACTAAGACGACCGTGCTCATCACTCCCGAAGAGATGGACGCGGCTACCAAGAAGACCGTGGCGTACCGCGCGCCGGGCGCGTAGCCCGGCGGACTAGAGCCCGAGCCGCTCTCGCTCGGCTTTGAGCAATGCCACGGCTCGTTCGATCTTTGCTTGGTTCTCGGGGCGATTGCCCCAGCGGCTGACCCCAGACGAGTGAGGAAGGGGGATTAGCGCCCGACCGTCTTGCTCGAGGCGCCTGCCGACAACGTCCTCCAGCTTGACGTTGCCGAGAAATGCGCGCACCGCCAGCGCGCCAACCAGCACGATGACGTCCGGATCCACCAGAGAGATCTCTTCCTCCAGGAATGGCCGACACAGCGCTATTTCTTTTGGCGACGGAGCGCGGTCTCCAGTGCCTGACCCGCTCGGTCCGGGGAAGCATCGCGTAAGCGAAGAGAGCCAGGCCGCGGACAAGTAAGGCCACTTGTGCTGCTCGCCAGGACAGAATCCCGCCCTCTCGAGCCAGCCGGCTAGGGTCCGACCGGCGGGACCGGCGAAGTGGAGTCCTTCGCGATGGGTCACGGGCCCAGGCGCTTGACCAACGACCATGACCCGAGCATCCCTCGCGAGCGCGGTGATAGGGCGCGCCTCTCGAAGATGACCCGCCAACTGGCAGGCGCGGCATTCAGCAATGCGGTCTTGCAACAGATGGAGCCCTTGGAGATCTGTCTTACGACCCGAAGACGTCAAGGGTTCCAC
>JACQOR010000102.1 GCA_016202435.1 Chloroflexota bacterium
GGCTCATCCACGTGAATCCGGCGCCCAGCGGGACCATCTCGATCCCAACTCGAGCCGCCGCGCGGCTCTCGCCCCAGTTGGCGGTTGCCGCTTTGATGAACTGGAACATGACGACTTTCAGGTCTCGCCCCCAGGCGCGCAAGATCAGCCCCAGCGCGGCGGTCGTCTTCCCCTTGCCATTGCCGGTGTTGACGATCACCAAGCCCTGGGCCCGGCGCTCCGGGTGCTGTCGCACTCCCGCTTGCTCGGCACGTTTGCGGGCGCGGCCCTCCTCGGAGAGATCCTCGAGGGGCGCATCCTCCGTCGGTTCGGAGATGGGTGACAACACGGCGTCAACGCCGACGGTGACCGACGGACCGGCGGCATCCCAACGCACCGCTATCGGCACGCCGAACGTTGCCCGCAGCGCGGCGGGGTCGAGCACCGCGGATGGCTCACCCTGGGCGACGATGCGTCCATTGGCAAGCAGCACCAGTCGGTCGGCATAGCGGGCCACCAGACCCAGGTCGTGCAACGCGAGCAGCACTGCGAGCCCCCGCTCACTGGCCAGGCGGCGGAGGACCTCCATGACGCGAAGCTGGTTCGCCAGGTCAAGATTCGCGGTCGGCTCGTCGACCAGGAGCACGCGGGGCTCCTGGGTCAGCCCCCGGGCCACGAATACGCGCTGCTGCTCTCCCCCGGACAGGGCCACCAGCGACCGGCTCGCGAAAGCGTTCGTGCCCGTCCGGCTGAGCGCACGCTCGGCAATGTCCAGATCACGCTGCCCCTCCAGCTCAAAACGGCCCAGGTGCGGGTGCCGCCCCTGCAGCGCATACTCCAGCGTGGTCACATCGAACCCGACCTCGGTCCGCTGTGCCACGCTGGCGATGTTCCTGGCGGCGGTGCGGCGGTCCCGCCCCCGCAGATCCCGCCCGTCAAGGCACACCGATCCGCGACTCGGCGCCAAGGTCCCGGCGAGCAGTCGGATGAGCGTCGTTTTTCCGGCTCCGTTCGGGCCGATCAGTCCCACGAGCTCACCCGTCCTCAGACTCAGGGACACGTCGTCCAGGATGGTCGCTTCCCCGACCTGGTACGAAACGCCAACAGCGCACAGCACTTCCTCCACGGTGCTCACAGGCGGGACCGCTCGAGGCGCTGGCGGAAAATCAAATAGAGGAAGAAGGGAGCGCCTAACGCGGACGTGATGATCCCGACGCGCAGCTCGGCCGGTGCGATCAAGGTCCGGGCTCCAACGTCCGCCAGCACGAGGAAGATGGCGCCGGTCAGTCCAGAAAACGGGATCACCAGCCGGTGGTCGTACCCCACCAACAGGCGAACGACGTGAGGGACGATCAGGCCGACAAAACTGATGATCCCGCTCACGGACACGGCCACGGCGGTCATCGCGGCCACGATCGTCAGCAAGAAAACGCGCACCTTGCTCACCGGCACGCCGAGGGTGAGCGCAGACTCCTCGCCCATGAGCAGCAGGTTGAGCTCGCGAGCCGCGGCGATGCAGATGATCGCCCCCAGGATCACCGGGATCACCAGGAGTCGCACGTGGTCCCACGCGCGGTTATCGAGCCCACCCATCAGCCAGAACAGAATCGCGCGGTTGCGCTCCAGGTCCTCGGTCAAGGAAATGGCCAGCGACGTGAAGGCGCTCGCCATGGCCCCCAGCGCGAGACCGGCAAGGACCACCGAAAGCATGGGGCTGGGGCCCCGGTGCAGACCCACACCGAAAACCACGAACGCCACCGTCAGGGCGCCCAGGAGGGCCGCGAGAGGTACTGCCAGCACGTGAGCGGCGGCCAGCCCGGTGCTGATGGCAAGGACAGCGCCCAGGGCGCCACCGCTGGATACGCCGATGACGCCCGGATCGGCAAGCGGGTTGCGGAACAAGCCCTGCAGCACGCTGCCTCCAACCCCGAGCGCCAGCCCGACGAGGACACCCGCCAGCACCCGGGGCAGCCGAATCTGCTCCACGATCCGCTGTTCGGTCGGCGTGAAACCGAGGGCTGGGACGCCAAGCCCATGGAGCAGAACGGAAGCCACTGATCCAAAGGAGATCGCTGCCGGTCCCTGGGCCGCGGAGAAGATAACGGTGCCCGCGAGCACCGCGATCAGCAACGGCAGACCCACCGCGAGCTTCCACCGCAGGCGCCAATGGGCCGAAAATGCTTCAGCCGGAGGGGCGACGGGCGATTCGTTGCCCGGCGAGACTTCGGCTCTCGCCGCCCTGGTCAAGGCCTCGAGGCCGAGGGGATTGCGCGGCTCTGCTCTCCCAGTGGCCGCGAACCCTGCCCGCCGCCCCACGGAGCCCAGGGCTCCGTGACCACGAGCAGAGATCCATCCTGGTCTGTTACCTCCCAGCGGGTGATCTCTCCCTCGCGCCAGAAGTGGAGACCGATCCGCCCCTCCCCTACCTGCAGTTGACTCAACGTGACCTCCGGTAGCCAATCGGGGAGGGCAGGATCGACGCAGAGCCGCCCGGCCGGCGCATCCGCCCGCAGCCCGAGCATCGCCTGCAGGAGATGAGACACGCTGCCTGCCGCCCAGGCTTGGGGGAGGTTGGCCCCCCGGTACTGCACCGGAAACCCGGTCGCCTGGCGTGGAGCTCCGGAATAGAGCTCGGGCAGCCGGAACGACTCGTGATAGCTGGCGGCGCGGAAGATGTCCTGGGCAACGCGGTTGGCCTCGCGGTGAAAGCCGTACCGCTTGAACCCATGGGCGATGATGCCATTGTCATGCGGCCAGACGGACCCCCTTTGATAGGAAAAGGGATTGTAGGCCGGGTTCTTCGCCGACAGCGTGCGGATACCCCAGCCGCTCCACATGTCTTCCTGTAGCAGTCGCTCCACTACCTGCTCCGCGTGCTCGGGACTGGCGATGCCGCTCCATAGACAGTGACCCGCGTTCGAGGCCACGGTCTCAATGGGCTGCTTGGCCGGATCGAGCCCGAGTACATAGCAGCCAATGGTGTCGCTCCAGAAAGCTGCGTCGAAGCGCCGCTGAAGCTCGGCCGCGTCCTCCCGAAGGCCGGCTGCGAGCCGGTGGTCGCCGAGGGCATCAAAGGCTTCGGCCATCCGCATCTTGGCGTCGAACACGTACCCCTGCAGCTCGCAGAGGGCCTTGGGCGATGCGACCAGGCTGCCATTCGGGTAGACGATAGCGTCTCCCGAATCCTTCCATCCCATGTTCTCGTAGCCTCGCGACGAGCGAGTCTGGTACTCCTGAAATCCATCCCCGTCCAGATCACCGTACCGGTCGATCCACTCCAGGCATCGGAGCGCCGTCCCTTGATGCACCCGCAACAGGTTCAGATCGCCCAGCCACTTCCACGCTTCGTGAAGCACGATCAAGTACAGGATCGTGGCGTCGGCGGTCCCGTAGTAAGGCGTGTGGGGTATCTGATTGAGGTGCGCCAACTCGCCCACCCGTAGCTCATGGAGGATCTTGCCCGGCTCGGCATCGCGCCACTCATCGAACTCCTGGGCCTGGTAGGCGCCCAACTTCTGGAGAGCGCCCAGCGCCAGCAGCGGGTAAGTCATCAGGTTCTGGAGACTGGCGATGAGGCTATCCCGCCCAAAAAGGGCGACGAATGACGGAACTCCGGCCGACGGCAGCCAGACCTGGGGTGCGAGGTCGTCGTCGTACATGCGGAGGCTGCCGGTGTCCTCGATGGACTGGCGGTAGATCCGATCCACCTCCGGATTCGATGACGCCAGCGCCGTAGTGGCTCCTAGCCACTCGCGCTGCAGCTCGTCCATAACGTCGTCGCCCACAGGAATCCCGTAGCAGCCATGCAGCGGCTCGCGGACGCGAGCGCCGTCGGTGAGTACATAGGCGACACAGGCGTGCCACGACGCGGCTGGGGCGAGCGTGATGTCAAAGATGATCCGCCCCTCCGTGTACCGAGGCGCGGACGTGCACTTCTCCAGACGCAAGGTCAGCTCCCGGCGAAAACCGAGGTTCGTGTAGGACGTCACCAACTGCCGTGTGCGCGACAACCACCGCTTTCGAGCCCGGTCGCGCCGCACCAGACGATGCTCCCGAACCTCGAAGACGTCGGCGAAGTCAGAGCGCAGTGAGATCTCGAAATGGAATTCGGAGGCCTCGCGCCCGTAGTTCGTTATGTCGAGATCTTCGTGCATCCCGTCGGCGATGGACCGCATGACACTCAGGCTGAGCTGTCCGGCCGGGATCGTCCCGTTCTCGGTGACGATGTCGGGGTTCTCAAAGTGAAGCCGCTCGGCGTGATGGCTGACGATCGCGGAGCCCAGTGGGCGCCAGGGCTCGTCGTCCAGAGTAAGTCGGTAGTAGGACACGAAGCGCGTGTCTGAGGCGAAAAGCCCCTGCTCGCTATCCGGATCGATTTCCCCCCGATGGTCGGTCACCAGGAAGGTCCGGTCCTGGAGAATGACCAGGGTCTCGTGCCTGACCTTGACCTCTACCGGCACCTACCCGTCTCCCCATTCCTCATGCTCAGTGCGCGCCCCCTTCCCAATGACGCTTTCAACGCTCAGGGTCACCACCTTGCGAACTCCACGGACGACGTCGCCCCTAGGTAACTTAGGGGTTCCCTCGATTACACGTACGGCAAACCCGCGCCCGGAAATAATACCCTCTTTACTGGTCATATACGGTAGTTGCTATCTTTAAGGCTGACACAACAATGCATAGGTAGGTGAAACCCTCACAGAATCGTCATCCTTCTGGGTGGATGATAATCACCTTATGGGTGACTGACGTTCATGCTGAGGGGGACTGTGATCCGGTGAAACCCTTCCTATACTCCCCCGCAGAGCCGGGTGGACCCGGCAGGAGCAGTGGGTGCTCTGGAAGGAGGGTGTGAATGGGACGCAATGCCACCAGAGAGGCAGCCTCTGGTTCGAATGAAACCGGTGAGCTGGGAGGCCCTCGATGGTCCAGGCTGTAAGCGCCGGCCGTCGGGCCACCGCGACCCATGATCTTGACCACTGGCCGGAACCTGGCCCATTTCGGCAGGTGCGCGTCCTGATCGCCGAACCCCGGGGTCTCGTGCGCGACGCCCTGCGCTCGCTGATCGAGGGCACCGATCCCTATTCCGTCGTCGGCGAGGCGGGCGACCTCGACGCCGCCGTCGGGATGGCGGCGCACCTGCAGCCGTCGATCATCGTGATGAATGCCGATCTCGCGCGCTCCGGACTCGCCCAGGCGATGCGGGAATTTCGTCTCCAGTCACCCACTTCCAAGCTCCTGCTGATCGCCACGGACGCCTGGGTTGAGGAGGCATGCGCGCTCGTGGAGCAGGGAGGAACCGGCTTCGTCCTCACCGAGTCTACCGGTGCCGAGCTGCTCATGGCCCTGCGCGAGGTCCTCGAGCACGATGTCTACATCGCCGCGGGCGCGACTCGCAGGCTCTTCAGCAACGGGGGCCGCCGCGACCAGTCCGGGCACCCGCGAATCATGGCGGGTAAGGGCCTGCTGACCGCTCGCGAGCGCGAGCTCTTGCGGCTGATCTCGGCCGGCCGGCCGAACCGCGAGATAGCCGCGGAGCTCTACATCAGCGTCCGCACGGTCGAGGCACACAAGGCCCGCATGATCTCTCGGCTCGGCCTGCGCAATACGACCGAGCTCATGCGCTACGCTGTACAGAGCAGTCGGGAGGGAGTGCCGAATTGATCTACGTGACCCGCATGGACGGGAAGGCCCTGTTGATCAACCCTGAGCTGCTCGAAATGGCCGAGGCAACGCCCGATACGGTGCTGACTTTTACGAACGGCAAGAAGATGGTGGTCAAAGAGGGCCTGGACGAACTTCGGGATCGCGTGATTGGCTACCGCCGAGCTATCCTCTGGCTGGTTCGCGAAGAAATCTCACAGGGTTAGCCGGGGAGGTCCAGAGTGGCCGAAAACGAAGCAGCACCAACTCCAGTCAAGAGCGGCGGATTCGATTTCAGCACGCCTCTCGGCCTCGTACTGGCTCTCTCTTGTCTCCTGATTGCCTTTTACATGGAAAAGAACCACATGGGGAATCTCGGGGGCCTCCCGGTCTTCTTCGCGCCTCTCCTCAACATCTCCGCCGGATTCATCGTCTTCGGCGGAACGATCTCCGCGGCGATGGTCAGCTTCCCGCTTCCCATCCTCATGAGACTGCCTTCGCTCTTCATCAAATCCATGTCCGGGGCGGCCGAAGGCGGTCCCGAGCTGGTCGCTCTGTTCCTGCGGCTGGCCGAGAAGGCCCGCCGTCAGGGCCTGCTCTCGTTGGAGGACGAGGCCGCGCAGATCGAGGACGAATTCCTGAAGAAGGGGATCATGCTCGTCGTGGACGGGACCGACCCCGAGGTCGTGCGGACCGTGCTGGAGATCGACTCCGCCGTGCTTCGCGAGCGGCACAAGAGCGGCTACGAACTGCTGGAGGCCATGGGGGGCTATTCGCCCACCATGGGCATCATCGGCACCGTCATGGGCCTCGTCTCCGTGCTGTCCGACTTGAGCGACATAAGCCGGCTCGGTCCAGCCATCGCGGTCGCCTTCATCGCCACGCTTTACGGCGTCGGCACCGCAAACATCCTGTGGCTACCCCTCGCCAGCAAGCTGAAGCGCAAGAGCGAGGCCGAAGTGGCGGGGCGCGAGATGATGCTCGAGGGCATCCTCTCTATCCAGGCCGGCGATAACCCGCGCATCGTCCAGGAGAAGCTCGCGGGCTACCTCGCCCCGAGCATCCGCCCGCGCGAAGAGGGCGCAAGACAGGAGGCCGGCGCTGGCCGCCGCTAGGGGACGCGGACGCGTCGAGGCGCCGGTAAAGGAGAACCGGGAGCGCTGGTTGCTCACCTATGCCGACCTCATCACCTTGTTGCTCGCCTTCTTTGTGATCATGTACGCGATCTCGAACACCGACATCGTGAAGTACCTGAACTTGCGTGGCTCCCTCTCGGAGGCCTTCAACGTCGGCGTACTGAAGGGCGAGGACACGCAGTCCATCCAGACGAGCGGCTCGATCAGTTCTTCCGGCGACGTCTCTTTCGCGGAGGTATCGAGCTCCCAGAAGGTCGAATCCCAGGTCGACGCGCTGCAGAACCAGGACGGCCGCTTCGAGCAGGCCGTGCAGTTCGTCGGTCAGCGCTCGGAGGGGATTGCCATTTCCCTGTCCGGCACTCTCCTCTTCATCTCGGGCAGCGCCGAGCTGACTCCGGTCGGCACGGCCGTCATCGCCCAACTCGTCGAAGTTTTCCGGGACATGCCGAACGACGTCCGCGTGGAGGGGCACACAGACGACATCCTCCCCGGCTCGGACCGCTTCCCCACCAACTGGGAGCTCTCCACGGCCCGGGCCGTGACGATCGCTCGCTTCCTCGAGGACGCGGGCGTTGCCCCCTATCGGCTTAGCGCCTTCGGCTACTCCAGCTCCCGGCCGGTGGCGCCGAATGACTCGGCCGCGAACCGCAGTCTTAACCGCCGCGCGGAGATCATCATCCTGAACCCCGCGGTGGACCTGCTCGGGACCGGCCGGTGAGCGAGAGGAAGCAACATGCCAGCTAACGGGCGCCGCGGGCGGGCTGCTGACGCCGAAGGCGGCGGCAGCAGCGAGCGCTGGCTGCTGACCTATGCGGACCTCATCACGTTGTTGCTCGCTTTCTTCGTCATCCTGTACGCGCTGGCGAACGTGGACCTGAAGAAATTCGAAGACCTGAAGGGATCACTCTCGCAAGCGTTCAACACCGGCGTGCTCACCGGGCAGTCTTCGTCTTCGATCATCCCCGCCGGCGTCATACGGGAGGAGATACGGGAAACTTCCAACAACCCGGCCACGTCGAACCTGCTGACCAAGCTCGAGGCGCAGCGGCTAGAGCAGCAGGGCCCGTTCCCGGACGTTATCTCGTACATCGCACAGAGGCCCGAGGGGGTTGCCATCGCCATCTCGGGCACGGTCGCCTTTGTCTCAGGCAGCTCCGAGCTGACTCCCGAGGGGACGGCGGTGCTTCGAGAGCTAGCCACGACGCTGAGGGAATTGCCCAACGATCTGCGCATCGAGGGGCACACAGACAACATTCCCACCGCTTCGCTTCGGTATCCCACCAACTGGGAGCTTTCGACGGCACGCGCGGTGGCCATTGTCCGCTTTTTTGAGACCAACGGGCTCGCTCCAGCGCGCCTGATCGCCGCCGGCTTTGGCGACCAGCGCCCGATTGCGCAGAACGCCACCGCCCGCGACCGAGCCCTTAACCGACGGGCCGAGATAGTGATTCTCGATCCCACCACCGCGTACGTGACCGGGCCGGCGGCCGGCACCGGCATAGCCCCACCCAGTGGAGGAAGACTGTAGATGGCAGCAGTTCTCGGCAATACCCGCGGCCTGGCGATTCTCCTGGTGGGAGTCGTCGGAGGAGTGCTGGTAGGTTTCCTGCTCTTGCGAGTGTTGATTGGCGGCAGCAGCAGCGGCGCCGCTCCGGCGCCCGCACCCGTACCCGCGGAGTACGACGGCGGCGTCCTCCATGTTAAGGAGCGCATCTTCAACCTGGCGGACACAAACGCCCGCCGCTACCTCAAGCTGGCTATCGCGCTGCAGTTCTCCGCGGCGACCGACAAGTTCGAGAAGGCGTCGGCCGAAGGGTACAAGGAGCTCAACGGGGAGTTCGAGGCAGAGCTAGCTCCCAAGTCCGCCGCGATTCACGATGTCCTGACGAGCGTCGTGAGCGCCAAGACCATGGCCCAGCTCGTGACTCCCGAGGGCAAGAACCAGCTCAAGCAGGAGTTGATGGCGCTCCTCAACCCGATCCTGGGCCACGACCACCACATCACCAAGATCTACATCACGGATTTCGTCGTCCAATGAGTCAAGAGGACTACTCGGCGGTTCCACCGGCGCCTCAGCTGTCTCCAGCTGAGATCGAAGCGCTGGCCCAGGGGCAGCCCGGCCGTCGAATTCCTGGCGCGGTCACGGGTCGTTACCCAACCGTCAAAGAGTACGACTTCCGCCAGCCGGAGCGGCTTTCCAAGGAGCAGACCCGCACGCTGCAATTGCTCCAGGAGAGCTTCGCACGGTTGTCGGGGGTCGCAATTTCGGGTGCCCTGCGCACCAACGTGCAGGTCAGCCTGACCGCGCTCGAACAGACGCCTTATGAGGGCTACACGGCTCGCAGCCCCGATCAGGCCATCTTCAACATCGTCCGCCTCGATCCGCTGGGCGGAAACATGATCATCGAGTTCGACCTAGACCTCGGGTTCACCATGCTTGACCGGCTGGCCGGTGGCACCGGCATGGGCCCCACCGCGTTGGACCACGAGGTCACGGATATCGAGCTGGCCTTGCTAGGCCGGCTGACGCGCTCCGTGCTCACCGCCTTCCGGGACGCCTGGGTCAACGTTGCCGAGCTGGAGCCACAGCTCGAAAACACCGTGCTGCTGCCAATGTTTGCCCAGATCGCACTACCCAGCGACATCGTCAGCCTGGCTACTTTTGAAGTTCACATGGGTGAGGCCACCGGCCAGCTCCGGGTCTGCCTGCCCTTCTCGACGCTGGAGCCCATCGTCGACAACTTGAATGCACAGGTCTGGTTCTCGCGGTCTCCGCGAGCGAATCAGTCCGACGCCGAGGCACAGGTGACATCGAGCCTGGGCCGGGTGGGAGTCCCGGTCGCGGTCGAGCTCGGAGCTACCCGGCTCACGATTCGTGACTTGCTGGACTTGCGCGTGGGCGATGTGGTGCGCCTCGATTCCCGTCCCGACCTACCCGTTGAGCTGCTCGTCAACGGGCGAGTGAAGTACCTCGGCACTCCCGGCCGAATCCGGAGCCGGCTGGCCGTCAAGATCACCGCATCCGTTCCGGAAGCTGAAGAGGAGTAGGGACCCCATGGAAGACGATCAGCAACAACCCACGGAAGCCGAGCCTGCCGCGGCCGAAAGCTCGGGCCGCGGATCGCGTGGGGCGAGCGTCCGAGTTAGCCCTGTGGAGTTCGGAACGCTGGATGAGGCTCCGGCCTCTGGACCGCTGGGGACCATGGAACTGTTGCTCGACGTGCGGGTTCGTCTCAGCGTTCAGCTGGGACGGGCGCAGCTTTCGATTCGAGAGGTCCTCGGCCTGGGACCCGGCTCCGTTGTGGAGCTGGACAAGCCGTCCAACGAGCCCGTGGACATCCTGGTGAATGAACGATTGATCGCACACGGCGAAGTAGTGGTGGTTGACGAGAACTTCGGCATCCGCGTTCTCGACATCGTCTCGCCGCAGGCCCGCATCGGGAGTGAGTCCATCACGTGAACCACCTGACGAAACCGCGCGCGGCGCTAGTGCGTCTGTGGCCCCGAGCACGAGGAGCCCAGGTGGCTCTGCTCGCTGCGTGTGGTGCACTCTTGATGGTTCTCGTGCTGATTGCGCTCGCTCCGGCGGCTGGAGCGCCATCCACGGTGACCGGCGCGGTTCCCCGCTCCAGCGAGTCCGGCGGCTGGCCACTCGGCCTGGACATTGCCGCCAAGCTGATCGCCGTCGTTGCCTTGATCTATGCGACGGCGGCAGTGGCCCGGCGCTACCTGCTCCGGTCGCCAGGTCTGACTCAGACCGCCGTACGCGTGCTCGAAACCACCAGCCTGGCGCCAAAAAAGACTGTGTACGTCCTCGAGGTTGGCGGCCGGGTACTGATAGTAGGAGCCAGCGAGTCGTCGCTATCAACCCTGGCTGAGTTCACCGATCCCGAGGAGGTTGCGGGGCTGGTCGCCAGCACCCGGACCAGCGGGTCCGCCTTCCAGCGCTATCTGGAACTCTCTGTGGGGCAGAGACGCTCCGGGGACGTCTCGGCCGGCGGTCCGCCCCTCACTCTCATAACGAAAGCCTTCGGCCGACGAGACGAGGGAAACCAATGAGCCTCGAGGTCGGCTCCAACATGAACGTCGCCACCGGCATCCAGCTGATGGTGCTGCTCACGGCACTCTCTCTGGCGCCAGCGGCTCTGATCACGATGACTGCATTCACCCGCATCATCATCGTACTGTCCCTCGTGCGGACCGCGATCGGACTGCCCCAGCTTCCCCCGAATCAGGTGCTGCTGGGTCTCACTCTGTTCCTGACGATCTTCGTGATGGCTCCGGTGTGGACCACGATCAACCGCGAGGCCATTCAGCCCTACCTGGCAGGGGTCGAAACGGAGGAAGCGGCC
Organism: Chloroflexota bacterium; assembly: GCA_016202435.1. Taxonomy (GTDB): domain Bacteria; phylum Chloroflexota; class UBA6077; order UBA6077; family SHYK01; genus JACQOR01. The sequence goes on from JACQOR010000102.1 coordinate 11,111, forward strand.
CTCAAGTCGGCCGAAGTTCCGGTCCGCGACTTCATGTTCCGGCAGGTCCGGGAGAAAGACCTGGCCCTGTTCCTCGGCCTGGCCCGACTTCCGGAGCCGCGCTCGCCAGCAGATGTGCCGACCCACGTACTGATTCCTTCTTTCGCCATGAGTGAGTTGAAGAGCGCCTTCCAGATGGGATTCGCCATTTTCATCCCGTTCCTCGTCATCGACCTGGTGGTATCCAGCATCCTCATGTCCATGGGAATGATGCTGCTGCCTCCGGTCGTTATCTCGCTGCCCTTCAAGCTGCTGCTTTTCGTGATGGTCGACGGGTGGTTTCTGCTCGCCCAGGGCCTGGTGTCTAGCTTTGCATAGAGGAGGGGCTCGGTGACTGAAGCAACCGTCATGGACCTGGCTAATGGAGCGCTGACCGTGGCGCTGATGTTGGGCGCGCCGCTGCTTATCGTGACCCTGGTGACGGGACTCATAGTGAGCGTTTTTCAGGCGACCACGCAGATCCACGAGCTCACGCTCACTTTTGTTCCCAAGATAGCGGCCGTCGTCATCGTCCTGGTAGTCGCCGGCCCGTGGATGCTCTCCACGATGCTCAGCTACACAACGAACATCTTTCAGAGCCTGGCGGCATTCGGACACTGAGGCGAATGGACACACTGAACACCGTCGTAGCGCATCCGCAGGCGTATCTACTGCTCGTAGCCCGAGCCAGCGGGATGTTTCTGCTGGCACCGGTGCTCGGGCACACATCCATCCCGGTGCTGATTCGAGTCGCGCTGGTCCTGCTGCTGGCCTGGGTACTGTTTCCGGTCTACGGCCTCAACGTGCCGGAGACGTCTCTCGACGTGCCCTCCCTGGTGACCGCGCTGGGCGGAGAGCTGGCCGTCGGCCTGGTCGTTGGCATGGTGGCTTCACTCATCTTCACGGCGTTCCAGATGGCGGGCTCCGTGATCGGGACGCAGATGAGCTTCGGAATTTCCGAGCTGTTTGATCCCAACCGTCAGCAGCAGGTCTCAGTGATCGACCAGTTCTATTCCACACTGGCGACGCTGCTCTTCCTCGTGATCAACGGCCACCACCTGCTGATGCAGGCCTTCGACCGCACCTTCAGAGTTGTTCCACTGGCGGCGGCCATCCAGGCAGAAGCCGTGGCGCTCCCCCTGGGGCATCTGGTCTCGGAGATGTTCGGCGCGGCGCTGCAGCTGGCCCTGCCCATCTTGGCGGCCGTGCTTCTGACCGACATCGCGTCGGGGCTGGTCGCTCGCGCGATACCCCAGATCAACGTCTTCTTTCTCGGGCTTCCCCTGAAAGTGCTCGTCGGTCTTTTCGCGCTGAGCCTGGCGGTGCCCGCCACGCTGGCAGCGATGACCAGCCAGATCGAGACCGGCATCGGGAACGTGGTCGGAATCGTGAGGACGTTGTAGTGCCAGAGGGCGGTGAGCGAACCGAAGCGCCAACCCCTCGCTGGCTCCAGCAGATCCGGCATCGGGGCGATGTGGCACGCAGCACCGAGGTCACCACGGCCGTGGGGCTGCTAGCCGCCGCGCTGACGCTGCGGGTTGTCGGTCCAACCATTGTTGACGGGCTGGAGGAGATCCTGAAGACGGCGCTGCTCCACCCCAATGCCTTCTCGACGGATCCCGACGCGGTCCGTTTCCTCAGCATCGACCTCGTCCTGAAGGGGACTATGGGGATGGCGCCCCTGCTCCTGGCAATCATGGTGGCAGGCATCTTCAGCAATCTGATCCAGGTGGGTGGGATGTTTACCCCCTCCCACATCGCACCGAAATACTCCCGCGTTGATCCGCTGGCGGGCCTCAGGCGCCTCTTCTCCCTCCAGGGGCTGGTCGAGCTGGGAAAGTCGGCGATCAAGCTGATCGTCATCGCCGCCGTTATCTACCAGACGATCTCCGGTGAGCAGGGCCGTCTCCTCATGTTGCTGCGCGGTGACGTGGTCGGCGGCTTCGCATGGTTCGCTGACCTCTCGGCGGACGTGATGGTCCGAGTGGGCGTCGTGTTCCTGGTGCTGTCTGGCGCTGATTACCTCTTTCAGCGGTGGCAGTTCATGCGGCAGGCCAAAATGACTCGGGAGCAATTGAAGGAGGAGATGCGGTCGACTGAAGGAAGCCCCGAGATGCGCCAGCGCATGCGCCAGGCCGCGCGGACCCTCGCCATGAGCCGCATGATGCAGGCGGTGCCCACGGCCGACGTGGTCATAACGAACCCGACGCACCTTGCCGTCGCGATCAAATACGAGATGGGAAGCCGGGCCCCCAAAGTGATCGCAAAAGGTCCCAACCTCCTCGCCGAACGAATCAAGCAGATCGCGCGGAACGCAGGCGTGCCCATCGTCGAGAACCGCCCGCTGGCCCAGGCGCTCTACAAGGCTGCAGACGTGGGCGCCGAGATTCCCGCGGCGTTGTATCAGGTCGTCGCTGAGATTCTGGCCTTCGTCTACCGCTTGAGGGCTCCCCGGATGAGGTTCGCGTAGTGGCCGCGATCGCCGCACCCGTCAGCACCATGGACCGACTGCTCCGACAGAGCGACGTAGTGCTCGCCTTGGGCGTGGTCGCGATCATTGCCATGCTGATCATTCCGCTGCCGACCGGCCTGCTCGATCTCCTGCTGGTGCTGAATCTATCCGTCGCGCTGACCGTGCTGCTGCTGACGATGTATGCCCGGCGGCCGCTGGACTTCTCGGTTTTCCCGTCCTTGCTCTTGATCGTGACTCTGTTCCGCCTGGCCTTGAACGTGTCCGCCAGTCGACTGATCCTCCTGCAAGCCAACGCCGGCGAAGTGATCAATGCCTTCGGGAACTTCGTCGTCGGTGGCAACTACGTGGTCGGCATCGTCGTGTTCCTGATCCTGGTGATCATCCAGTTCGTCGTGATCACTAACGGCGCCAGCCGCGTTGCGGAAGTGGCGGCACGCTTCACGTTGGATGCCATGCCTGGTAAACAGATGGGCATCGACGCCGACCTCAACGCCGGCATCATCAATGAGGATCAGGCGCGCCGCCGCCGCCAGGGCATCGAGATGGAGGCGGACTTCTACGGCGCGATGGACGGCGCCAGCAAGTTCGTTCGGGGCGATGCCATCGCCGGCATCGTCATCGTGGCCGTCAACATCATCGGCGGTTTCGCGATCGGCGTCGCGCAGCGGGGCATGGACCTGACTCACGCCGCACAAACCTACACGATTCTGACCGTGGGCGACGGCCTGGTCACCCAGATCCCCGCCCTGATGGTCTCAACCGCGGCTGGCATCCTGGTTACCCGCGCTGCCTCGGATTCGCACCTCGGCGAGGACACTCTGCGGCAGCTGATCTCCTACCCGCGAATGTTCGCCATCCTGGGCGCTTTGCTGCTCGCCTTCGGTTTCGTCCCGGGCCTTCCAAGAATCCCGTTTATGGTTTTGGGCGGCCTCATGCTTCTGATTGCCATCGTGCGCTGGGGCGTCCCGCCTCCCGGCCCGGAAGAGGAGTCCGGTACCGCGCGGCGTCCCGAATCGGGAGACGGGGGCCAGCAACTCGAGCAGTTGGCAACCCTGCTGCAGGTCGACCCACTGGAAGTCGAGATTGGGTACGACCTGATCCCGCTGGTCGATCCGCAAGCCAGCGATAACCTTCTCGACCGCATCGGCCGAATTCGGCGGCAGCTAGCTACGGAGCTCGGGATTCTCGTACCCACGATTCGGGTTCGTGACAACCTACAACTCGAACCTACCGGCTACGCGGTCAAGCTACGTGGCGTGGGAATTGCCAGTGGGAACGTGTATCCGCATCGCCAGCTTGCACTTAGCCCGAACGGACCGCTCGAGCCTCTCGAGGGTATCCAAACCGTTGAACCTGCTTTCGGACTCGCGGCCACTTGGATTCCCAACGAGGACCGGGCCCGCGCCGAGTTGCTGGGCTACACCGTGGTCGACCCGCTCGGCGTGCTGACGACCCACCTGACCGAGATCCTCCGCGCCCAGGCGCCAGCCCTGCTGGGCCGGGGTGAGGTGCAAAAGCTCCTCAACAATGTCCGCGCTGAGTCGCCCAACCTAGTGGACGATCTGATTCCGACGGTGCTTACGGTGGCAGAAGTCCAGCAGGTCCTCCAGGGGCTCTTGCGGGAGCGCGTTTCCATCAGAGATCTAGTGATGATCCTCGAAGCGCTGGCAAATCGCTCCCGGGGTAGCCATGACATCGACGCACTTACCGAAATCGCACGCCAGGCTCTGGGCCGCTCGATCGGCAATCAGTTCAAGGATGAGGAGGGCGTCATGCATTGCGTGACGCTCGGCCCGTACGCCGAACGCCAGATCGCCGCGGCAATCGAGACGACTGAACGTGGACTTGCGGTCGCACTGGAGCCGCAGCTCGCCCAGAGCCTTATCAGCCAGGCCGTGCGGCAAGTCGAATCCCTCATGCTCCAGGGGAAACAGCCCGTCCTGCTCTGCTCGACGCGCGTGCGGCTGGCGCTGCGCCGACTCACCGAGCGGGCGCTGGCGTCCATTCCGGTGATGGCTTACGGCGAGATCCCACCCGAGATCCAGGCCGTGTCTGAGGGCACCGTCGAGCTGGAGGCGGTCGAAGTTGCTTAGGCGCTATCTCGTGGAGAGCATGGCGGTCGCCCTGGAGCGCATCCGCGCCGAGCTCGGACCGGACGCGGTCGTCGTCGAGTCCCGCAAGGTACGCCGTCGCTTCTGGCAAAAGCCTCTGGTGGAGGTCCTGGCCAGCAACGGGAAGGCCAACGCTCATCCTGCACCCAGCACGAACCCCCTTCCGCTGGTGGCGGAGGGTCCGCTCAACGCGCTGGAAGCGGCGGCGCTGTCTTCGCCCCTCCGACCGTTGTGGAACGTGCTCCGGGATCAAGACGTCGACGACCAACTGGCCCTCGAGCTAGTGGTCGCCACCGCTACTTCTAGCGACCCTGCTACCTGGACCTCAGTCGCGCTGGCGCGCGACGCCCTTACGAGCCAGCTCGAGCAGCGCGTGCGCACGACCGGCCCTCTTCCGCTGCAATGCGATCGACCAACCTTGATGGCCATCGTCGGGCCCACTGGAGTGGGCAAGACGACGACGATCGCCAAGCTGGCGACGTGCGCGCAGGCCGAAGGCTTCAGCGTTGCACTCGTCACGATCGACACGTACCGGGCCGGGGCCATCGCGCAGATCCAGAGCTATGCGGAGATCCTGAACGTGCCCTTTCACGTCGCCTATAGCCCGACCGAGCTGCGGGACACCATACGGAACCTGCGGGAAACGGACCTGGTTCTGATCGACACGCCCGGCTGTGGCAGCAACAACCAGAACCTGCTCGGGGAGCTGGACCAGTACCTCGCCGTGGTGACCGAATGCGAGGTGCACCTCGCACTCGCCTGCGGAGCGCAGCTCACGGAGATGCTCGAGACCACGAGAGCCTTCGGCAGTCTGCCACTGGCGGGGGTAATCCTCACCAAGGTTGACGAGGCGGTGTGCCTCGGCCCGGCGATTACCCTGGTGCACCGTTCCGGCAAACCCGTGAGCTACCTGACCACGGGCCAGCGCATTCCCTCCGACGTAGAAGTGGCAACCCCACGGCGACTGGCCGAGCTTCTCGTGGCCGGAGAGGCCGCATGATGCAACAAAGCGATCCCGCCGCGGACGTGCGCGCCCTGGCTGAGGAGCTCGGGTTGAGTGCCGCCGAGACCGCGCCGCCGCTGCCTGCCGGTCGCATCATTGCAGTCGCCAGCGGCAAAGGCGGCGTCGGCAAGAGCAGCCTGGTGGTGAACCTGGCAGTGGCCCTGGCCGGCATGGGCGAGCGGGTCACCATAGTCGACGCGGATCTTGGAACCGCGGATGTCGACGTCATGTTGGGGCTGCATCCCATCTACAACCTCGCCCACGTCGTCGAAGGCAGCAAAACGCTATACGAGGTCATCCTCGAGGGCAAACACAACGTGCGGCTGCTACCCGGTGGTTCTGGCATCTGGGAGCTGGCCAATCTTTCGGCGCGCGGACGGGAGGCGGCCACCGACGTGCTGGCGGCGGTTGCCCAGGACAGCGACTACGTGATCGTGGACACGGCAGCCGGCATCTCGGACAACGTGATCCGATTCCTGCTCGCCGCGGACGACGTTCTCGTGGTAACGACCCCCGAGCCAACATCAATCACCGATGTCTATGCCCTGGTCAAGGTCGCTCTCGCTCAGGGAGTGGGTGGGCCGATCAAGCTCGTAGTCAATCTCGCGACGACGAGCCAGGCGGCCGAAGACGTCGCCCGCAACCTGGCCGGAGTGGTCGAGCGCTTCCTCGGAGGCCAGCTCGATTTTCTCGGCAGCCTGCCGACAGACCCGAGCGTGGGCCGTTCCGTCCTGCGCCAGGAACCGGTAATCGTGGCCTATCCGTCGTCACCGGCCTCCCGTCGTATCATCGCGCTGGCGCAAGCGCTCCGACATGAGGCGCCGGCTCTTCAGCGCCGCGGAGGCGCAGCGCGGACCTCAATACCAGGCGAAGCAAAGGAGGGTGCCTGATGTTGCAAGCTGGCGACCTAGTGGTAGGCGAACCCGTGACCCTTGAAATTATTGGGACGGGGAAACGATATCGCCTGAGCGTCAAATACCTGGACCGCCAGTACGTCTATCTCAGCTTGCCCGAAGACGAGGATAAGACCCCGGTAAGCCCCGAACCGGGCGCCGACGTCAAACTCATCGTCACCGGTTTCGGCAAGATGTTCGTTTACACGACCAAGGTCCAGTACGTCGAGGACACCGTGAACGGGCGGCTGGTCGTCCAGCGGACCGGTCCGCCTGAGGAGGCAATCAACCGCGCCAATTTGCGGCTCTCGGTCCAGATCAAGACCAAGATGCAGATCATTGCAGAAGACGGATCCGTCAAGGTGGCCAAAGACGCCGAACTGATGGACATCAGCGCCGGCGGCGGACGCCTCCGGACCTCGGAAAACCTCACGAGAGACGCGGTGCTGAGCCTGAGCTTTCCGCTCCACGGCTCGGAACCGGTCGAGACTCCCGCCAAAGTCGTGCGAGTGTTCCCCGCCGTGCGCCGCGGCGTCAACGAGATGGCATTGCAGTTCACGGGCGACAGAGCCGAGGCGCTCGGTGATCGCATCGTGAAATGGATCATGGATCAGCAGAGGAGACGCGCCGGCCGATGAACCCCGAAAGGACTCTTGAGTCGGCAGAGGAGACGAGAGAACGAATGAACCCCGAAAGGGATCTTGCCCCGGCAGAGGGGACGCGCCGGCCGATGAACCCCGAAAGGACTCTTGAGTCGGCAGAGGAGACGAGAGAACGAATGAACCCCGAAAGGGATCTTGCCCCGGCAGAGGGGACGAGGCGGTAAATGAGGCCCGTCCTGGTTGAGTGGAGCCTGGTAGAAGCCGCTTGCACGCGCGCCGGGTGGGCCGCTGGATGGACCGTTGGAGTCCTCGTGGGCGTGGTCGGCGTAGCTTCTGGCGGCCAGGCAGAGCTGTCCGCCGTCCGCGCCGGAGCGGCCCTAGTCGGGTTCGTGCTGATTGGCTGGATCACGGGCACCATGGTCAGCCGGTTCGCACCGCCCAGCACCGGTCAGAAACCAACCGTTGGAGCTCACGTCGATCGCGTGGTCGGCGACGACGTCGTGTGGCCGGAGCCGCAGACCGCGGCAGGTGAAGCCGCGAGGGGGACCAATGCCGCATAGGCGAGGAGCGTAGGGCGTGACCGCAACCACCACCACGACCAGCCCGCAGCGGTCAACCGGCATGCCGAAGGCCGAGCTGGACCTCTGGATCAAGTACCGGGCCACGGGCTCGCACGAACTCCGGGACCAGCTCATCGAACGGTATGCGCCCATCATCAAGAACGTCGTCGCCCGGCTGCCCGTCCACCTGCCCGCTCACGTGGACCAGGATGACCTGGTGGGCTACGGAGCGGTCGGCCTGCTCGAAGCGATCGACCGTTTCGACCCCGCTCTGGGGATCAAGTTTGAGACCTTCGCCCGGAAACGCATTCGCGGCGCCGCTCTGGACGCCGTCCGGGCCCAAAGCGCCCTGTCGCGCGGGACACACGAGCGGATCCGCACGATTTCTGCCACCTATGCGCGGCTCGAGACCGAGTTGGGGCGTCCGGCGGAGGACGAGGAAGTGGCCCACGAATTGGGCGTCACCACCGAAGAGCTCGACCAGTCAGCCCAGCTCGCCGCCTGGGAGATGTTGTCACTCGATCAGCCCCTCCATACCGCGGATGGTCTCCCCGTCTCCCTCGGCGAGACACTGGGCGATAGCTCCAGTCCGGATCCCTCGGAGCACGCCGTCCATTCGGACTTGTTGGAGAACCTCACCAGCGCCGTGGATCGGCTCCCCGAACGGGAGCGCATCCTGCTCGGGCTCTACTACATGGAAGGATTGACGATGCAGGAGATCGCCGAGATCTTCCACGTCACAAAGCCGCGGATTTGCCAGATCCACAACCGCGCCCTGCTGCGCCTGCGCGGATTCATGGAATCGGAGGGTTCGCCTTGACCGAATCGCCGACCTCGACGCTGGTGATCGTGGCTGCTACGGCTGACGAGGCGTTGGCGCTGGCTGCTCAGCAGTCCGGCGCCGCCCTGGAAGCGCTTCGAATCGTGGACACCCGAGCCATGAAGACCTGGCCCTGGCAGCCCAAGCGAGCCACCTACGTGGTGGCCAAGGCAGAGGCTCAATCTGAAGCAGCGACGACTGCTCCCGTCGGCCTTGATGGGACGTGGACCGCAGAGTTTCGAGAGGGATCGGTCTGGCTCACCGTCACCGCGCCCAGAGCCGAAGGAAAACGCGTGCGGCTGGATGAAGTGCTGGCGGAGAGCCAGAACTGGCCACTGGACGAAGTCGAGAGGGCGAAGGTCTCGACCATCGTGGAGAAGGCCTCGGCCCAGCCCGAGCCCGTTGGTCTCTTCGGAACGGCCGGTGACGCTCCCTTCCGGATCGTCGTGGCGCGCAGCGGCATGGCTGCCTACTGCATCTGCGGCAAGCGGCCGGGCAGGGCGCCGGTAAGCACGTTCCGCACCGCCCTGACCGAAGCCGGAGTCACCCACGGCGTAGACGACGCGCAAATCAGCGCGATCTTTGCCAACTGGACCCCGGACGCGACGGTCCTGGTCGCCCTCGGCCGCGGCCCGACTCCGGGCACCGACGCCTCTATCGAGCAGACGTTCGCGTCTCAATCCGCCCAGCCAACCATCCGCGAGGACGGCAGCGTCGATTTTTTTGCGTCTCAGCTCACGGCGCCGGTGCCCGCCGGGCAGGCTATCGCCAGCAAGCGTCCAGCGACCCCGGGAACTGAGGGCTACACCATCCGGGGCGAGCCGATCCCCGCCCAGGCGGGCAAGGACGTGGACCTGAAACGGATGATCGGCAAGGGCGTCAAACTTTCCGAGGACGAACTGCAAGTCTTGGCGGAGGCGGATGGTACGCCTTCACTCACCCAGGGGAAATACACGGTGACGCCCGGCCTTCAGATCCGAGAAGACGTCGGCGTGGGCACGGGAAACGTGGCTTTTCCCGGCAATGTCGTCGTCGGCGGCGATGTGCAGGACGGTTTCACCGTCAAGGCTGAGGGCGAAATCACCGTGCGCGGCGTGGTGCAAGCGGCGACGCTCGAATCCGCCGGTCAGGTCACGCTGATGGCCGGAATGTTCGGCCGCGAGAAAGGCATGATCAGCGCGGGCGGTGACGTCCGAGCCACCTTCCTCCAGGAGTGCACCGTGCACACGGAAGGCAACGTCCTGGTGAGTAGCGAGATCGTCCGCTGCAACGTCGTCGCCAAGGGGGCCGTAGAAGCGGCGGGGTCCGGCCGGATCATCGGAGGGACGATCACGGCCAGCCGGGTCTCCGCCGACGTGATCGGTTCCCCGATCGGGCGAGTTCCGACCAGAATCGTGCTCCCGGGAGCGCCGCCGCGGCGCCGCCGCCGACGCAACCAGGAGGACGCGGAGGAGCCCGCCGCTGAGGCCGAGGCTGAACCCGAAACGGTCCGCCCCACGGTCAAGGTGCGCGGCACCGTTTATCCCCCGACCTATATCACGATTGGGAACGCTCGTCGGACGATTGATCTGGAGATTCAGTACGCGGCGTTTGCCGAAGTAGACGGCGAGATCACCATGACGCCGTACGCGTAGGAGCGCCGATGTTCGATTGGTTGATGTTCTTCAGCCAGCTCGCCCTCTGGGCGCTGGTGCTCCATCTTTATCGGACCCGGCACCGGGCCCAGGTCGCCGAGCCGTCGTCCCTGGCGGACGAGCCGGTCGCGGCGACTCCCGCCGATTTCGACTGGGAGCGAATCACGTTCGCCCCCGGCGCCTTCGTGGCGCCGCCGGGTCCCGAGTCTCGCGAGCTCCAGCAGCTCACCGCTCGGCTCCAGGCGCTCACAGACCGATGGGACGTTGGCTCGCCCGCCCTTGCAGTCCTTCCATCGGCTGCCGGAGCCCCGGCGTTAAGGGCCGATTCCTCAACCCACGCGCTTATCCCGGGAGAGCAGGGTGAGGGTGCTTGGGGCGAGGCAGTTGAAACCGCCCCCGGCGCCAGGCGCCAGCGAGAGGAATTGGATCTGTTGGCGCACCTCGCCCGGCGCGTTGAAGGGAGAACACCATGATTCGGGGCTTCTACGCCGCCGTATCCGGAATGGTCGCGAACTTCGCCAGGGCGCAGACCATCTCCAACAAC
>JACQOR010000105.1 GCA_016202435.1 Chloroflexota bacterium
AATTGGATCTGTTGGCGCACCTCGCCCGGCGCGTTGAAGGGAGAACACCATGATTCGGGGCTTCTACGCCGCCGTATCCGGAATGGTCGCGAACTTCGCCAGGGCGCAGACCATCTCCAACAACCTCGCGAACCTGGGGACGGTTGGCTACAAGGAGGACGTCAACAGCTTCCGGTCCTTCCGTTCCATGCTGCTCAACCGACTCACTCCGGCGGGAATTCAGCCCATCGGCCAGCTCAGCAACGGGGCCGAGATCTCTCGATCCATCCTCAAGCTCGACCAGGGTTCGCTTCGCGAGACCGGCAACCCCCTCGACATCGCGATCGACGGTCCGGGCTTCTTCGCCGTCCAGACACCTGGTGGAGTCTCTTACACGCGGACGGGCCACCTCTACCGCGATCAGCAGAACAACCTAGTCACCGGTGACGGAGCGGCCGTGCTGGGCCAGAACGGGCCCATGGTGGTTCCCAATGGCGACGTGCGGTTCACCCCGGATGGCAGCCTGCAGGTCAACGGCGTGGTGCTCGATCAGCTCCAGTTGGTGCAGTTTGCCAATCCGGACTCGCTCCGGAAGCAGGGCGCGAACCGCTTCCAGGCAACCGATGCGCCGATCGCCGCGACCGACACCCAGGTCCGGAGCGGATTCCTCGAGGAGTCCAACGTCGATCCCACCAAGGCCATGGTGGACCTGATGATGGTCCAGCGTGCGTACGACGCGAGCCAGATGTTGACCCAACTGGCCGACGGCACCCTGCGCAGCGCCGCGAACGAAGTCGGGCGCGTAGGCTAGGGGGCGGTATGTTTGGCGTTCTCCGGGCAGCGGTCTCCGGCATGATGGCCAGTAAGCTGAGGCTCGACATTATCGGCAACAACCTGGCCAACATCAACAACCCTGGCTTCAAGAACCGGCGGGTCGAGCTTCAGGACCTACCCTATGAGGCGATGCCAAATAGCCAGGCGGGCTCCGGCGTGGAGCTCCGTCTGGGGGCCGGCTCCGAGCTCATGGCCACCCAGCTCATGTTCCTGCAGGGAAGCGTCGCACCATCCAGTATCCCGACGGACCTGGCGATATATGGAGATGGGTTCTTCACCGTCCAGGCCCTGGATGGGTCGATCGCGTACACGCGCAACGGAAATTTCCGGGTTGACAGCGTGGGGCAGCTGGTCAGTCCCACCGGCCAGAAGCTGGTGCCGCCCATCACCCTCCCCGCGGACTTTCGGGATCTTGCCGTTCGAGAAGACGGCGCGGTAGAGGTCAAGCTCGCCGGACAGGACGTACCGACGGTAGTGGGCCAGGTGCAGCTCGCCCGCTTCGTCAACCCGGCCGGACTTATCGCGACCGGCGATGGCCTGCTGCGAGCAACCGATGCCTCCGGTCCGGCCGAGACCGGGTCTCCGGGCAGCATCGGCTTCGGCCGGGTCCAGGCCGGAGCGATAGAGGAATCGACCGTGGATCTGGCGGAAGAGATGACCCAGATGTTGCTGGCCCAGCGCGCCTACGAACTCAACTCACGCGCTTTCCAGACCCTGGATCAGATGGTCGGAAAACTTACCGAGTTCAGGAGGTAATGTCCCACCCCCGTAGGGGCGAGGCATGCCACGCCCGTACACCCAGGCCCGAAAACAAGGAGGAGCAGATAGATGCGGATCGATGAGACTCTCGGGACGTCCACGCGCACGGCTTCGATTCAGCCAGGCCACCCGGAAAGCGCGCGGCAGCCTCGGTCTTCGCAGGAGCCAGGTCAGCCGCTGGGCACGCAGGTGGAGGTGTCACAAGAAGGACGCGCGATCAATCGCGCTCGGCAGCTCGCCGCTGCGACACCCGAAGTCCGAGCCGATCGCGTCGCCGCGCTGCGCGCCCAGATCGAGGCGGGAACGTATCGCGTGGATAGCCGAGACCTGGCGCGGCGGATCCTGGAGGAGATCAGTGGCGCAGGCGCCTGAGGCTGACAGCCCCGCTTTTGCCGCGGTGGCAGAGGCGGGTGTCGCGACAGGAGAGGAACAGTTCGACTGGGGTCGGGCGGGCTCTTCTGCCTGGTTCCAGGAGCTGTTGCGGCTCCTGGCGGAGATGCGAGAGGAAGCGGAAGCCATCTCGCATCTCGAGCAGGCGAAGACCGAAGCCATTGCGTCCCGCGACATCGCGGAGCTCGCGGAGATAACTCGCCGCGAGGAAGAGCTCGGGACCAACCTTCGCGCCCTGGAGCAGCGGCGGCAGGGGCTGGTGCAGGCATGGGCGCCGACCGCGGAAATCGATCCTACCGTGGAGGAGCTGGCCTCACGTCTCGCCGAGCCGAGGGCGAGCGCGCTGCGCAGCGCGGGCGCCGAGCTGCGCAGCGCGGTCCAACGCCTGAAAGAGGAGACCCATCGCAACGGCGAGCTGCTGCTGTGGTCGGCGGACCTTGCCCGGGCCACCGCCCAGTGGCTGGCCGGCTTCGGTCAGAGCTCGCCCGTGTACACCCGGACCGGCACGCACGTTCGCGAGGATCTGCGTCCCGTCCAGGACTGGAGAGCGTAGCGTCATGAGTATCCTCCTCGGTCTGAACACGGCCATTCGAGCCCTGCTCACCCAGCAGGTCGCCATCGCCACGGTGTCGCACAACGTCGCCAACGCCAACACCCCCGGCTTCACGCGCCAGGACGTCGTCATGGAGACGACCGACCCATTCACCGTGCCGACTCAGAACCGGGCGGCGCTCGCGGGCCAGATCGGAACGGGGGTAACCGTCCGCGACATCCGTCGCATCCGCGACCTGTTCCTGGATACGCAATTCCGATTGCAGAGCTCGGGGTTCGGCTACTGGGACGC
>JACQOR010000104.1 GCA_016202435.1 Chloroflexota bacterium
CCGAATCCGAGCCCGCGATGGTGAGCACCACGCGGACCCGTCCGACCTTCGGATCAAGGACCACGGCGAACTCCTCATTCAGAACGCGCTCGGATCGACCGCTGCGCCCGGTCTAGCCAGGATACGACGTTTTCAGCCCGCGTCGGTGGGGATTTTCGAGCTACGCGTACGAGACTGCTTGCGCATCCAGGCCCGCGTGGGCGCCAGATCCGAAGGCCACAGCTTGGTTTGGCACGACGGCCGCTGACATCGCCGTCCGGAGCTGGCTCGACGTCATCCACCGGGCCGCGCCGTCGCTGGCTTCGGCGTAGGCGGGATCGTGGTACAGGAATCGTTCCCCGTCCACTCCATAGATGACTACGTAGTGGTCGAAGCGCAGGATCGAACCCTCGCGGCCGGGTAACAGGCGGTACTTGACCAGCGGCACTACCGGGCGGCCCGCCTCGAGTTCTGCCCTGATCTGCTCGACCGTCCAGCGGCGGAAACCCGGTCCGTCGTAGAGGCCCCGCGGCTCGATGCCGAAGTCGGCAGCCGCCATAGCCAGGAACTGGAGTGCCGTTCCCCCTCTGCGACCGACCGTCCCCTGGTAGGTGTGGGATCGCCATCGAAGGTCCGAGTTGGTCTGGGGCATCCCGAATCCCGCGAGCACCATCGCCAGCGCGGCAGGCCCACAGTTCGAACCCTCGAAGCGATCCCTGTCCTTCTGGGTGCGGAACGGAACTCCCAGGTGGAACGTTCCCGAGGCGAACAGGTCTTTTGAAACATCTAGCAGCTCCGGTGGCGTTACCTCAATGTCATCCACAGACGCGGGGAACGCACTTCCGTTCGAAGTAGCCTCCGGCGCCGCATGGAGCGACGCGGTCACCTGGGCATTGGACGCGGCCGGCGCGTCGTCTGAAATCAGATCTGAGGAAAGCGCAATGCCCGTCACAGAAACGTCACCAGCGCCCGCCGACATGGGAGCGCTGGGAACCGGCGGCAGCGCATGGGATGCCGCCCCGCTAACCACGGCGGCGCTGATCATGACAGGAATGAGAACAGCCAGCGCGCGCAACAGGGCCTCCTGGGCAAAGGCGACGCCGATTATAGTGCCCGGCTCTCGGCTACTATTCCTTTCAATCTCTTGCCGAACGCCTCGGCGAGGTGAGCGGCGGGCGTCCAACTAATCGCGTTGAGGAGCCTTCCCGCGGCCGATAGCGCCACTCGCTTCCCCAGCGGCAGCCTGGTCGCCTACTTCTCCATGGAGATCGGGCTGCTGACCAACATGCCCACCTACAGCGGCGGCCTCGGAGTCCTGGCCGGAGACACGCTGCGGGCCGCCGCCGACCTTGGCGTCCCGATGGTGGGGGTGACGCTGCTCTATCGGAAGGGCTATTTTCATCAGCATCTCGACGACCACGGCGTTCAGACCGAATCTCCTTCCGAGTGGGATCCGGAGACCTTTCTCGAGCTGCTTCCCCACCACTGCACCGTGGTCGTCGAGGGCCGAGAGGTCCACATACGGGCCTGGCGCTACCTGGTACAAGGGGCCTCTGGGGCCACGGTGCCCGTCTATTTCCTCGACACGGCGCTGCCGGAAAACGCGCCCGAGGACCAGGCCCTCACCGATTCGCTGTACGGGGGAGACGCACGCTACCGGCTGTGTCAGGAAATGATCCTCGGCATCGGCGGCGCCGAGATACTCCGCGAGCTGGGCCACACGCGGATTCACGCCTACCATATGAACGAAGGCCACGCGGCTTTGCTCACTATTCCCCTGCTGGAGGAAGCACTCAGGAGTGAGAGCCCGGACGAGCCGGACTCCCGCATTGCGAACCTGGTCCGGCATTTCTGCGTGTTCACCACCCACACGCCGATCCCCGCCGGCCAGGATCAATTCCCGATCGACCTGGCGCTCCAGGTGCTCGGAGAGAATCGCGTGGCCCTGCTTCAAGCCGTAGGCGCCTGCCGCGACGGGAACCTCAACATGACGCACTTGGCGCTGCTGCTCTCCCGCTACGTCAACGGCGTCTCGATGCGGCACGAGGAAGTCTCGCAAGACATGTTCCCAAACTACCCGATCGACTCCATCTCGAACGGCGTGAACGCGGTGACCTGGACGTCGCCATCATTTGCGCGTCTCTACGATGTCCACATCCCGAAGTGGCGCCAGGACAATTTTGACCTGCGCTACGCCGTCCATATCCCGCTGGACGAGATCATGGACGCGCATGGGGAAGCAAAGCACGCCTTGCTGGACGTAGTTCAGCAGCGGACCGGCGAGACGCTTTCTCCCAGCGTCTTCACGATCGGGTTCGCGCGGCGTGCCACTCCTTACAAGCGGGTGGACTTCCTCTTCAGTGATCTCGAGCGTCTGCAGCGAATTGTCCAGCGAGTCGGTCCCATCCAGGTGGTCTACGGTGGCAAGGCCCATCCCCGGGACGAGGGAGGAAAGACTCTCATTCAACGCGTCTTCGAGGCCGGCGCTTCGCTTCGCGCTTCTGTAAGCGTGGTCTACCTCGAGGACTACGACATTGCTCTGGGCCGCGTGATGTGCGGAGGGGTCGACCTCTGGCTCAACACGCCTCAAAAGCCCCTGGAGGCTTCGGGGACCAGCGGCATGAAAGCCGCCCTGAACGGCGTGCCAAGCCTGAGTATCCTGGACGGCTGGTGGATCGAGGGCCACGTCGAGGGGGTCACCGGCTGGTCCATCAGCGACTATGCAGGTCCGGAAAGCCGGCCCGAGGAAGAGATCATGTCGCTCTACGACAAGCTCGAGTTCGTCATCCTGCCCCTGTATTACGAGCGCCCGCTGGAGTTCGCCAAGGTCATGCGCTCCTGTGTAGCGCTAAATGGGTCCTTCTTCAACGCGCAGCGGATGGTCCTCCAGTACGTGGAGAACGCCTATCGTCCGCTGGCTGCCCGCTTCTGGGCCGTGGGCTAGGGCCGCGACGATTGTCATCCCGAACGACGTGAAGGATCCGTAACCGCGTGGGCGCGGACGCTTCACTGCGCTCAACATGACATTTCCGGCGCTCAGCCGCCTCGCGCGCCTTTACGGAGTGTTCGACTCCTACGTTGGCCTGGGCGGCCGCCGACACGCGCCCCAGCCGGAGACCGTTTTCAGCGCCCTCCAGGCGCTGGGAGCGCCCCTGGAGACGCCGAACGACGTGCCATCGGCGATCGCCGCCCGACGGCGCGAGCTGTGGAGCCGGCTCCTCGAGCCCGTGGTCGTCGCGCGCGAGGGTCATCCCTTGAACGTCGGCGTACGGGCGCCAACGAGGAACGCATCACCCATGGCTTTCGAGCTCACCCTGGAGGACGGCCGTGCGCATCGCTGGACCGTCGCCCCGGACGCGCTTCCCCTCGGAGAGCGGGTGGACCTGGACGGGGAAACGATGGGGCAGCGACGGGTGAAGCTGCCGGAAATCCTGCCGGTCGGGTATCACCGTCTTCGGCTGGATCTCGGCTCCCGAAGCGCGGAGGCGCGGATCATCGCGGCGCCTCGCCGCGCCTACGTCGCCGGCGGACGTTCCTGGGGGGCGTTCGCGCCCGCGTATGCGATCCACTCCGCACGAACCTGGGGCATCGGCGATCTCGGAGACATGGAGAGACTGGCCCACTCACTGGCAAACCAGGGAGCGCGTTTTCTCGGGACCACGCCATTCCTCGCCACTTTTGAAGACGAGCCCTTCGATCCGAGCCCCTACTCCCCCGCGAGCCGGCTGTTCTGGAACGAGCTGTACCTCGATCTGGACCAAGTTCCCGGACTGAATGCCTCCGCCGAGGCCGCTGGCCTGCTGCGATCTCCGGCCGTTCACGATTTGCTGGCGCGATCCCGGGGATCGCCAGAAGCCGAGTATCAACCCGTGATGTCCGCCAAACGAGCGATTCTCGAGGCGGTGGCCGAGGATTTCTTTCGGCGCGAGAACCCGCTGCGCGAGGAGTTCGAAGGCTTCTCAGCAGCGAGGCCGCAAGTCAGGGAGTACGCCCGGTTTCGCGCGGTGCGCGAGCACGAAGGCCGTCCCTGGCAAGCAGGGGCGGGCGGGGGAGAAGGGCGGGGGGACGAGCACTATCACCAGTTCGTCCAGTGGCTCATGGATCGACAGCTCGCCGCGTTCGCGGACCGAGCCAGCGCGAGGGGCATGTCTCTCTATTTCGACTTGCCAATAGGGGCCCGAAGAGACGGCTTCGATGCGTGGAAGTACCACGAGCTGTTTGCGCTCGAGAGTTCGATCGGCGCCCCGCCGGACCCCGGCTTTCCCTCCGGACAGAACTGGGCCTTGCCTCCGATCCGGCCGGATGCGTCCCGGCTCCAGGGACACGAGTACTTCATAGAGACCGTCCGCCATCAGATGCGGTACGCCGGCATGCTCCGCGTCGACCACGTGATGGGACTGCATCGCCTGTTCTGGATCCCACCGGGCAGTGGCGAAGGTGTCTACGTTCGCTACCCTGAAGAGGAGTACCTGGCGATTCTGCGACTCGAGTCGCATCGCAACCAGTGCACCGTGGTCGGCGAGGACCTGGGAACTGTGCCGCCGGGGATCCGAGCGGCGCTGGGCCGGGACGGGTTCCAGCGCCTTTACGTCCTCCAGCTGGAGCTCTTGGAACGCACGGCGCCGCTCCTGGCAGCACCGCGAGCGTCGGTGGCGAGCCTGAACACTCACGACATGCCGCCCTTTGCCACCTTCTGGAACGAGGCCGGAGATTCCGCCTGGCGGACGCTGGCGGGAGCGCTCTACCGGCTCGGGTTTCTGGCTGATCCAGATCCGGACCTGCCCACGATGCTTCGAGCTAGCCTGGCCGCCCTCGCCGCAAGCCCGGCCCGTTTCGTAATGCTGAATCTGGAGGACCTCTGGTTGGAGACACGGCGACAAAACCTGCCCGGTACCGTGTCCGAAGCCAACTGGCGCCACAAACATTCGCTAAGCTTGGAGGCGATAGCGGGGAACCCGGAGGTGCAGACGCTGCTCGGGTTGGTCCAGTCCGCAAGAAGCCCGTCCGTGGGCCCGGCCGAAAAGGTGCCTGCCATGCGGGGCAAAGCCAGACATTCCTCTCGTCCGGGCACGGATTCTTCGCCTGACTCAGAATGACAGTCTGCAGACGCGCGCTCGAGTGGATGGACAGCGCCGGAGCATGAGTCTCTATGAAGCCGTGCTCCGGCCACTGCTGTTTCGACTGGAAGCAGAAGCCGCGCACTACCTGACCGTGCGCTCGGTTGAAGCCCTGCAGGCGGTGCCGGGTGTCCTGGCGGCGGTACGGGCGATGAGTCGAGCGCCACGCGAGAGAATCGGCTTTGATTGGCGCGGCCTCAGGTTCCCCAGCCCCATCGGCGTGGCGGCCGGCCTGGACAAGAATGGTCGAATGGTCCCGTTCTTCGCGGCGCTCGGAGCAGGTTTCGTGGAAGTCGGAACCGTGACGCCCCGGCCCCAACCGGGAAATCCCCGCCCCCGAGTATTTCGTGTCCCGTCCGACGAGGCGGTGATCAATCGGCTCGGGTTTCCCAGCGAGGGTGCCGACCGAGTGGCCGCCCGGCTTGCCGCGGCCTCCCGAGGAGACGCCGTTCTCGGCATCAACGTCGGGATGAACGCCACGACCCCGCTGGAGCAGGCTGCCGAAGACTACGCCACGTGCATTGAGCGGCTTTACCCCGTTGCCGACTACTTCGTAGTCAACGTCAGCTCACCCAACACCCAGGGCCTGACCAGTCTGCAATCACGGCCGCTCCTGGCGGCGCTACTCCGGGCGCTTGGCGAGCGCATCCGTGAGCTGGACGCCCGAAACTCAAACGGCGTCGCTCGACCTCGGCCACTACTGGTGAAGATCTCTCCCGATCTCGCCGATCGTGAACTCGACGACGTCGCGGAGGTAAGTCTTCAGCAAGGCGTGGACGGCATCGTCGCCACCAACACGTCGACCGACTCGATGCTGAGAAACGCAGCGTCGGCGCCGTTAGGGGGCGGGCTAAGCGGCCGGCCGGTGTTCCCCAAAGTGCTTCGCGCGGTCAGCCACCTACGGAGGAACGTCCCCGACGATTTCCTGATCCTGGGCGTAGGAGGCGTCTTCAGCATTGACGATGCGTGGTCGCTGTTGCGGGCCGGCGCTAACGCTGTCCAGTTGTATACGGGGCTAGTCTACCGCGGCCCCGGCCTGATTCCCGAGCTGAACCGAGCCCTTGCGGAGAGGCTGGGGAGCGAATCCGCATTGAGGAATTCCGGGGCATGAGGAGCGACCTGCTCTCAAGCGGGCCCCGGGTGGCTGTCCGCCTAGGCGACGGTTCTGGCCTCCGCCGCAGCTATGGGCAGGCCAGCTAGAACCGGACTCGCGTGCTCGTCCGCGGCAGGCGGCAGCGCGGCCGGCTGTGCCGCTCGACGAGCTGGTCGACGGGTGGCGCTCGAGCGGCGAAGCAGCGGCATCAACCGCCCCTTGAGTACCGCGGGCCAGCTGTAGCGCTTGGCCGACCGGCGGGCACGTTCCCTCAGATTACGCGTCTCGGCCTTTGCCTCGTGCAAGCGGATGACTTCGTGGACGATCTCGTTGGGGTCCGAGGTCTCGATACATACCGCGTCGTGGCCGGCGGTAGCGTAGTCCTCGCCCGTGGACCCCACGAAGGCCACGCCGCCCACGGCCATCGTCTCCAAGCCTACGAGTCCGAATGGCTCCATGCTGCTGTTGGCCAGCACCACGGCGGCCGTGTGAAACAAGAGCCGCCGCTGTTCCAACGACAGAAAACCTTCCAGCAGAATCACGTCGGAGGAGATTGCCGGAGCCATCGCCTCCAGCAACTCGTCGGGGCGGTTCCCCTTCCAGTCGACGTGGGTCACGTGGAGACCGTGGCCGAGCATTCGGCGCAAGATGTCGCGCCCGTAGGGCTCGTGTCCTCCCCGGGCCAGGAGCAGGGGACGCAGCCCGCGCTTCTTCAGCTCCGAGGTCGCCGCGATGGCTTCGAACCAGCCTTTGTCCCGGTCCCATCGGGCCACTTTGACCAGGGGGATGCGACCCTGAAAGAGGCGACTCATCGAGCGCGAGCCGCGAACATCGAGCGGCCAGAACCACGTCTCTGAGATGCCGTTCGGTACCACTCGAGCCTCCACGCCGCGGAGGGCGAGCATGTTGCGCATGAAACGACTGACGGTCGTGATGGTCGCGGCCTCCTGGAGAGCGGGCCAGTCAACGCGATCGAAGCCGAAAAAATGATTCGCGTTCCAGAAGATCTCGACGGATCCTTGCCACCCGTGGTCGCGCATCAACTGACCCAGCGC
>JACQOR010000006.1 GCA_016202435.1 Chloroflexota bacterium
TCCATCCCTTCCTCAGCGCTCGAAGACAGGGCCAGCGGCTCACCGAGGGCGTTCCGAATCCGCAGGTAGAAGAAGGCCAGGGTCACCCCGAAGGCGATGGTCAGGATCGGGAACGACGACGGCCGACCGAACTGCCAGATGAAATCGAAGAACTCGGCGCCGGCAACGCTGTGCAACAGCTGCGGCGGGAGATCGCCGATGATGAGCGCGGTTCCCATCAAGTTGGCGGAGAGGCCCACGAGCAGCAGGAAGGGCACGGACCTCAATCCCAGGGGACGAGTCACGCGCAGGATAACCGGCGCCATGATCAGAATGACGACGACGTTATCGAGAAAGACGGACACGTATCCGGCCATGAGACACAGCAGCATGAGAAAGATCTCAGCGCGGCCCCTGGAGGCTTTGAGGGCAGCCAGTGCCAGCCACTCCGGAACACCGGTCTGGTTGAAATAAGAGGCCAGGATCCAGACGCTGATCAGCAGGACGATCACGTTCCAGTCGACCGAGTTGAAGGCCTCGGGTGCTCCCCAGACCCCCATCAGGACCATAGCGAGGGCTCCGGCGGCGGCGCCCGCGGACCGGTCGATCACGCCGGTGATGACGATCACGATAGCCGCCAAGAAAATGCCCAGGGCGACCAGCTGAATTGGTTCCACAACTCACCTCTCACGGAATGACGGGGTCTGATGAGGCCCTACAGCCTGGGGTGGGGGATACGGCGGTTCTCTAGCCGGCTCCGGGGAGATACCGGATCAGCAAGTAGCCCGTGCTCAGGGCCAGATTGATGACGGTCCAGGGGACACCGAACTTGAGGAAGCGCCAGAAGCTGATGGGATAGCCCTGCCGCTCGGCCATGCCGGCCACCACGACGTTCGCCGACGCGCCAATGATGGAGGCGTTTCCGCCCAGATCGGCACCGAGCACCAGCGCGATCCACAATGGGAGGATGGGCATCGACTGGCCGAGATGCTCCACCAGCGGAAGCATGGTGGCCGTGTATGGGATGTTGTCGACCACTCCCGACAGCACCCCACTCATCCAGAGAATCAGGATGCTGGTCGCGGTGAGGCTCCCACCGGTGAGCGCCAGAGCCCCCTCCGCCATCCACGCGATGACGCCCCCCCGAACCAGACCTTCGACGACGATGAAGAGACCCACAAAGAACAGGAGCGAGGTCCACTCGACCTCCTCAACCAGCACCTCATGGATAGCCTGACGGGAGAGCAAGAGCAGCAGGACTGCTCCCCCAAGAGCAACGGTCGCGGCTTCGTACCCCAGCGGTCCGTGAAACAGGAAACCCGCGACGGTCAGCGTCAGGACCCCCAGCCCGATACGCAACAGACGGGGATCGGTGATAAGACCTTCTTCACTCTGCTGCATGAGCGCTGCGCGAAGCTCGGCAGTGGCCCGCATCTTTGGCCACCAGAACAGGGCCATCCCCCCACAGTAGATACCGAGCAAGACCACGGCGATGGGTGCCACATGACTCGAGAACGCCAGAAAGTCCATCCCGGCCCGGCTTCCGACCATGATGTTGGGCGGATCGCCGATCAACGTGCCCGCTCCACCGATGTTTGAGGCGAGCACCTGGCCCACCAGGAAAGGAATCGGGTCCGCCTCGATGAGCCGTACGACGAACAGGGTCATCGGCACCGTGAGGACGACCGTGGTCACGTTGTCGAGGAAGGCCGACAGCACTCCGGTGAGCAGGCACATCAGCGCCAGGATGAGGGCCGGATACCCCCGGCCGACCTTGGCCGCCTTGAGGGCGAGCCACTGGAATACGCCCGTTTTCTTGAGAATGCCGACCATGATCATCATGCTCATGAGGAGGAAGATGACGTTGAAGTCGACTGCGCGGAACGCCTCTTCCTGGGAGAGCAGGTGGACCAAGAGGACAGCAACGGCGCCGAGCAGCGCCGCCACGGTGCGGTGGACTTTCTCGCTGGCAATGAGCGCGTAGGTCACCAGGAAGATGGCCGCGCTGGTGACAAACGGGTCCATCTACCCCATCTCCGGTGGCGTGCTCACTGCGACAGTCCCCAAGGCGGGCAGATTAGACCGAGGCCTCAGCAGCCGCGCCCCGCCGAGGCGCGAGGGCACAAGAAAAGCGAGGCATTCTCCGGACCGCTGCCGAAGAAGGTCTCGCCTAGTGAAACCTGTGTAGGGCTGCCGGCCGGTCCGCCCCAGGCGGACGTGATGGCGACCAACAGAGTCCGACGAATCGGACCGGCTACTCCCCTTCTCGCGGCCGTATCTTAAGAGGCGGCTAGCAGAGTGTCAACTGCGGCCTACCCCCCGCTGTCACCGGCGGCTGCGTGGCTCCGCTGCCTGCCTCCGAGCCAATTGACCGACACTCGGACATGGCGTATGTTGCTGTCGATGCTTATTGCTGCCGAACCCACCGGATCGAAAGGAGGCGCCGTTGCGCCTGAGAGACAAGGTCGCGTTGGTTGTGGGCGCGGGTGGAGGGATGGGTTCCGCGGTCCCCTATCTCTTCGCTCGAGAAGGCGCCCACGTCGTCCTCGGAGCCCGGCGCCTCGAGCCGCTGGAGGAGCTGGCTACGAGAATCCGCCTCCATCTCACGGAACCGGGCGGTAACGTGGCCTGCGTGACGGGTGACGCGACCACGGCGGCCGGTTGTGAGGCGCTCGTCCGGGGCGCCATCGATCACTTCGGCAAGCTCGACATCCTCTACTGCAACGTGGGGGACGCGGCCTTTGGCGACAGGGCCGTGGAGGAGATCGACGACGAGGCGTGGAACTACCTCATCGACGTCAACCTCACCAGCAACTTCGGGCCGGTTCGAGCCGCGGTGCCAGAGCTGCGGAGGACGAACGGCTGCGCCATCCTGGTCTCGGCCGCCGCCGCGGTGCGGCGCGCCGGCTCGCCCGGATACGCCGCGGCGAAGGCTGGCCTCATCGGCTTGACCCATAGCCTGGCGGGGCGCCTCAAGGATGAGGGCGTCCGCGTCAACTGCATTTGCCCCGGCTCGATCGGCCCCTCGAGAGCCGACGACGACTTCCGGGAGCCACCGACGATTCTGAACCGCACCGCCCACCCGGCTGACGTGGCTTACGCCGCGCTCTATCTCGCCTCCGACGAGGCGGCCTGGGTCACGGGACAGGCGATTGAGGTCGACGGCGGCGCGAGCCTCTGATTCTGTCGGCCCCCGCCTCACCGCTGAGCCGACTCGAAAGTCGCGCGTCCCGGACCTCGGTCTGACCCCGGTTGGAGTAGGCTCAATGGCCCCCAGAGCCGCCATTCGTTACAACTCCCCTGCCGGTGCTCATCCGGACCTCTGGGCCCGAGAGCTGCGATGGAGGAACCAGTGGAAGAGGCAGTGGATCCCAAGATCGAAGAAATGTGGCGGGAGGTGCTGACCAAGGGCCACCGCAATCGATTGGCCGTGTTGCCCGGCAGCCACCGCTGCCTCACCTGCTTCATACCCATGGAGGGGCTGGGTGGCTGGATGCTGGGGACTTTTGGGAACTACCGGCCGTCACGCAAGAGTCCCAGATTGTGCAACCTCTGCGATGAGCTCCTACCCCCGGGCGGAGCCGAGATAGACCTCGGAGTGCTTTTTGCCGACGTGCGCGGATCGACGGCGCTCGGGGAGCAACTAGGGGCGAGCCGCTTCGCCTCCCTGCTCAACCGCTTCTACGGGGTAGCCACGAGTGTCGTCATCGAACGCAGGGGGCTGGTAGATAAGCTCGTGGGCGACGAGGTCATGGCGGTTTTCCTGCCGAATACCAACGCCAACTACGCCGAAGTCGCTGTCGATGCCGGCGTCGAGCTACTGCGGCGGCTGGGCTACGGGCGCGGGAGGGAGCCGCTCCTTCCCGTCGGCGTCGGCGTGCAAGCCGGGCCGGCATACGCGGGGAAGATCGGCTCCTCGGGCGTCAATGACTTCACCGTGCTGGGAGACACGGTAAATACGGCGGCGCGGCTCCAGGCGCAGGCGGGGGCGGGCGAACTGCTGATGGGTGAGGCGGTCTACCGGTCGGTGGCGGGCCGTTATCCCGACCTGGAGCAGCGCGAACTTGACCTCAAGGGCAAGGAGGGCCTTTTCCAGGCGCGCGTCCTTCGTCTGGAGTAGCGGCCTTCTTGGGCCCCCAACGCCATCCCCGAACTGCCGTCGGCGTACGAGAAGGCCTTCCACGATGACGCACAGCCGGACGCTCGGTAATTCGTATCGATGACGCGCAGCCCGGACGCTCGGTAATCCGTATCACAGAAACCCGGGCAGCCTCGCCCTCTATGCTTGTGCGCTCCGGGCCACAGGCGCCTAATTCGGAAGACCCGGAACACGGAGGTTGGCGTGCAGCAGAGATTTGACGTGATCGTCGTGGGCGCTGGCCCGGGAGGCTACGTTGCCGCCATCCGCTCCGCGCAGCGCGGCCTGCAAACCGCGCTGGTGGAGCGGGAGGACCTCGGCGGAGTCTGCCTCAACCGCGGCTGTATCCCTTCCAAAGCGATGCTGCGTAGCGCCGAGGTGCTGGGACTGCTCCACAACGCCGCCGCCTTTGGTCTCCAGGCATCGGACGTATCGGGGGATTACGCCGCCGCCGTCCGACGTCGGGACACGATCGTGGCTCAGCTCGCCCGCGGGGTAGCCAACCTCCTCCAGAGCAACCGGGTTTCCGTGGTCAAGGGAGACGCGCGCGTCGCTGACGCGCACCACCTGGACGTCGCGGCGAGCGGTGAGCCGCTGCGCCTCGAATTCCAACACCTCGTCGTGGCCACCGGGTCGCATTCCACCAGCCTCCCCATCGCCGGCGCGAGTCTCCCGGGAGTGCTGGACAGCGACGGGGCGCTCCGCCTCCAGGAGGCGCCGCGGCGCGCGGTGGTGATCGGAGGCGGCGCCGTCGGCGTCGAGTGGGCCGACGTCTGGGCGGCCTTCGGAACCCAAGTGACCATTCTCGAAGCGCTGCCCCAGCTCGTGCCCACCGAGGAGCCCGAGATCGCCCGAGAGCTGGCGCGCGCGTTCAGCCAGAAGGGTATCACGGTCAGGACCGCAGCCCGAGTCCGGGAGATCCGCTCGAAAGACGCAGCGCTGGAGGTCACCGCGGAGGTCGGCGGCGAGGCCTCGGACGACGCGGCGGACATCGTGCTGATGGCAGTCGGCCGCCGGGCGAACGTCGCGGGGCTCAACCTCGAAGCGGCCGGACTCAGTGTCGGTGAGCGGGGAATCGACGTAGACGAGCATATGCGCACCGACGTGTCTCACATCTTCGCGGTGGGTGACGTGCTGGGCGGCTCGCAGCTGGCGCACGTTGCATCCCACCAGGGGATCGTCGCCGCGGAGACGATCGCGGGACACGGGGGACACACCTTCGACCCGCGCGTCACTCCCGCGGCGATCTTCACCCAGCCCGAGATCGCGAGCGTGGGGCTCCACGAGGCAGAGGCCCGAAAAGGCGGCATTCCGGTTCGGATCGGTCGCTTTCCTTTCGCGGCACTCGGCCGCGCGCAGGCGAGCGGGGACTCGACGGGATTCGCGAAGCTCATCGCACACGAGCGGAGCGGCGAGATCCTGGGCGCGCACATCGTGGGCCCGACCGCCAGCGAGCTCATCAACGAGATGGCGCTCGCGATGCGGCTCCGCGCGACCCTCGCAGACGTCGCGAGCACCATGCACGTGCACCCCACGTTCTCAGAGGCCCTGCTCGAAGCGGCATGGGTCGCGGCGGGCACACCGATCCACATCGCTGGGGGTTCCCGGAGGACCCCTTCCTGACTTTCCTCATACACTCACATCTCTATCACAAGGGCATAGAAGCGCCCATTCGCATCGACAGGCGCTCACCATCAGCCCTTATCCTTGTGGAATGCGGCGAGCGGTTCTAAGGTTCGCGCTCCTCACGGTGATGGCGGCGAGCGTCGCCCGGGCTGAAACCGAGGCAGCCACATACGTGGTCTCACCGGGAGACAGCCTCGGGGCGATCGCCCTCAGCACCGGCGTCGATCTCGCGACGCTGATCGAGCTGAACGGCATCGAGGACCCGGACTTCGTCATGGCCGGCGCGGTGCTCAAGCTGTCGGCCGAGGCGCCGGCGCCGACAGCCGCGGCCGCGTCCGGAGGCGGCCCGGCCACATACGTGGTGCAGAGGGGTGACACGCTGGGCGCGATCGCCGATCAATTCGGCGCCGAGGTAGCCGGGCTCGTGGTGATGAACCGCCTCGCATCAGCGGATCTGATCGTCGAAGGGCAGGAGCTGGTGGTGCCGGGCACCCGGGCGAGCGCAACCGTCACCAGCGTGCCCACGCCGACGCCTTCGCCGAGCCCGACTCCGTCACCCTCGCCCATGCCGACACCCGTGGGTGCCGTTGTCCGGAGCGGCCCGCCGACCGCCACGCCGCAGCCTCCCTCCCCACCTCGGCCAACGCCCCTGCTGGGGACAATCAGCGCGACGCCGCTATCGACGGCCGCAGCGCCGGCCGCGGTCCGGACGGCCCTGCGGTACGTCGGCGCTCCCTACGTGTACGGTGGAGTGAGCCCGGAGGGGTTTGACTGCTCGGGGTTCCTGTACTTCGTGCAGGATGCGATCGGGCGACCGATTCCCCGCGACATCGTTGAGCAATACGAGGCGGGGGCCCACCCATCGGAGCTTCGCCCCGGTGACCTGGTGTTCTTCCAGGACACGGACGTGCTGGGGCTTTCCCACAACGGCATGTACCTCGGGAACGGCCAATTCATCCACGCCGTGGACGAGCGCCGCGGCGTGGTCATCTCGAACCTGACCGACGCGTACTGGATGGACCACTGGTACGGGGCTACCCGGCTCGAGTGAGGCCGCCGGGCCAGTCGGTTGCCTACACGATCCACTCACCGGCGGAGCACCCGGAGAGTCGGGTCTCCGGCGTCAACAGGCGATTGCCACAGTGGCGGGCTGCATGAAGCTATCCCCCGCATGGCGCGACCGATCCAGGAACGAGAAACGGGTGGGCGAGAAGGGACTCGAACCCCTGACCTCACGGATGTGGGCCGTGCGCTCTAACCGGCTGAGCTACTCGCCCTCAGCCTGGAATCGAATTCTACCAGAGCCCGCCCCGAATCTCTCTCTTCTCGCCACCGCCAATGTCCCGATGTTGTGGGAAACTATCCAAGCGGGCGGGGGCACGCCCCCAGCCGTGCCCTAGGCTGTCTACAGGCGGAGATCGCAACCCGATTGGAGATCAGGATGGGGCGAGGAGCGCACGCTGCACCCACGATGTACGTCCCCGCGGCCGGAGCCGTCCTGCCGGGAGAGCTGGTGGTCCCCGCCGAGGCCAAGGGGGTGGTTCTGTTTGCGCACGGAAGTGGCAGCAGCCGCTTCAGCCCCCGCAATCAATTTGTGGCCCAGCAACTCCAGGCGGCCGGCCTGGCGACCCTCCTCGTC
Source organism: Chloroflexota bacterium (assembly GCA_016202435.1). GTDB lineage: Bacteria > Chloroflexota > UBA6077 > UBA6077 > SHYK01 > JACQOR01. Next base: position 7,383 of record JACQOR010000006.1, read on the forward strand.
GACCTGCTCACCCCCAGAGAGGATGAGATCGATCGAGCAACCGCCGAGCTGCGATTCGACATCGACCTGCTGGCGGCTCGTCTCGTGGGCACCACCGATTGGCTCTCCGACAACGACGGGACTCGGGACCTGGACGTAGGCCTGTTTGGCGCGAGCACGGGCGGCGGGGCAGCTCTGGTTGCGGCCGCCCAGCGCGCAGACAAGGTTACGGCAGTGGTCTCACGGGGAGGCCGCCCCGATCTGGCAGGGTCGGCCCTCGAGCTCGTGCGAGCGCCCACCCTGCTCATAGTCGGGGAGAGGGACAGCGCGGTGATCGAGCTGAACCGCCAGGCCATGGCTCGGATGACGGCTGAGGTCCAACTGGCGATCGTTCCGGGCGCAACGCACCTGTTCGAAGAGACAGGCGCCCTGGACCAGGTCGCCGCGCTTGCACGCGATTGGTTCGATCGCCACTTGCGCCGCGCCGACCGGACAAGAGCGGCGTGAGCACGCTCCGAAGGGAGACTACCATGGGAAACGAAGGCAGCCAAGCGGCGAGTCTGCTTCCTGGCGCATCAGCCTCGTGTGGGCCCAGCCCCATTCCCGTTCGACCCCATTGGCCGCAGGAGGCTAAAGCCAGCTGCTGAAGTCCAGACTGCCCACAGCACGAACACCACCGCCAGGTAGCCATCCGGCCTGGTCAGGAA
>JACQOR010000008.1 GCA_016202435.1 Chloroflexota bacterium
TCCCTCACCGCAGGAATGTCCTCCGAGTTGAGCGACGAGCCAAAACCTTCGCTCCTCCCCCAGCGGATCATCCCGAATGGCTATTGATCAGCACTCACCTAGACATTGGTGCCGGAATGACCTGCCCCCGTTTCTTGGTCCATTCATAACTTGGATCCGGCCGGTTCGAATAGGGTCGCGGTGGGGGTGATTCGGACCTGGGCGGCGAACTCGTCGGGTGTGAGGTAGCCCAGCGAGCTGTGGGGGCGAACTCGATTGTAGTCGAGCCGCCAGGCTTCGATGACCCGTCGGGCGTGGGCCAGAGTAACGAACCAGTGCCGGTTCAGACACTCATCCCGGAACCTCCCATTGAAGCTTTCGATGGACGCGTTCTGGACCGGTTTGCCAGGATCGATGAACCGCAGCTGGACCCCGTGCTCGTACGCCGCCCGCAGCAGCGCCACCCGTGTCACTCGACATAACGAATCGAGATCGACTCATGGCAAAAATGAGCGCCCTCAAATCCGCCACCGCTCTCGCCACGTCGCAGCCACCCGAGCACCCGCCCACCGCCGCCTCGATCCTGGCCACGGCCTTCATCCGCTGGCTCGAGTCCTAGCCAATGCAGAAGCGTCATTGCCGCGCCGGCGCTCCGCCAAGGGGAGCCAGACCAATGTCAACTTCACTTGCGAATGCGTAGAATCGGCACGCGAAGCCTTGCTCGAATGGAGGGTGCCCTTGGCTGGTCAGCAGCGTGGCAAGGTCCTTACCTCCTTGGCTGGCGAATACCTGGTGGCAGGTCAGCTCTGCCTCCGCGGCTATGTGGCAAGCCTGACTTTGAGGAATTACCCAGGTGTCGACGTTTTTGCCCTGAACCCCAAAACGAACAAGCAGGTTGCCGTTCAGGTGAAGACCATCCGGTCGTCCCTAAGCCAGGCGAAGGGGCAGCCGGCGGAGCCGCAAGGCTCCTACTTTCTCCCCGAAGTCGTGCCTGACCATCCTTTCGTATTCGTCGCCTTGCACCCCAACATGGCGGTTGATTTCTATGTCGTCCCCGGAGAGCAAGTGCGGTCGCTTAGCGAGTGCGAGCGCCAGCAGTACCTAGAGGGCGCCAGGTCAAAGGGGAGGGTGCCAAACGACGTTCAACCGCGCATGCTGAATCTGAAGGCAATCGAGGTCTTTAAGGATCGTTGGGACAACCTGGGCCTGAGCGGAGGTGTCTCTTTTACTCCGGTCGCGCCATCCGCGGATTAGCGGCTTTAGCGCCTTTAGCGAAGCCGCATGCCGAAAAGAACGTCGCTGATTTGACCCCTTGAATTATCCGGAGCGTAGCCGTTGACGGAATCAAACTCGACGCACTCGCCCGAAATGACATGGGAGCAAAAGCGCTGGCTGCTGCGCTTCCCCTGGGACTGGTCCGATGACTTCTGGGGAATAGCTCTGCTGCTCGTAGAGCAGTGGGAACATGGGCCACCACTCCTTTCGCACCCGGTCGACGCAATCGCTGCTTCCGCTCGGGAGTTCGAGGGGCTGGATGCCCAGGCCTGGCGGGAAGCCCCCGCGACCGGCCGCCAGTGGCCACTGGCTCTCGATAGCGAGACGGAGGCGCGCTTCTTGGCGCTGCTAGCCCACCTGATCGCTTTGGCAGCACCCGCGCCGGGGGTCGCGCCGCGATTGGCCGAAGGCGAATCCGCGGGAGCGTGGGCGGCCGTACAGAAGGAGGTCGATGCAGTAGCCGCTGTCCTGCGAGGCAACAAAGCCTGGGCGGACGCAATCGCGCCGAAAGGGCTCGACGCTCTCAATACGGCTACGCAGTGGGAGGTGCACCGGTATAACGGCGGCGAGAGCGAGGAAGACGCTGTCGAGTCCGGCCTCCAAACGTCGAAGATCGTAGCGCCGCACCTGAGGGCCAGCGGGGACCTCGCAGCAATCTCATGGTTGGAGGCGCTCTCGGTGGGCGGCGATGCGTCCGCCCGCGAATACTTCGCACAACGGTACCGCGAATCCCGTGCGGAATGGCGGAAGGGTTGGGAGCAGCTCGGCGACGAATACCTCACGGCCGCTACGCTAGCTCCATCCGCCGCTCTGTGCGTCGCTTCTGCCGATGCCTACGCCGCAGCCGAGGCCACGGTGCCCGAGCGCCTGCCATCCCTGGATAGCCTGCGCCCATTGTGCTCCACGGGTCCCGCCCCTCCAGAGCTGCATCTCAAGCTCGGTTCGCTCCTCCTCATGCGAGCTGGCCTCAACGCAGTGGATATGGACATGCGGAGCTGGTCGCAGGCCCAGGACGAGGATGGGTGCTGGGAGTGGGACACTGGCAAGGGTTTGAGTATCCAGGGGAACGGTTTCCTCCCGGAGTCCTATCCAATCTCAGATTCGGACTCTTACTCACGCCCGCAGAATCAGCTCTGGAAACTCCTCGCTGCGGCGGTCCTTGAAAGCCTCATTGGCGACTCCCTTCCAACCGAAATCAACGATGGGGCGCGGCCGGTCGCAGTCAAGGACATTCTTCAGAAACCTTCGGTCCTGATGGCCCTATCCGGACTGGATATCGTCCACGATTTTGGCGTGATCACCCGCTACGACTACCTGTTTGAGCCAGTCTCCGAGGACGACTACTCCGACACAGCGCGGGCGCTCCAAAGGCTGATGTCTGAGGTTCAAGAGCAGGGGCGGCTCATTAGGAGCCAAGCCGCCGAGAGCCACCAAGCGGAAATGACGGCGCTCGCAAGATTTGAGGATCTGTTTGCTGACGCCACGGAAGCCCTGCATCGCGTGGTCGAGGGACAAGTTCCTAGTCTGGCGGTGGCTGCAGCTCAAGCAGAAATCAAGAAAACCCTCGATTCAGTTTGGGAAAGACTGAGTCCCGAGGTGAGGAAGTACCTTGCCAACGGCCATGCTCTATACCGGGCCAATATTGATGGGCCCGAGTCGTGGGACTGGGGGCTGGTGACCATTGAGTTCACCAAGGCTCTAGAAGCTGTCCTCAGAGTTGCTTTGAGTCAGTCCGTCGCCGTCACGAGCTGGCTGCAGCTAGACGAAGTCCAGAAGCGACGGCCGCGGCCTCAACTAGCGACGCTCGGAATTAGCGAGTTCGCGATGAGTCTCGAGTGGGCGACTCAGCAGCCATTTGCACCCGTCATGAAGGCCGCATTTGCGAAAGAGAAAGCGCAATGGCTATTTCAAACACTCCCCCGTCAGCTTTTCACTGTTTCTGGATATCGCCGGCATGCCGCGCACGCGGGCGAACTCGTAAAGAAGTCCGAAGCGCTGAACGTTCAACGCGCTCTCCTCGGTCAGGGCGATGACCCAGGATTGATCGAGAGGCTCCTCGATCTTCTGTAGTCACGGTTCATTTCGGCCGTCCTCAAAGTCGCCTGCTACCATCTTGCTACCGCGTCACTACGGAAGCAGAGGCAGTCTGTTCCGAGTGCTTCATGGCGGTGCTGATCCCGTGATTGCGTCGCAAAGAAAACATTGTGCGGCACACGCTGGCGTAGACTCCGCGCTCCTTGAGTGCGGTCACCATCTCTAAGAGGTTCTTGAGGGAGCGGCCGAGCCTATCGAGTTTCCAGACAACGAGAACATCCCCCGGCCGGACGAACCTGATGGTGGCTGCGTCCCGTCAAGTGGTGGACTTTCGGCCACCGCGTGCTTTCGATTTGACTAGGCCGCTGGCGCCTCCAGCGAGAGTTGTTCCAGCTCAGGCTGCTCCTCCCGCGGGAGGAGCAGCGCGCGCATCGACTCGGCGCTGACGTACGCCCGGCTGACCAGCCACTCGTCATTCTGCTCGGCGAGCACGGCTCCCAGGAGCCGGATCACCGCGTCCTTGTTCGGGAAGATGCCCACCACCGCACTCCGTCGCTTCAACTCCTTGTTCAGGCGTTCGTACGGGTTCGTCGAGTAGATCTGCCGCCAGTGGGCCTGGGGGAAGTCGTAGAAGGTGAGCACCTCCTCCTCGGCGTCGGTGAGCAGCTTGGTGATCTGCGGGTACTGCCCGGCGAGGGTCCGGCAGACGGTCCGGAGCTGCTCCTGGGCCTGAGCTCGGCTGGTCTGCTGAAAGATCGTGCGCACGGCGGCTCCTATCATGGGCTGGGCGGATTTCGAGACGCGGGCCTCCACATTCCGCAGGAAATGGACTTTATGCCGATGTCGGCATAAGAATCATTACGCCGACCTCCGGATTATGCCGACATGGCCGTCCCCCGGCGTTCAGACGGCCGCGTGGAGGTCGGCATAATCAGAGGCCTTCCAGGAAGGCAAGGAGACTGTCGGAGGGCCGGAATCGTCCGACCTTGGTCGCTGGCGGCGTTGCTCGGGCGAGAGCCCGCTTTGAGACTCAGGTCGGCGTGTGGTCCGGTCACCCGGACCCGCGCTGGGTTACCCATGTTCGCCTCCTTCCCCGGAAATCTCCGGAGGAGGAAGCGTCGGTTAGACGACTCGGATTATGCCGACCTTTTCAGGGTCAGCTGAGTTCGGACGGAGTAGCACATCGGCATAATCCGGAGGTCGGCGTAATGGACTCGACACCGTTGCCAGGCGGCTCCGACGAATACCTGGGCAATCGCTTCTTTGAGCCCCCGGTGGGCATCGCTGATCACCAACTGGACGCCTCGGAGGCCACGCCCCACCAGTCCCTGGAGAAACTCCCGCCAGAGCACCAGGTCCTCGCTCATCCCGACGTCGAAGCCGAGCACCTCCCGCACCCCGTCAGCCCGGAGCCCGTAGGCGCCGACGACCGCCATCGAGACGACTCGGCCGCCCTCGCGCACGTGCTCGTACCGCGCGTCCATCCACACGTACGGAAAGTCCGCGTCCAGCCGTCGTTCCCGAAACGCCTGTACCTGCTCATCGAGTGAAGCGCAGAGCCGACTCACCTCACTCTTGCTCATGCCGGCGATCCCCAGCGACTGGACGAGGGCCTCGACCTTCCGAGTGCTCACTCCTTTGGCGTACGCCTCAGCGACCACCGCTACCAGCGCCTGCTCCGAGCGTTTCCGGGGCTCCAGCCAGCTCGGGAAATAGCTTCCGGTCCGCAGCTTCGGAATCTCCAGCTCGAGGGTGCCGACCCGGGTGTCCCAGCGTCTGGTCCGATGTCCATTCCGGCGTCCGGTCCGCTCATCCGTCCGCTCATAGGGTGCGGCGCCGACGATCGCCGTCACCTCGGCCTCCATCAGCTCTTGGACGAACCAATGCACCGCATCCCGAAGAAAGTCCCCGTTCTCTCCACCCTCCCCCTTGCGAAGAACGTCCAGGAGGGTCATGCTTTCGTCAGCGGCCACCGCGTGCTCCTTTCCGAGTTGGCTTTGGAATCACCACTTGGAAAGCACGCGGTGGCTCGTCTGTCAAGTCACCGATTTGACACCACTCGGCGGGACTCTACCATCTGATGCTCCGCAGGTTGGAGATTTCAACGGAGCTGATCACCCGGTGGGCCTACGCCGAAGCGGCTTTACGAAATTCGCTGGGGTGTAGCGACAGGTACTCGCGGACTTCGAGGTTCATGCGGTCGATCTCGGCCAGGAAGCCCTCAGAGCTAAGGCGATAGTTGGTGAGATTGGTTTCCGTCTGCCTCAGCTTCTCCAAGACGTTCTGAAGCTGAGCAATGCGCTCTAGGGTGACCCGTAGCTCTTCGTCATTCCTGATCACTGGTCAACCACCTCCACAATCCCGCGGTGTCCGCCGTCGCGTTTGATTTGCCACTGCTCGATCATCGCATGTTCTCCGCCGAGGGCGGCCAACTGTCGGATCCAGAAGACGCTGGCTCCGAAGTATGCCTGAGCCAGGGCGTGACTAAACAGGATGGCCTGCTCTCCGCCCAACTGCTCGGCATCGAAGGTATCGTCCATTACCAGGAATACGTCGAGGTCGTTCGGGGCCAGGTTCGCGGTCACAAACGATCCAAAGACGATGAACCGCGCCAGATGTTCGGTGTCGCGAGCGAGCTTAAGAATGCGGCGGAGACGCCGGGCCACGACTTCGCGCTGGAGTGAGCCATGACCGAGACGTTCCAAGGCCGCGGTCAGGGTCGCTTCGTGGATTCCAAGCGGAAAGTCGCCAGCGTCGTTAAATGGTGGAAGAGCGTCCATCACCTGGCAGTATGGACGGGAGAGCCATCACGACAAAAGCGGCCGATTCCATGATGCCGGCCGGCGATAACCGGCCAGTGTCCGCCTACCCCGTTCTACTGGACGCTCATCAGTCGCAGTTGTGGGTAATTGTGGGTAATTTCCCCCGTGGAGGCCATGGAAGTGGCGCGAGCCGTTGGCGGCGATGGACGGCCTGGAGGCATCTTCGTGCCTGAGTCGGGTAGAATCTAGGGCTCTGTGGACGCCGGGAAACGGCCTGCACGGGCCCTCCCGGAATCGACACCCGGAAGGTCACAGGTTCGAGCCCTGTTTCGCCCACCGCCCGGCGGCGGTACCAGCCGCCAGCGCCCCTGACCTGGCCGAGGTAGCTCAGTCGGTAGAGCACGCGACTGAAAATCGCGGTGTCGGCGGTTCGATCCCGCCCCTCGGCACCATCAGACCTCCCCATACACCCCTCAGATCCGCTCACAACTGAGCACCACTCTGAGGGGTGTCGCGTGTCTGCTACCGCTTTGCTACCGCCCGTAATCACTCGGCGCTCTCCACCACCACCGGTTCGGCCCGATATTCGTCGAATCGTCGCGCCGCTTCGGCCTGAATTCCGGGCAGCACGTGCGAGTACGCATCCAGCGTGAAGGCCACCGTAGAGTGCCCTAGCCGCTCGCTCACGATCTTCGCGTGCACCCCCTGCTCCAGCATAGCGTCGCGTGTGTATGCCGCAGATCGTGGAATCGCACGGAGGGGAGCTCCGCAGCCAGCAGGGCCTTGTGAAAGCGGCGACTGAGCGCCGGCGGATCCACCGGCCCGCCCGTCAGGTTCGTGAACACCAACCCGCGATCCTGCCAGATCGGGCCCAGCCGCAGCCGTTCCTCCAGCTGCGCCGTGCGATGCTGCCGCAGCACCCCCACGGCCGACGGTGGCACCTCCACCTGCCGCCGCCCCTTCACCGTCTTCGGCGCTCCTTGCACGAATCCCTGCCCGGGCAGCCGCTGCAGCGTGTGGCGGATCTCCAGCATCCCGCGCTCCAGGTCCACGTCATCCCACTCCAGCCCGATCAGCTCAGCGCGCCGCAGGCCCGTATACGCGGCGATGTAGAAGAGCGCGTGGTAGGAGTCCTCGGCAGCCGCTTGAAGCAGCCCACGGACCTGCTGCGCGCTCAGCGCGTGCATCTCCTTGCGTTCCACGGCCGGCGGCTTTGCAGCCTTCATGTCCGCCACGTTGGTTGCGATGTACCTGAGCTCCACAGCCAGCTTGAGCGCTGCGCGCAATAGCCGGTGCTGATACGTAATTGACCGTGCCGAGAGCCCCTCGCGCATGGCTTTGGCGTAGTGCTGCTTGATGTGGAGCGCGGTCAGCTTCGTCAGCAACGTCGCCCCCAGCCCGGGGATCAGATGGCCCCTGATCTGGTTCCGGTAGGAGGCAAACGTCGAAGGCCGCACCTGAACGCGCGCATGATCCTCGAGCCACCGATCGAGAAATTCGCCCATGGTGATCTTCGTGGGCTCCAGCGCCGTCCCGCGTTGACGGTCCGCCAGGTAGGTCGAAAGCGCGTCTTCCGCCTCTACTTTGGTCCGATACCCGCCGTGCCATTCGCGCTTGCGTATCTGCCCAGCCTGTTGCGGCGCGTCCACGATGAAGCTCCAGGTCTTGCCGCGCTTGAGTACGCTGCCCCTCATTCGAATCTCCCTTCTCGAAAAACTAAGCCAATGCAACCCCGAAACGAGCACGCGCGCCGCCCAGAACCGGTGGCACTTCCACCGCGTGATAGGCGCCCATCACTCAGAGCTTTCCTGCGCCGGGCCGATGGTGATCGTCGGCGCCAGCGCCGTGATCGTTTTTCCCCTGAACCGTTTCCCTCGCGCAGCCGTCGCACACGGCGAGTTCTCGCGCTCCCCTGGTTCACCCGCGGGCCGACGGCAATAGCGCTGCCGCCCGTCGTAGACAAAGAAGTAGTGCTTACACCATTGGCACTGGCGCACCGGTCGGCGCGCCCGCAGTTCCTCCTGAAACCACCACCGGATCACCTGTAGCAATGGATACGTCTCTCGGTTGATCACGAACTCGCCGTCGACCGCTTCCACCCAACGGTTCACCACCACGCCATCCATGGGGTCGAAGTCCCAGCGATCCTCACCCAACGCGGCGGTCACACCGCCCTGCGCGGCTCCCAGCCCCGGCCCCTCAATCGGCGCGTTGAGCACGTCCGCCACCACCAGCTGGGCCACGCCCCAGGGCGTCGCTGACCCCAGCGGCACGCAGCATTCGCCCCAGGCGGGTGAGCGTCGCTCTCGCCCGGTTGCCGGCGGCCGTTTGTACATCCCGTGGGCACCTTCCCGGAATATGCGGGCACGTCCCACACCGTCCCCGGCCCCACCGCCAGATCGGTGTGATCGCGGACGCCCTTGAACACCACCGGCGGGTCCGCGTGGTAGCGAATCGAGTCCGCCTGGTCCGAGAGTCGTTCCTCGAACTCCCGGTTCAGGGGGATCACGTCCTCCAGCTCCGAGAGCCCGAACGCCGCCCCCGGCCGGTGCCAGATTCGCCACGTGCACGTAGGGAATGAAGCCGTAAGGATTCACCCCCGAGAACACCGTCGCCGTCCCCACCTCGACCCGCAGCGAGTCCGCCGTCCACGTCTCCAGTAACTCCGCCGGTCGCCCCAGCGTCAGCCCATACCGCTCCCGCGCCTCATCCGGCGAGATGGAGGAGAGCACCGCCACCTCGCGCAAGGTCGTCGGGTCATCCGACCGAAACGTAGGGAAGAACCGTGAAGGGTCGATGCTCATGACCCGTACCCGCCCATCGCTCACGATGGTCTTCAGCACCGCGTCGCCCAGCACGCTCGCATTCGTGCCCGCCTGGAGCAAAACCCGCGAAAACGCCGTCCCATCCAGGATCGCCGCCAAAGCCGTCTCTAGCGGCCCGCGCTGACTCCCCGCCGAAGTCTCCGGCCCCTGAAACAGCACGCCGCGAGCAAATGTGTAAGCCACGTGCTTGTCCACGATCGCCCGGGCGTAGTTCGCCACCAGGTTGGAGTGCCCCCGCCGGGCGGCAGGGAAGTGAATCCCCGCATAAAAGTCCCGCAGCTCCGCGTAATGCGCGCGCCGCGCCCCATGCAGGCTAAGAAGCCGCTGGGACGGGCTAGCACCCTAGAGGATTCGCGGTGTTTGGAAGGGAAGCACCACCATAAATTATGCGCTCCAATGAGCGGCTATATATTTGTGGTGCGGTCAAAGTATAGCAAATGGGTCGGCCGGAGCGGGAGCTTTGTTGCGGTCTACGCGCGATAGAAGCGGTCAGTTCCCCGCTGGCACTTGCGTGCAGTGACCCGGTCCCAGGCCTGTTTCGCGTTGGTTGGTATTGAGCGGCACGCCCCTTGGGAAGGCGAGTTGGTGCAGCCCTGGAGGAACTTGCTTGCGGCTGCGCACGCGGACAGTTCGAGCATTTCGGCCAGCGCCTGGTCGCAGCGGCGGATCTCCCGCCCGCCGCGCATATTCTCAACGAGCGAACAGCACGGCCTCAGTGCGCGTGACACGCTCCGCTCCGAGCAGGTCTGCGATAATGTCGGCGCGAGAGAGGAGGGCTCCAGGAATGGCTACTGCGGAAGCGAAAAACTTTGAACGGTCCGATGAGACCCGACCCTTTGTCGGACACGGCAAGATGGACATAGTCCAGCTGACTGATGGTACTGTGGGAAAGGGCGTGTTCGAGCCGGGATGGCGATGGTCCCAGGACGTCAAGCCGCTTGCGAAGACAGACAGTTGCCAGGCTCGCCACCTCGGCTATGTGCTGAGTGGCCGGATGCGGGTACGCATGGATGATGGCAGCGAGGTTGAGGTCGGTCCCGGGGATGTGGTCAAGATCGATCCGGGCCACGATGCCTGGACCGTTGGTGACGAGGTTTGCGTCATGGTCGACTTTGCAGGCGCGGCACACTACGCCCAGAAGTAGGTCGTAATCGCCTGTTGGCATCCTGAAGCCGAGTTGCCCGCTAACGGCCTTGACAACCGGAACAGTGCTCACCGTCCCGTACCAACTCGCCCCATCGCCCGCCGTGGCACGCTCCGCAGTGCCGCCTCCACCGCCAATCCTGCCAAAACCAACAAGTCATCGTGCCCATCCCGCGGGTCCACATACCAGCTCAGCCGCTGGTTCACATGGAACGCTGACCGCGCCAGCCGCGCCTGCTTCCAGAACTCCGCGCTCTCCGGCGAGCCATCCTCGCCGTACGTCTTCAATCGGCCCGAGTTAACCGCCGCCAGCAGCTGATACCCCAGGTCGCTCTTGCTCACCGTCGAGAAGGTGAACGGCTGCACCACATCAGCCCCGAGCGCCCCGACCAGGAAGCTGGCGATTCCCGCCCCCACCCCCGTCGCGTCGACCGTCACCGCCTGGCAGCCCCACACGTTCTTGAGGACGTCCACGAGCTGCGGAAACAGCTCCCGATGCTTGCGGCCCGTCCACCAATAGTGCTCGACAATCTCGACCCGTGGCTCTTGCACCCGCAGCTCCTCCGTCCACCGCACCCGCGCAATCGTGACCGCGGTCGAGTCCCGCCGCGGCTCCAACGCCCGCAGCGCCGCGTCCTCGGCCTCCTCGTCCTCACCGGCAACGTCGATGCCCGCGACATAAAGTTCGCCGCGCTCGGGGCCACGCTGCCGCGCATGCTCGCCGCGTAGTTGCAGCATTTGCGTCTCGGAAAGGAACCGCCCGCCCGCCGAGATCGGCTCCAGCCCGTATTGCGTCCGCACGATCGGGTGCTCGGCGCCCATCCGCGCGATCTCCGACTCCACGAACTCCCGGTAAGCGGGCACATACGCGGCCACCGTCGTCCACGGGTACACAAAATTCCGTTTGATCCCGGTCTGCGCCTCCAGCCGCGCGTTCTCCTGCCGCACGTGCTCGAGCAGGGTGTCGCCCGTCCAGGCGGTCCCGTACAGCACCGTCGTCGCGTTGGTAGAGGACGCCATCGGCCTGAAGTCCTTGAGGTATTTGTACTCGTCGACGTCCTGTGCCTCGTCGATCTCCAGCAGCACGCTCGCCGTGCCGCCCACAACGTTGGCGTTGTCGCCCGCCGAGAAGAAGTAGGCCCGCGCTCGCCCGACCGCGACCATGTAGCCCTGGCTCGGAGCCCAGCGGCCTCCGGTGATCGGGTTTTCGAGGATCTTTTGCAGGCGCAGCATCGAGTTGACGATCTGCGGCCGGAACGTCGGCGCCCCCTTCACGATGGCCCCGCCTCGCCGCTGGAAGAGGGTCAGTAGGTAAGCTTCGAGCTGGGCGCTGAGCTCGTTCTTCCCGGCCTGGCGGCTCATCATCACAGTGAACGTGAGCCCCCGATCGTTGAGCACCGAGTCGATGATCGCCCGCGCCGGTTCCAGCTGATACGGCCGCAGCGGCGTGCCCACCATGTGTCGGCTGAACAGCTCTACGTCAGCCAGTACGTCGTGCAGGGCCTGAGTTCGAGTCATCGCCCCATAGCTTAGCGTGCCGCGGAACCTCGGCGCTCATCTGTTCTAAACCGTCGGCCACCGCCTCCCGCCGCTGCGCCCGGTCAGGCTGTCGTCGACCACAGCCCTTCACCTGGGAATCCGTAACTCGGTCGGCGGCGCGGGGATCCACCGAGCGACGCCCGCCGGCAGCGCCCAGAACCTGGGGAATGCCCGCGTTGACGGCGGGTCACGGGAATGCTACCTTCCCCCGCGAGCCCTTGTCCGGCGCCTCTGCCGAGACGCAAGGCCCTCGGCCCTGCTACGGGGATCCCGGTGATATGACCCAGTTAGGCAGCGACGACCTTACCGCGGGCGAAAGCGGTCGGCGCCTCGCGCTCATGTTCAGCACGATGTTCGACATCCTGTACGTCCTGGATGTTGAGCCGGACGACTGCTACCGCTTCGCCCTTGTCAACGAGAATTTTTACGCGGCAACGGGCCTTAACCCCGAACAGGTCATCGCGCAGCGAGTCGAGGATGTGCTTCCGCCCACCGCCCACCCCCTGGTGCTGGGCAAGTATCGGGAAGCGATCGAGAATCGCCAGCTCATCCGCTGGGACGAAGAGTCGGTGTTCCCCGCCGGGCGGCGGTTCGGCGAGGTTACGGTCACTCCCTACTTCGACGCGCGCGGCGTCTGTACGCAGCTCTTTGGCGCGGTCCGCGACGTCACTGCGCGCAAGGAGGCAGAACAAGCCTTGCAGCGCAGTCAGGAGCAACTAACACAAGCTCAGAGGCTGGAGAGCATCGGACTGCTAGCCGGCGGGGTCGCTCACGACTTCAACAATCTCCTTACGGCCATCATGGGTTTCTCCGACCTGATTTCGGAGGACCTGCCGCCCGACAGCCACTCGCGTCCCTACCTGAACGAGATCCGGGCCGCAGGGGAGAGGGCTGCAACCCTGACCCGGCAGTTACTGGCCTTCAGCCGTCGCCAACCACTCCAGCCGACGGTGCTTGATCTCAACTCTGTGGTCACGAATATCGAGCGGCTAATCAAGCGAGTGATCGGCGAGCACATCGACTTCGCTACGGTCCTCGACCACAACCTGAGTTTGGTCGAGGCCGATCCCGGACAGATCGAGCAGGTCATCCTCAACCTCGTCATCAACGCCCGCGACGCTATGACCAAAGGAGGGAAGCTCACCATTGAGACTGCAAACGCGGAACTGGATGAGAGCTACGTTAGTCAGCATGTGGGAGTGACCGTTGGGCCCTACGTCATGCTCGTGGTTAGCGACACCGGCACCGGCATGGACAAAGAAACGCAGGCTCGCATTTTCGAGCCTTTCTTCACTACCAAGGAGCCTGGGCGTGGGACTGGCCTCGGGCTCTCGACCGTGTATGGAATCGTGAAGCAGAGCGGAGGGAACATTTGGGTCTACAGCGAGCCCATGCAAGGGACGACGTTCCGAATCTATCTGCCCCGGGTCGACCAGGCCGCAGCCCCCAGCGCGCCCTCGACGCCTGCGGCTTTGCCCCGCGGTCACGAGACCGTACTTATCGCTGAAGACGAGGCGTCAGTAAGGGCGCTGGCCGAAATCCTCCTTCAGACCGCCGGCTACACGGTGCTCGCGGCTGAGAATGGGTTAGCCGCTCTCGAGCTAGCCGGCCACCAGGCTGGGCCCATCCACCTTCTCCTGACGGACCTCGTAATGCCTGGGATGGGTGGCACCGAACTCGCCGAGCGCCTGGCCCAGCTGCACCCGGAGACACGAGTAGTCTTCATGTCAGGTTTCTCCCCGGACGTAGAGATCGGCCAGCGCGCCCTCCCTAGCGGCATGGCCTTTCTCCCGAAGCCATTCACTTTCAGCGCGCTCGCCAGCAAAGTTCGAGAGGTGCTGGACAAGGCGCCGGCCAGATAACAGCCAGAGCAGGTCCCTACCCAAGCGTGGCATCAGCCGACGAAACCCGCACCTCGACCACCAACCCATCATGGGGTCCCGTAGCTTTGCAACCTCAGCCAATACGTCGTGCAGCCTCGGTTCGCGTCATCGCCCCATAGCTTAGCGTGCCGCCGGACCTCAGCGCTCATCTGTTCTAGCGCCTCCGCCACCACCTCCAGCCGCTCCCCAGGCAGATCGCCTGCCCCCAGCAACCGTGCTCTCTCCGCGAGTGCCTTCCGAATCGCCGCCTCGCAAAACGCTGCCCGCTGTCCCGCCGGCACAACCGCGTCCAGCGCCGCGATCGTCTCGCTAGTCAATCCCAATCGGTAACCGCGAATCCCAGCGCCGTATCTGCGCGTCATTGGCTCGGTCCTCGCGAGCGAAGCGCAATGGCAGCGTCTTCGCGCCGTGCCAGGCGACAGATAACCTCCCCCCCAGTCTCGCCCCCTTGCTGCAGAACGACAAAACCGGCCTCCTCAAACTCCCTGCGGAGGGCATCGGGATGTAAGTGCCTTCTCTTCGTCAGGTAGGTGACGCCGCCGATCTGTACGGCCCCATCGACCTGTGCGTAGTGATCTGCGGCCCCATCCAGTCGGCTATAGACAACACCCGTCGCAGCGTCGTACACATCGTCCTCATAGTCGCGTTCCGGGTCATACATCGCTGTGGCAACTAAGTAATAGCCGCCTGGTCTGAGCCGACTCTTGACGGCGGCAAGCAGGCTGGCCCGGTCTTCGTCGGTTACCACGGATTGCAGGCAATAGCTTGTCAACAACAAGGTCGTACTCGGGCTCAGTCGCCTGGCCGAGGGTACAGACGTCCGCCACCTCGAAGCGAATAACCAGTCCCCGCTCGTCAGCAAGATGCTTCGCGCGTGCAATGGCTCTTGGGATCAGATCCATGGCGTGCACGGTAAATCCCCGGGCGGCGAGCAGGCACGAAGCCGGCCCCGTGCCGCAGCCATATTCCAGCACGTTCGTTTTCGTGGGGCCCAAGGCCAGAACGCCGAGCGACCTTTCCAGAAATGCGCGGCCAGCGAAGTCCTCGAAAACGATGCGCCCGTGGAGTCCGTCCCAGGAGTTCTTTCCCTCGGCCTCAGCTCGTTGATATCCATAGTCGTGCTCTGGGTAGTAGTACTTATTCACTACGAGATTGCCAGGAAGCCAGTCCTGGGCCCGCTGCTCATCAGCGTTCGACCGCGCGGCTTCACCATCGCAGCCTTACAGAGCGAAGCCCGGCGCCCGGCCGGCCAAACTGCATCCAAGGCTGCTATCGTCTCGGCAGTCAGCCCAAGTCGATAACCCCGCACTCCGGCACCGTATCTTCGCGTCATGTGGCTGGCCTCGGACTCCCGAGAGCATCCCGTAACAGCTCCGCATAGGGCGCTCTTTCTGCGGGCAGGGCAAGACGCCGTTCCGCCCATTCAAAGTAACCGTCCTCCGCGTGCCGGGGCACCACGTGCAGGTGGTAGTGCCAGATTTCCTGGATCGGATAAGGGCCGTTGTTCTGCCTCGTCGAAATTCCCACACAACCGTAGCCACTCATCATCGCAGCGCCGATTCTGCGCGCTAGATCGTGAATCCGCAGCACCGTCTCGATGGGAACGTCGAACATGTTCTCGAAATGCTCGGTGGGAATGACGATCGCGGCGCCCGGATTGTTCTCGAACCAATGGGACGAAATGAGCGCAGTCACCGCCTCGTCTCGGTAAACAACCTCAGACTGGCTGGTCGCAACGTCATCGGCTTCTATGCCTTGCGCGATGAGGCAAAATGGGCAACGGTAGCCCCTAGGTGCGAGGCGATAAGAGTCATTGAGCGCTTTGGGCCGCCCGGTCAATCGATGTTCCTCAAGCGAAAGGCGTGCCTCGGTGACTTGCCCGCGAGGTGCGCGTATCCTAACGCGACCTATTCCAATACGATCTGCGCCCCTGTCAGATAGGCGTCAACAACGTGGCGATGCGTTTCGACTATATCCAGGGCGGCTAGCTCGGCGCGCGGAAAGAAGCGGAGCTCAGTAGACTCGTCACTAATTCGCATGGCGCCAAAGTCCTCGATCTCCACGCGATACACCAGAGTCAGAATCCGCAACACCAAATCTTCCCCGTACTGAATCCGACGGGATGGGTCGGAGAATGTGCCGAACAATGAATAGTCCGTGATGATGAGTCCCGTTTCCTCCATAACTTCACGCTGAAGGGCGCCAAGCAGCGACTCATCCATTTCAACAATGCCCCCCACGAGCCCCCACCTGTTGGAGTCGGCCCTGCACTCCAGAAGGAGCGCGCCCTCGCGTTCAATAACGGCCACCACTCCTGCGCTAATTGGAGCCGTCGGGAGAGGGGCCAAAGGGTCCGGAGAACCTGATGAAGCAGCCCACCGCCCTGGAGGACGATCTCGCCTTCGTCCACACCACCCTGACCAACGTGATCGAGCAGGCCCAGGCGGCCCTCATCACCGTGGCCACGCTCTACACGGCCTCTGCGCCCGTAGAGCAGCCGCCTGTCGCCATCCCGCTCACCAACGGGCGCGGGAACTAGCCCGCCATGTCCCAGCCAGAGTCGTCCGGGTTCCGCGCGGCCCGCCGGGCGGCTCTGGCGCGTTGGGCTCGCCGCTACCTCGAAACGTTGCAGCGCGAGTCCCGCCACAGGAAGCGCCGCAGACCGCCCAAGCCAAACCCACACCACGGAGAGGAACCATGGCCACCAACCAACAACCCACCGAAACTCTCGCAGGGCGAGTAAGTCTCGTCCGTCCCGATGGCATCAAGCTCCAGGACCCCGAAGGCGCCGAAACCGAATGGCTCAACGTCAGCAACTGCCACCCGCTAGACGCCCTCCCCGAGCCAGGCGACCAGGTAGAGGTCGTCGTCTCGCGCTCCGGTCGCACCAGCAAGCCCTACATCACCACCTGGTCATCCGTGATTCAAGAGCCCACGCCCATTCAGCCGTCCTCGTCGTCCTCCGCGTCCCCGTCCGTGTCACTCGACATAACGAACCGAGATCGACTCATGGCAAGAATGAGCGCGCTCAAGTCCGCCACCGCTCTGGGCACGTCGCAGCCGTCCGAGGACCCGCTCACCGCGGCCGAGATCCTCGCCACAGCCGACGCCTTCATCCGCTGGCTAGATCGCTAGTTGACCAGCGGAGCAACAAACGCGCTGCGCGGATACTGGGGGTTGCCCCAGTTGGCGCGGCCGCCCCCGAGTGCTAAACAGGGAGTACGAAGCCGATTCCATCCGCTGCCCCGGCTTGAGGTGTTCCCCGCCTCGGGCCAGATCGCCGTCGAGATCTGACCAGGCAATCCCCGGTGAGGAAGCACATGAATGAACATGCCCTTACGGCTCTGGACAATATGCTGGAGGGCTGCCAAGTCATCAGCCACGATTGGCGATACGTGTACGTTAACGACACTGTCGCGAAACAAGCTCATCGTGCTAAAGAAGAGCTGATCGGCCACACCATGATGGACAGGTTCCCGGGCATTGAGGGAACCGAGATGTTTGGGCATCTGCAGCGCTGCATGAAGGAGCGGGTGCCCCATTACATGGAGAACGAGTTTGAGTTCCCGGACGGCCGTAAAGGCTGGTTTGAGTTGCGAATGGAGCCGGTGCCGCAAGGCGTCTTGATACTTTCTTTGGACATCACCGAGCGAAAGAACCTGGCCGGGTCGCTGGAACGACACGAGCAGGAGCGCCGCCAGTCCGAGAAGATGGAGTCCCTCGGCCAACTGGCAGGCGGCGTCGCCCACGACTTCAACAACCTGCTCACTGCGGTGCTCGGATATAGCCGCATTCTGGCCGACCGCCTGACCGAGCAGGGCCCCGAGCGAGCCTACGCCCTGGAGATTGAGCGGGCGGCCGAACGGGGCGCCGCGCTCACGAGCCAGCTTCTTGCCTTCAGCCGCAGCCAGCCCATCGAGCCGCGAGTGCTGGACCTCAACAGCCTGGTGGCGGAGACCGAGGGGCTGCTCCGTCGAGTGCTGACCGAGCGCATCGCGCTGGTGAGCCACTTCGCCGAGGGCCTCTGGCGAGTCAAGGCGGACCCGTATCAGCTCGATCAAGTCATCATCAACCTGGCAGCGAACGCTCGCGACGCCATGCCCGACGGGGGCACCTTCTCTATAGAGACCGCCAATGTGGTTCTGGATCAGGCGTATGTGGAGGATCGTCACGCCGTTGAGCCCGGAGAGTACGTCCTCCTATCCGCGACCGACACCGGCGTCGGAATGGATCGCGACCTTCAGCAGCGCATCTTCGAGCCGTTCTTTACGACTAAGCAGCTGGGGAAGGGAACAGGGCTCGGTCTCTCGACCGCCTACGGCATCGTCAAGCAGAATGGCGGCGAGATCTTCGTGTACAGCGAGATCGGACTCGGCACTGCGTTCAAGATCTACCTCCCGCGGGCAGCGGAGGCCCTGGAATCGTCGGTGCCTGCAGCGAGCGCCCCGATTCCGGCCGCTGGTGGCGAAACGGTCTTGGTCGCGGAGGACCAGGAACCGCTCCGCATCCTCGCCAGAGAGGTGCTGGAATCAGCCGGCTATCGGGTTCTCCTCGCGAGCGACGGAGCGGAGGCTCTGGCGGCCGCCGCTGCCCATGATGGGCCCATCCACCTGCTCCTGAGCGACGTGGTCATGCCAGGGCTGTTGATCGATGAGGTCGTCCAGCGGTTCGCGGCGCTGCATCCCCGGACCCGAGTGCTGCTGATGTCGGGGTACCCGGCCGGGCGTGCCCAGGTAGGCGCGACCATGCCGAGGAGCTTTATCCAAAAGCCTTTCGGCCCTCGGGCCCTCCTCCAGAAGGTCCGCGAGGTGCTTGACGCCCCAGCCGATTAGCACCCTTAGCACCCTTAGCATCTTTAGCACCCGCCGGAGCACAGTGCGCCCACGTGGCGACCAGCAGGGCAGCCGTTCAATTGCAATGGGTGTGACGTTCTCAATGGAACCTCATCGAAGAGCAGCGGATGTCGGCTAACCATGACTCCTGAAGAAGCGCTGGCCCTTGTGATCGCGTTGGCGGTCCCGCTCATGGTGGGCTCTGTCGGCGGATACGTAACCGCCCGTGCCATCCCTACCTGGTATCGAGACCTACGAAAACCCAACTGGAACCCTCCGTCCCGCGTCTTCGGGCCAGTCTGGACCGTGCTGTATGCCTTGATGGGCCTGGCGGCCTGGCTGGTTTGGATGGCCGACGGGCCGCTGACACTGTTCACGGCTCAGCTCGCGGCGAATCTGCTCTGGACGCTCGTGTTCTTCGGCCTCCGCAGTCCCGGTTGGGCGCTCGGCGAAATTGCCATCCTGTGGCTTCTCGTCGCGCTCACGATCCTCCAGTTCCTGTCCATCGTTCCCCTGGCTGGCCTGCTGCTCGTCCCGTACCTCTTGTGGGCGACCTTCGCTGCCGTCCTTAACGCTGCCATTTGGCGCCTGAACCGCCAGGCTACCTAGCCCCGCTCGCATACCTATCCGACGGCGCACGGGAATTTCGCCGGCGAGCCCCAGGTCAAGCACGGGAGCGAACGAATCCTCATGGTCGCCCAGCGCCCGTTCTCGGATTAGAAGCCAGTTGTCGCTGGCGGCCGGGACGCCCGGCCGCGCTTCAGACTCGGGCGCTTGCTACCATCTTGCTACCGCATTTGGTAGCAGACCCCGTAAGCGGCGGGGAGCCGAGGTCACGTCGCACCGAATCTCAGGCACGAAACCACCCCTTACGGTATCATCCGTCACCATCGAGCACCCCACTTCCGCGACTGAAAATCGCGGTGTCGGCGGTTCGATCCCGGCCCTCGGCACCCTCATGAGCGCTCGTTAGTGACTAGCGAGCGCTCATTTCTTATCATGCTGTCCGCCCGAGCCGGAATTTGATGCCAAGATCACGAGGCTCCGAGCCGCCTGACTCGGCTCCCCGAATTGGGCCACCTGGAGGAGCTCCTCGTTGCTCAGCAGCTCGGTGACCCGCTGAGCAACGACGTCGAACGCTTCGTCCGGCGCTGCACCGAGGGGCTCAATGAACTCCACTGCTATCCCAGGGTCACTGTCGGTAAGGCTCCCATTCAAGAATGGGCCCCTCAAGTGGCGATCCGACGGCTGCGTTCTTGTTCAACACTTCGAGTTCGTAAGTCTCGAACAGTTCGAGTGTCACCTTGAGCTGTAGTTGTCGGACCGCATCAGCCACATTTCTAGCGGCATCTGAAGGAGCACCGAGCTCGGGACTCTTCCTAAGGAGACTCCTCGCTCGTTCCTCCCCAATAGTCTCAATGTCGAATACAGGCTCTTCACCGTGTCGCGTCAGTTGGCCGAACCGCTGAATATCGACAGCGTAAACGCCGGGAGCCCGGCTCTCTGGAATATCGAGCATGGGCACGTCTCCGAACATACCGAGGATTCTGAAGTTCGTGCCGAGGTCCTTCTTCATGTCATCCCTGTGGTGGCCCACTATGAGCGGGTGCTGCTGTAGATCGACCGCTAACTGGGTCCCTAAGGGCCCTGACAGGACGAATAGAGAGGGCGTGAAGCCCGTTCTTGTAAGTTCGTTGGCAAAACTCTGTAGCGCCAACACGACAGACTCGGCGTCCCTATTAACTGGTACGCCCAGCCGGTCAATGGTTGCTTGATGAAGCATGTCGTCGAATTTTTCCAGGAGCTTTCGCTCCATCGCTACTGCAAAGGACCATGAATTAAGAGGTGCCCAATTACCGAGATCGGTGAATGGCGCCTTGAAAAGAATTGCGCTGAACCCAGTCCACGCGACCTCTTCAGGTGCCGGACGTTCATTGACCAGGCGGAAAGTGTGCACTCTGTTGAACAGCTTCTCGATGGTACGGGTCGTCTCTCGGTCTTTCAGAAAGCTGTCACGAAAGGCACGAATGCGAGCGTCGGAGATCGGAGTCTCAAGAATTTGGTCGAGTTCACCAGGTGAGAGTGAACTCATGGGATCGCCTTTTGCGGTTCCTGGCCGGCCCCGTAGGGCTGTGGGATCAACGCTTCAGGGGCCGCGTCAAGATACGCTTCTATGAAGCCCTTTATCGTTTGATGGAGCTCAATATTGAACCCTTCCTCCATGTTCACCTCCTGCTGAACGCCCGCTGTGGGCAAGCGCAAGTCGGCCAATAGGTCTGGGTGAAGGACGGCAGGCTGAACTCGCGCCTCTGCGTAGTCACCATCCCCAGTGATCAGAGCGATAGGCGCGTCCGCGTTTTCATACAACTCAAGTATGGACATCCAGATGAGAACGTCATTTAGGCCCGTGCCCCTGCCGTCCGACTTGAACGGCCTGCGACGACCCCGGTTTCTCTCGAATAGCTCTCGGGTTGCTACCTCAGGCAAGTTCAGGACGCGGACTTCCCGCTCCTTGAGTAGATCGTCTAGTTTGCGCCGGTACTCGTCCACCTCTGTTTCCAGTTCGATACCTAATTCCGTCCCACGATCAGTTCGAAGCGCCGCTAAATCGAGACCTCTACGATTCTTTCGGATCGCTTTGTCCATCGCCTCCCGATAGTCCGCGACCATCTCCTCGATCACGACCTCCGGGATACAGACAACCCAGCCGCGAGACCTGGCGCCATCCAGCAAGCTCTTCGTCGCGGCGTGAGACAGGTAGAAGTCCTGAAAAATCGGCTGGGTATCTAGAACGATGTACATACCCGAGGTCGCCTTTTCCCAAGCTTAGCCCACACTCGGCTGATCATCCGGGAACTGGCCTATTGACGCCAACTCCCGCCATGATAGGAGTGAACGATGGTCCCGCCGAGAAAAACAAGCAGCAGCCAATGCGATCCTCCGTGGCTCTGGCCAAGCCAGCGTTCGGCGACCGGGGGCGGGCGGCTCTCCCGAACAAGCTTTACTTCGCAACCCCCGCTGCTTGTGCGGCGAACAGCCCGTCGAGCCGCGCGGCTGCGCGGCGCTGCATGTCGGGCATCACGTGAGAGTAGACATCCATGGTGACGCTGATGGTGGCGTGCCCGAGGCGCTCTTGAACCACCTTGGGGTGCTCCCCGAGCGAGAGCAGCAGCGTTGCCGCCGTGTGGCGCAGATCGTGTAGTCGGATGATCGGAAGCCCCGCATGCTTGAGCAACGGCTTGAAGGAACGGCGATCCACATTGCCTCTCTCCAGCGGACCGCCGACCTCGTTGCAGAACACGCGGTTCTCATCCTTCCAGGCCCGCCCTACTTGGAGCCGTTCTTCGAGCTGTTGGACACGATGCTGCTTGAGCGCGTCCACCGCCAGGGCTGGTAGCGCGACGGTCCGCCGCCCTTTGGCGGTCTTGGGCTCGGTCAGCGTCCAGCCGCTGCTAGTGCGGCCCAGGGAGCGGCGGATCTGGATGGAGCCCGCCTCAAGATCAACGTCAGCCCACGTGAGAACGGCCATCTCACCGAAGCGCATCCCCGTGACGAACCCCAGGGTATTCGAACGGCCAGAAACGACAAGGGAAGCGTGGCGTCAGGTGCAGGCCTGGCTTGACTGTGCCTGCTCATGGATCCCGCCACCGGGAGAGCACCACGACGATCTCCTCGGAGAGCTCATCAAACTGCCGGGAATTCACGCTAACCTCGTTCCGGATGCCCACCTGGCCGCGCTGGCCATCGAGCACGGCCTCACCCTCTGTTGCACGGACGGGGACTTTGCGCGGTTCCCGCGCCTGCAGTGGGAGAACCCGATCAGCCCGTGAGCTCGGTCACCTTGCTAGGTCCACCTCTCCAGCTCTCTCGCGTAGGTCGAGAGGAGGTTGAAAAGGGCTGCCGATGGCTCGGCCTCCATCAGGATGGCTTTCTCTGTCGTAACCACCCCAGGGCCGTTGACCTGCAGATCGCGCACCGCCCGGAGGACGGCCTGTTCCTCCACACTACGCGACCGGATCCACTCGGTAGAGACGCTGGTTGGTTCCCAGTTGGCTTCGGCGAACCTGTTGGCATCGCTGACGATCTCTTTGACCCGCGCAGCCGGAATCTGCGTCCAGTCCATGGCTCCTCCAGAGAAAAAGCTGTCCTGGCAAGTGAGCAGTTCGGCGGCGTGGCTGTTCAGCCCGCTTCGCCGCTCATTCACGTTGCTGTGCTGCCCCGATTCACCGAGTAATTTACCGGCCCGCCGACCGACTTACCAGGCGTCAGGGGCAGGGCAGGGCCTGGCGAACCCAGGTCGTGCCCTGGGACGGTTGCAGGTGATCAAACCGACAATCTCGCCGAGGCAGTCGCCGCTGGCGAGGGCGAGTCGTTCCGGTAAAACTCCGGCTCCGGTGTTTCCGCGACCTATCGGATAGGAGTCTCGCCGTGACCGACTCAA
The DNA here is from genome assembly GCA_016202435.1 of Chloroflexota bacterium. Lineage (GTDB taxonomy): Bacteria > Chloroflexota > UBA6077 > UBA6077 > SHYK01 > JACQOR01. The sequence continues at coordinate 22,714 of JACQOR010000008.1, forward strand.
TGCGTGACAAGACCGCGATTGTCGGGGTAGGAGTCACGCCACAGGCGATGGCTTCAAAGGTGCGGGGCCAGCCCGGCTGGAGCACGCGCGAGCTGCAGATCGAGGCCTTCAAGCGGGCCATCGCCGACGCGGGCTTGCAGAAGGAGCGGATCGACGGCCTGCTGACTGAGCCTGACTGGGGGGATGGTCCCACCGACTACCTCATGCTGGCCCAGGCGCTGGGGATGAACCCTGGCTTCGGCGCGAGCATGCTTTGCGGTGGGGCAACCGGCGGCGTGCTCATCCAGCATGCCGCGAGAGCCGTCAATGCGGGGGCGGCAAGCTACGTCGCCTGCGTTTACGCCGGAGGAGCGCGCGTCTCTCGACCGAGCGGCATCTCCAACGACGAAAACTACGCGGGCGATGCGATCCCGTGGGCTACCTGGGGGGCGCTGGGACCCATCTCGTGGAGCGCGATCAGTGCGAGCCGCCACATGGCGCTGTATGGGACCAAGAGCGAGCAGCTCGCTGATCCTGACCAAAGACCGCTAGCTTTCGGCAGACGAGGGCTCGGGTTAACGTGGCGCTCGTGGCCTTGCTTCGTTTGTCAGGGCGGCGCGTCACGCCCGCACTCGTTACCTGGCCCATGGTCCGCCGGTCAGTCCCGTCGGGGAGCGGCGGTCCATGGGCGAGGGCCAATGGCTTGGGCCCTCGCCCGTAGGCTCCTATACTGGAAGCAGGAGCGCGTTGAGCGGGTTGCGTGCGAGCGATCCGCTTTGCCAGGTGACGGCCCTTCCGAGACAGCACCGTGAGGGGGCGTGATGTATCAGTTCGGCGAGCAGCAGGACTCTGCGTCTGCGAGGCGCAACGTCGTCCGCCCGGACCCCCGATTTCGTGACCGGCGCCACGCGGGGCAGATCCTGGCTCGTCAGCTGGAGCGGTTCGCCGATCGCCCGGACGTGCTGGTCCTCGGCCTGCCCCGGGGCGGCGTGCCGGTCGCCTACGAGGTGGCCCGCGAACTGGGAGCACTCCTCGACGTATTCATCGTCCGAAAGCTCGGCGTTCCGGGCTACGAAGAGCTGGCCATGGGCGCCATCGCAACGGGTGGGGTGCAGGTGCTCGACCCGGAGGTCATGCAAATGGCCAGCGTCACCCAGTCGGAGCTGGACGCGGTCATAGAGCGCGAGCAGCGCGAGCTGGCGCGGCGCGAGTCCGCATTCAGAGGCAGCCGGCCGCCGCCAGAGATCGCGGGCCGCACGGTCATCCTCGTGGACGATGGCCTGGCCACCGGCGCGTCGATGCGCGCGGCCGTAGGGGCGCTGCGGCGGCAGGAGCCGCGGCTCCTCGTCGTCGGCGTGCCGGTCGCCAGCCGGGCCGGCTGCCGGCAATTTGAGGAACTCGTCGACGAGATCGTGTGCATCCTCACGCCGGAGCCTTTCCACGCTGTCGGGCTCTGGTATCAGGATTTCTCCGACCCGAGCGAGGACGACATCCGCGCCATGCTCGACCGAGCCTCCGGTCGGGGAACGGATTCCCGACAGATCGCCTGAGCCTCTGAGAGGAGTCATGCGATGGCGCACCAAAAGAGCTCAGCCAGTCAGCCGGAGAGGCCGCGGACGAAATCCTCCAGGGCGCTGAGATAGTGGTCACCACCCACCGTCGCAGTGTCGTTGTGGTGCGCTCCGGTTACGAGAAAGAACCGCTTCGGCTCCCGCGCTGCCTCGAACAGTCGCCTTCCCATCTCCAGAGGCACGACTTCATCGCGCTCGGCGTGGATGACGAGGAGGGGTACCTCAAGAGTCTGGATCTTGCGGAGTGAATCGTATCGGGTACGCAGCAGCGGACCGACGGGGAGAAAAGGATAGGCGTGTCGTGCCATGGCCGGGACCGAGCCGAAGGCTCCTTCGACAACGAGGCCTGAGGGCGGGTGGTGGGTCGCCAACTCGATGGCAACGGCGGCGCCCAGGGACCGCCCGAAGTACAGGAGCGCGCCCATGTCCACGTCCCTCCTGTTCCGCAGCACTTCCAGGGCGGCTTCAGCGTCACGGTACAAGCCTTCCTCAGATGGCGTTCCTCCGCTCCGCCCATAGCCGCGATAGTCGAATATGAAAATGTTGACGCCTAGCTTGTCGTGAAACGTGTGGATGTCCGGCACCCGATGGCTGATGTTGCCGCCGTTTCCATGGAACCAGAACCAGGTCACGCTACCGGTCCCGGGAACAAACCATCCGTGCAGTGGTACGCCGTCCGCCGCCGTGAAAAACACGTCCTCAAAACGGAGCCCGGCGTCCGCCGGGGTGGTGATCAGATCACGGGCTGGAAAGTAGATGAAAGACCGCTCGATCGTGTCGCGGGCCGCCAGTAAGCCCAACGCGGCTGCTCCTAATGCAAGAAGGAACCGGAGCAAACGTTGCATCGCTCCTCGGCCCCCGTAACGGCGCTATTCTGAGTCTTTCGTGAAAGGAGGGTTGTGCTCAAGGGTTACGCCGCGTTCAATGCATACCCGGCCGCGGCGCAAAAGAGGACAACGGCAAAAGGCGAGACGCGCCAAAACGTGAGCAGGCCGAAACCGACGACCGCGAGAGCGAAATCGAGGGGACGGCTGATCGCACTGGACCACACGGGATCGTAGAGCGCGGCGAGCAGGATCCCGACCACCCCGGCGTTGACGCCGAGCAGCGCCGAGCGGAACTGCGGAAGAGTGCGCAGGCTGTCCCAGTAAGGCAGGCCCCCAACTACGAGCAGGAACGAGGGCAGAAAGATGGCCACGAGAGCGAGGATCGCCCCTGACCAGCCGTTGGGCTCGGACTGCATAACGGCGCCCAGGTAAGCCGCGAATGTGAACAGCGGGCCAGGCACGGCCTGGGCTGCACCGTACCCTGCGACAAACTGCCCGTTGCTGATCCATCCCGGAGGCACGACCTGGGCCTGCAGCAGGGGCAGCACCACGTGGCCGCCGCCAAATACCAACGAGCCGGTCCGGAAGAAGCTGTCAAACAGGGCCACTGCCGGAATCGGGAAAGCCTGGCGGGCGACGGGCAGTCCGATCAGCAACGCAAAAAACAGCGCTAGGGCCGCGGTCGCAAGTCGCCGCCCGTAGGGAAGCGAGAAACGCACGGCCTCGGTCGTCTCTGTGGCCCGGAGGAACCGCCACCCCGCGAGAGCCGTAGTGGCGATCACCAACAGCTGCGTGGTCGAAACGGGCCAGGCCAGCACCGCGACGGCGGCAAGAATAGCGATGCTGGCGCGTTCCCGATCCGGACAGAGGGTTCTGGCCATGCTCCAGACGGCCTGAGCAACCACTGCTACCGCCACGATCTTCAAGCCGTGCAGCTCTTCGGTAGCCTGGTCCGGTCCCAGCCACTGGAGCCCGTAGGCAAACGCAGTGAGCAACAAAGCCGAGGGGAGGGTGAATCCCAGCCAGGCGGCAAGCCCGCCAGGCAGTCCGGCCCGCATGAGGCCGAGCCCGATGCCGACCTGGCTGCTGGCCGGGCCGGGGAGGAACTGGCACAGCGCTACCAGATCGGAGTACGCATGGTCGTCGAGCCATTTTCGGCGGACCACGTACTCATCGTGGAAGTAGCCCAGATGAGCGATGGGTCCCCCGAATGACGTCAGGCCGAGCTTGGTCGCGATCCCCAGGACTTCCCAGAAGCTGCCACTCATCGCCCGGCGATATTAGTCCACTCTGGGCAGTGCGGTCGGTTCATCCCGGGCCAGGGGCCCGCACGATGGGGCATGTAGTCTGCTATATTCACCAACGTCAGAAGGGGCGGAGACGAGCTTTCGGCAAGGCAGATGCGGGTCGCTTGGACCTGCCGACGAAGCGCAATGGGCAGAGCAGCGGGTGTGTAAACCGCAGGTTGGGGGTTCGAGTCCCTTCGTCGGCTCCCCGGGTGGGGTGGCCGAGTGGTTAATGGCGCCGGTCTGTAAAATCGGTACGCGGAAGCGTTTCACAGGTTCGAATCCTGTCCCCACCACCTGATTCCTGATCCCGTAGGCCCACGTAGCTCAGTTGGCAGAGCACGATCTTGGTAAGATCGGGGTCACCAGTTCGAGTCTGGTCGTGGGCTCCAGACTTGGAGCCCTGTCGCCCTGAGGCGGCGCCGAAGGATGGGTCGCCATTGCGAAGCGACGGATTCTTCGCTTCGCTCAGCATGACTGGCACTGAGAATGACAATATTTTCATCGGGGTACAATGTCTCATGGCGCGACGCGCGGATCGCATTCTGGTCACCCTGGCGTGCAACGATTGCCGCGAGCGGTCCTATCACACGGAGAAGAACCGCCGCAGCGATCCTGACCGTATTGCTTTGAACAAATATTGCCCGCGTTGCCGAAAACACACAGAGCATCGGGAAACGCGATAGCGGTTCGAAGGCGCGTAGCTCAATAGGCAGAGCAGCGGTCTCCAAAACCGCAGGTTGCGGGTTCAAGTCCTGCCGCGCCTGCCCCACCCAGTAACCGAAGGGAGCCGGATCAGCACCATATGGCCAGACAGATGCGACGTGCAATGGCGCGCAGCTCGGCGGCACCCGCGCGGCCGGCCCCATCGACCCGTCTAATCCCCCGCCCCGACGTTTCTCGGCGTGGGGCGGGTATCGGGCAGTTCCTCCGCGAAGTCTGGTCCGAGCTGCAGAAGGTGGTGTTCCCCACCCGTCGGGAGCTCATCAAGCTGACGGGCCTCGTCATCGCCGTTTCAGTGGGCATCGGCTTTCTACTGGGTGCCATCGACTACGTCTTCTCACAACTCATGCGCTTGATCCTGGGTTAACCATGACTGAGCCCAACGAGATCTCCACCCTGGCCCTCGAAGACGCCGCTGTTCAGGTCGAGGACCAGGACGATGAGGTTGGCGAGGTGCTCGCGGACCGGGAAAGTGGGGCTGAGTCCGCCGAGGAAGAAGAAGCGGCTCTCGAGGAAGATGTCCTCGAGGAAGGCGACGCGAGCCGTCGCTGGTTCGTGATCCACACCTACTCGGGCTATGAAAACAAAGTGAAGATGAACCTCGAACACCGGGTCGAATCGATGGGCGTGTCCGACAAGATCCACGACGTGGTCATCCCGACGGAGGAAGAGGTCGAAATCAAGGACGGCCAGCGGCGGACAGTCCAGCGCAAGGTCTTCCCCGGCTACGTCCTGGTCCAGATGATGGTGACCGACGAGGGCATTCCACCCAACGATTCCTGGTACGTGGTGCGGAATACACCGGGCGTCACCGGCTTCGTGGGCGTTGGCAACCATCCGAGCCCACTGGAGGACCCCGAGGTCCGAAGGATCCTGCGCCGCATGAAGATGGAAGCGCCACGCATCCGGGTGAGCTACCAGAAAGGCGAGCGCGTGAAGGTGGTTGACGGACCGTTCAGCGACTTCATTGGCATCGTGGATACGATCAACGCGGAGAAGGGCAAGGTTCGCGTGCTCGTCTCATTCTTCGGGCGCGAGACCCCGGTCGAGTTGGATTTCCTCCAAGTCTCAAGAATCTCCTGATATCTGTCTGAGGCGCAGAGGACCCATCGCTAGTGAGCAGGGAGCCGGGTCGGCCGGCGTACCTGGAAGGAAACGGTATTGGCAAAAAAAGTTCGCGCAATAGTCAAGCTGCAAATCGAGGCGGGCAAGGCAACACCTGCGCCGCCAGTGGGCCCGGCCTTAGGCCAGCACGGGATCAACATCATGGCATTCGTGAAGGAGTACAACGAGAAGACGGCGAATCAGCCGGGCAGTATCATCCCGGCTGAGATCACTGTCTACGAAGATCGCTCCTTCACCTTCGTACTGAAGACGCCGCCCGCCTTCGACCTGATCCGCAAGGCGATCGGCATCGAGAAGGGCGCAAAGACCGCGAGAGGCGAGACCGTGGGGACGCTGCCGCGCGCCGAGCTGCGGAGGATCGCCCAGGTCAAGATGAAAGACCTCAACGCCAATGACGTCGAGGCTGCCGAGCGCATCATCGAAGGAACCGCCCGTAGCATGGGCGTCAAGGTGGAATAGGATGTCGAACGCGGGCAAGCGGTTCCTCGAGGCCAAGAAGAAGGTCGATCCCAACAGGCTCTACGATCCGGCTGAGGCGCTGGGACTCGTGAAGGAGATGGCGACCAGCAAATTTGACGAGACCATCGAGTGCCACATCCGCACGGGAGTGGACCCGCGCCACGCCGACCAGATCGTGCGTGGGTCGGTGGTCCTCCCCGCCGGCACCGGCAAGCGGGTGCGCGTGCTCGCCTTTGCCCAGGGTGAGAAAGCCCGCGAGGCCGAAGAGGCTGGCGCAGATTTCGTCGGTGGAGAAGACCTGGTGCAGAAGATCGCCGACGGCTGGATGGAGTTCGACGTCGCCGTGGCTACGCCGGACCTCATGGGTGCCGTGGGTCGTCTTGGACGAGTCCTGGGACCTCGGGGCCTACTCCCGAACCCCCGGACGGGCATGGTCTCGATCGACATCGGCAGGCTGATCAAGGAGGTGCGCTCAGGCCGCGTGGAGTTCCGCGTGGACCGCACCGGCGTCATTCACGGCGTGATCGGCAAGGCGAGCTTCACCCCCGAACAGCTCAGCGAGAACCTCACCGCGTTCTTGGACGCCATCGTGCGCGCTAAACCGGCGGCGGCTCGCGGGCAATACATTCGATCCGTTACACTCGCCTCGACGATGGGGCCGGGCGTCAAGCTGGATCTCCAGTCGACTCTCGCCCTGGCGTCGGCGGCAGCCTGACCAGGCAGGGACTGGAGCCAATCGGGGGGCCGGCACTCAGTTTCGCCTCGCTGGCCTCCGCCCGGATCGTTCGAGAGAAGTGAATAGGCCCTAGACCGCGGGCGTGCGCCGCACGGCGCACTTAATGCGTACCCGCCGAGGCAAGACTATTCAGGGCATGGTTTCGGAGTTTGAGCTCCGGATCTGATTGCCCCTTTGAAAAGAGCCTCGGCGTATCGCCGAGGTTTTTTGTTGGGAGTGAACGAGTGGCAGTGAAACGACCAACCGTCATTCGGCCGGAGAAGGAGGCGGCGGTTCGCGAGCTTGCCGATCAGTTGGACCGGTCACGGGTAGCGCTGGTCACAGACTACCGCGGGCTGACCGTCGCCCAGATCACGGACCTGCGCCGGCAGCTCGGAGCCAGCGAGGCGGAGATGCACGTGGCCAAGAACGCGCTGGCCAAGCTGGCCGTGCAAGGAACGCCGCGCGATGTGCTCGGACCCGTCTTGGAAGGACCCACGGCGTTCGTGTTTGGGTATGGTGATGCCGTCAAGACCGCTAAGACGCTGACCGACGTTATTCGGACCCAGCGTCTTCAGCTCCCCATCAGGGGCGGGCTGCTGGGCAACCGATTGCTCTCCGGGGCCGACGTAATTCGTCTGGCAGAGCTGCCCGGGCGGGAAGTCCTCGTGGCTCAAGTGGTCGGCGGTTTCCAGGCGCCCCTGGCAGGCATCGTGAACGTGCTGGGAGGCGTCCTCCAGAATTTCCTGGGGGTTCTGGAGGCCAGGCGGCAGCAACTCGAAAGCGCGGAAAGACAACGTTGACCAAACGCACTCGATAGGAGGAGCAAGATGGACAAGGCCGAGATGATCGCTGAGATCGAGAAGATGACCGTCCTCGAGCTGGCTGACCTGGTGAAGGCGCTCGAGGAGAAGTTTGGCGTGAAGGCCGCGGTAGCGGCTGGACCCGCTGTGGCCGCCGGCCCCGCCGCACCGGTGGCCGCGGCTCCAGAAGAAGAGCAGACCGAGTTCACCGTGATGTTGAAGGACTTCGGCCCGAAAAAGATTGAGGTGATCAAGATCGTGCGCGAGCTGACCTCGCTTGGGCTCAAGGAGGCGAAGGATCTCGTAGAGGCCGCGCCGAAGGCGGTGAAAGAGGCGGTTTCGAAGGACGAGGCCAATGCCGCGGCAGCGAAGCTCCGCGACGTGGGCGCAGCCGTCGAGCTGGTTTAGCCCTTCTTCCTGGTTGCTCTATTCCAACCCTGAAGCGACGCGCGTGCGTACCGAGACCGGTACCAGGACTGCCCCGTCTTCGGTGCGCTCGATGCGGTATTGGACTTCGCTGATCCCGGACGGACAGCAGAGCGGATCGCTCGCGGCGTAACGGCGGAAAGTCGCGAACAGGCTCTGGTGGTCGCCGACCACGATCCGGTCAAGCGCACCGTCCGTGCGCGCCATCATGGCGTCCGGCGCCAGGGTGCCTGCCAGCGTTCCATCGACGAACACGAAGGCCTGGTAGCCCCAGGGGCGCCCCATTCCATCAAAGGACCCGGTACCCTGGATGACCTTGATGCCCCAGCCCGCCTGGTAAGGCGCGAAGAGATACCATCCCGTGTCCAAGAGCGGCCCGTCTTCGACGGTTTCGGCGGGCCGCGCTCGTTCGACGAAACGCGGATCGGCGAACCCGAATTGGGGCGCGGCCGGCACTTCCATCCCAGGCCGGTTCCAGTTGGCTATCGCCTCGCAGTCCAGCCAGCTGTTGTCGGCCTGGACTCCAGGAGCGTCAAAGGTCAGCATGATGAGGAGATATCCGGCGGCGGCCACGGGTCCTGCAATTCGTCTCAACGAGCGTCTCCCTCTCAGTTGTAGAAGTAGATGGTATGGGTCTGCCGGTATTCGCCGATCCGCGAGTTGATCTCATAGCAGCCAGGCTGGGGCACGGAAAGGTAGACCAGGATGTCGGCGTACCGGGCAGCGGTCGCTGATGAAGTAGTGGAACCGATCCTGGGCGCTGAGCCAATGACGAGCCGAGAGGTAGCGGTCTCGTTGCCCTCACGAATGAACTGCGGAGCGGCGGGGCCGTCGGTCTGTCGAGCCATGAGAACGAGATCACCGGCGACCGAGCGATCCACGACCCAGACGGTGCGAACGAGTTCGTTGCGCCAGGGGAGGACTGGCAAGGGGCGGGCGGCGAGCCAAACGGGAAAGTCGCCGATTGTCGGTGCGAGATCGGGGCGCGTGTCCCCAACGGTGCTGACCCGGCACCAGACCGGTGGTGTCGGCCAGACCGGCTGTCGGTCCCGATTGACGAAGATCGGCGCGGTGGGAATGGGTGTGCCGGTGGGTTGCGGAGGCGTCGCGGTCGTTCGAGAGGGGAAGCGTGTCGGCTGCCCGGCCGCAGCCTGCTGTTGCTGAGGCGCGCAGCCTGAGAACAACAGCAACATGAGCACCCCGAGGGCGAAGAGGTGCGGGGAACCGGCGATAAATCCGGAGCCATTGGCCCGTAGCGCGGGGGCTTGTCCCCCGCCGAATTCTTGCGGGCGGCAAGCCCCCGCAGTACCAAGCAGCCTGCTCCCTACGACTGATGCCAATCTCTACCTGAAGAATAGAAAGCGGCGTCTCTGCGCGCGTGGCTCGGCCCGGGGCGCTGACGATGGTGCCTGCATCTCGTTCGCTTCGACCCAGTCCGTGTGGAGCCGGTGAGCCCGGGACAGCATCGCGGCGAGCTCCGCGGCTTGACTATCGCTGACCAAGGATCGCAGCTCGCTCAGGCTGGCAATCAGCTCGTCGAGCTGCCGCAGGAGCGGCCCCCGGTTGGTCAACGCGATGTCCGTCCACATCTCGTCGCTGCTTTCCACGAGGCTGGTCGCGGTGCGAAAGCCGCCTGCCGCGAGTTTGGCCATTTCGGGCCAGGCGCTCTGCGAGGCGACCGCGGCAACGAGCGCGGCCGCCGTGAAATAGGGGAGGTGGCTCACCGCCGCGAGCAGCCCGTCGTGCTCTTCCGGGTCGACGAAATGGGGTGTGGCGCCAACGCTCTGGACGAGCTCGGAGGCGCGTTCCACCGCCCACGGGGGCGCGCCGGCGGTGGGGGTGAGGCAGTACACCGACCCCACGAAGAGCTGGGCATCTGGTCCGCTGACACCGGACCGGAGGCGGCCGGCCAGGGGATGGCCGCCGACGAAACCTGCTTGCGCCGGGAGTGACGCGCTGGCCTGCTTTACGATGGCCGCCTTGGTGCTGCCCGTATCGGTTACCAACGCGCTGTCATCGAGGTGAGGTCCAAGGTCAGCCAGGAGGTCGATGATGGCTCTCACCGGAGCTGCGAGCACGATGGTGTCGGCGCCACGGACGGCTGCTTCTGTCGTGGCCGCCGCGCGATCAATGGCTTTTTCGCGCTTGGCCCGGCGGAGGGTTTCTTGGTCCGGGTCGAAGCCGACGACCAGCGGAGGAGAAGAAGTCTGCTTCAGCGCCATCCCCAGGGAGGCGCCGATAAGGCCGAGACCCAGAATCGCCACCTGTTGGAAGGGCATGCCTGCTCAGTCGCCCCACATTTCTTGGAAGCTAGCGGAGACCGGCGAGACCGAAGGCACGTGCGACCGGTCCGAAGATGCGTCCGATGATGTCGAGGTGGAGGAACGAGGAAGCAAAGAACAGCACCAGAATCAGTCCGGGGCCAATCCGCTCGAGCTGGCGCAGTGCTTCACTTGGTTGCCGGGGGAGCACGCCCACCAAGAAACTGAATCCGTCCAGGGGCGGGATGGGGAGCAGATTGAACACGAAGAGCAGCAGATTCAGCGCCGTGGCCAGAAACAGAAATTGACGCAGGATAAGCGGCAAGTCGAGGTCTGCTCTCAGGGGTGCTGCGAAAGCAAAGGCGAGCAAGAGATTCGAAACGGGTCCGGCGGCCGCTACGAGCGCGCTGCCCAATCTCGGGTTGGGGCGCAGGTTTGACGGGTTGACCGGCGTCCATCCCCAGCCGATACCGACCATGATGAACATCAAGATCCCGAGTGGATCGATGTGGCGCATCGGGTTGAGGGTAAGGCGGCCGTACTGCCGGGGGGTATTGTCGCCAAGTGCCGTGGCGACGAATGCGTGGTTAGCTTCATGGAAGGCAACCGCCACAACGAAGGCGGCTGTCAGCAGCAGGATCGTTGTTAGGTCGAAGTTCCCGCCAAGGATGCCTCCCAATACGCCCCCTTGTTGGCGAGTATAGCATGGGTTTTTTGGCGCCCCAGTCGCCTATAATCGGGCATATCTGGCTCGTTAACCGCCGTTGATGCGCAGTCGAGGCGCTTTTCGTGGCGGCCGGCGCTTGCACGGCCGCTTTGTTGTTCGGGGGCCAAATGGCAGAGAAGATCCGGGTTGGCGTGATCAACGTCACGGGCTATGCCGGCGCTGAGTTGGCGCGGATCCTGGCGCGCCATCCCGCCGTCGAGCTGACCCAGGTCACCGGCCGCAGCGCGGTTGGCCAGCCCCTCCGAAAGGTCTTCGCACATCTTGCGGAGCTAGGGCTGGACGTTGCTGAGGACATCACGCAGGCAGACGTCTGCTTTTCCGCGCTTCCGCACCACGCGTCCGCTGAGGTTGTCCCCGAGCTATTGGCAGCGGGACGAAAGGTGATTGATCTATCGGCAGACTATCGAATCGACGATCAGGCAACCTACGAGGCCTGGTACGGCCTGCATCCGTCGCCGTCGTACCTGGACGAAGCGGTGTATGGGCTCCCTGAGCTGCATCGGCGCGAGGTGGAGGCGGCGCGGCTGGTGGGCAACCCCGGTTGCTATCCCACTGCCAGCATCCTGGGCCTTGCGCCCGTGGCCGGGATAATCGAAGCGGATGTGGTAGTCGATGCCAAGAGCGGCATCTCGGGCGCGGGGCGTTCCCAAACCCTGGACGTGAACCACTACGCGGAAGTGAACGAAAGCGTCCGGGCCTACGGACTCGATGGCCATCGCCACCAACCGGAGATAGCCCAGGAGTTGAACCGCGTGCGGGCGAAAGTGGGAGTCTCGACTCCCGTAGAGCTAACGTTCGTGCCGCACCTCATTCCGATGACCCGCGGCATCCTGGCGACGTGCTATGCGCGGCTCACCGAACCGCTGTCGATGGACGAACTGATGGAACGCTATCGTGACTTCTACACGGGCCAACCGTTCGTGCGCGTGGTCGAGGAGCCGCCGGCCACGAAGTACACGTGGGGCAGCAACTTCTGCTTCATTTGCCCGCGCCTCTCGCCACAGACGGGACGCTTGATCGTGACCTCAGCCATCGACAACCTGGTGAAAGGCGCGGCGGGGCAGGCCGTCCAGAATATGAATCTCATGAGCGGATACGAGGAGACGCTGGGTCTCGAAGCGCTTCCCACGTATCCCTAGGACGGGGTTCTCACGGGCTTGGTGCCTGAACAGAATCGCTTCGTGGCGCTGCCCGATCCGTCGGTGACCGCGCCGGACGGCTTCCTCGCCGGAGCGACGTCTGCGGGAGTCAAAGAAGGCACGTCACGGCTGGACCTGGCGATCGTGGCGGCTGGCGGGCCTTGCGCAGCCCACGCCCTCTTTACCCAAAGCCAGGTGGTAGCTGCGCCGGTGATCGTGAGCCGGGAGCGGATACAGAGCGGGCGGGCTCAGGGGATAGTTGTCAACTCTGGCAATGCGAACGCGTGCAACGGCCCGGATGGTCTGACTGCGGCCCGAGCGATGGCGGATGCCGCGGCCGGGCACATTGGAGTGGATCCGAGCCTGATGCTGGTGGCCTCGACTGGGCTCATCGGAGCCCCTTTTCCCATCGAGCGCGTGCTGGACGGAATCAGGAAGATTCGCCTGACGCCCACCGGTGGGCATGACGCGGCAAAGGCGATCATGACCACGGATCTGGTGGCAAAGGAAGCGGCGCGCGTCGGGAAGGTGGGCGAGCGTCGTGTCACGGTCGCCGGTATGGCGAAAGGCTCGGGGATGATCCATCCGCAGATGGCGACCATGCTGGCAGTCATAACGACGGACGCGGCGTTGGAGCCACCCACCGCCCGAACGGCGCTCAAGCGGGCGACGGACGCCTCTTTCAATCAGGTGAGCGTGGATCGGGACACCAGCACGAACGACACGGTTGTGCTCCTCGCCGGCGGGGCTGCGGGTGGCGTGCCGATCCAGAGCGGTAGCCTCGAGGCGCGCGCTTTCGGCCGGTTGCTCGATGGAGTTTGCATCGATCTGGCCCGCATGATCGCGAGTGACGGCGAAGGCGCGAGCCGGCTTATCGAGGTGAGTGTGGAGGGCGCCCGCTCAACACTGGATGCGCGACGCCTCGCCCGCGAGGTGGCCGCCTCCAATTTGGTGAAGGCGGCCGTCTACGGGCGCGACCCGAACTGGGGCCGCATCATGATGGCCATGGGGAACGCGGGTGTGCGTTTCGATCCTGCGCAGGTCGACATCTACATCGGCGATCACCAGGTAGCCAGGCAGGGAGCGTTCTTCCCCTTCGATTGGAACGCGGTGGCAGGGGCGATGGGCAGCGAAGAGGTGGTGATTCGAATTCGACTGGATGCAGGCACTGCCGCTGGTTCGGCCTGGGGATGCGACCTCACCGAAGGCTACGTGAAGATCAACGCGGAATACACGACGTGACCGAGGCACGGTTCTTGGAGTCGGTGAAGAACCAAACGCTGGTGCTCAAGCTGGGTGGGAGCGTCGGCCAGGAGGACACCCTTCCGGAGGACGTGAACCGACTCCAGCAGGCCGGTGCCCGAGTCGTGATCGTGCATGGAGGGGGACCCCTCATTACGGCCTGGCTGGACCGGACCGGGAAAGAGACGCGCTTCGTCGGTGGGCTTCGTTACACGGATGCTGAGACCCTTGAGATTGTGCGCATGGTGCTGTCGGGGTTGGTCAACACCGAGGTGGTCGCCCGCATCGGTGCAGCGGGCGGCCGGGCCATCGGGCTTTCGGGAAGTGACGACGGCTTGCTACGGGCGCGGGTCAAGGATCCGGAGCTGGGGTTGGTTGGAGACGTGTATGCCGTGGACCCCGCTCCCGTCGAGCTCTTGCTTGATCGGGGCTATGTCGTCGTAGTCGCACCCGTTGCTGTCACCGACCGCGGCGGGTTCTTGAACGTCAACGCCGATACGGTCGCCGGTGAGATTGCATTGGCATTGGAGGCGGATCGTCTCCTGTTCTTGACCGACGTGCCCGGCATCTCGGACGGGACTCGCGCTCTGTCGAAGATCACCACCGATGAGGCGCGCGCGCTCATTGCTCGCGGTATCATCGCTGGGGGGATGGTCCCGAAGGTCGAGGCGTGCGTGCGCGCGGCCGGCAGCGGGCGCGTGACCCAGATCGTTGATGGGCGCCAGGCGCACGTGGTACTGGAAGCGGTCGCGAGCGCGGAGCCGGTCGGCACGCTGTTCCAGGGCACTCTGTAGTCAGGGGGTCGACCGGTGTCTCCTGCAGTGAAAGCGGCCCTCGAAAAGGCCTTGCTCGCGGCGCTGCTGGCGGGAGCGATTGCGTTCATGCGTGAGTATGCCAACGAGAAGAGCAAGCAGCATGAGTAAGGCGGCGCAGTGGATGGAGCGAGCTGACCGGACGATGATGTACTTCGGCCGGTACCCGGCGGTCATCGAGCGAGGCCAGGGCTGCCGGGTTTGGGACGTGGATGGCAAGCCCTATCTCGACTTCCTGGGCGGGTTGGCCGTCGATAGCCTCGGCCACGCGCCCCCCGCGGTCGTCGATGCCGTCTCGCGGCAGGCCGCGACGCTGGTCCAGACCTCCAACCTGCTCTATACGCTGCCCCAGATCGAGCTTGCCGAGTTCCTCGTGAGCCATTCCGGCTTCGACAAGGTGTTCTTCAGCAACAGCGGCGCCGAGGCCAATGAAGCGGCTCTCAAGCTAGCCCGCAAATGGGGCAAACGGGAGCGCAACGGCGCCTATCGCATCATCGCCGCGGACCGCTCATTTCACGGACGAACGTTGGCCACGCTCGCCGCTACCGGCAATCCGGCTTATCGAGAGCCTTTCCAGCCGCTTCCTGATGGGTTCGACTTCGTGCCGTTCAATGACGTGGATGCGCTCGCGGACGCGGTGACTGAGCAAACCGCGGGGGTCATCCTGGAGCCGATTCAGGCGGAGGGTGGCATCCACCTGCCGAGCGAGCACTACCTTGCCGACGTGCGGGCACTCTGCGACGAGAAGCGCCTCATGCTGATCTTCGATGAGGTCCAAACCGGGGTCGGTCGAACCGGAACGCTCTGGGGCTACCAGCAGTGGGGCATCGAGCCGGACGTCATGACGCTGGCCAAGGGCCTGGGAAGCGGGTTCCCCATCGGCGCGACGCTGGCGAAGGAGCCCTTCTGCGTCTTTGGGCCCGGGGACCACGCGTCGACGTTCGGCGGCAACCCACTCGCCTGTGCGGTCGCGCTGGCCGTCCAACGCGAGATCGAGAGCAAGGACCTGGTAGCTCACGCCGCGGAGCTGGGTCGGTACCTCTCCGAGCGCTTGCAGGAACTGGTTTTGCACGACGCTAGGCTCAAAGAGGTACGCGGGCGCGGGCTGCTGATCGCTTTGGAGTTCCACGATGAGATCGCACGCCAGGTTCTCGACCTGCTGCGGGATCGCGGCCTCATCGCCAACGCGCTGAATGCGCGCACGCTGCGTTTTGTTCCGCCCCTCATCGTAACCCGTGCCGAAGTCGATGAGGCCGTCGAGATCCTCGCTGCAGTCCTGACGGAGCTCCGCTAGGCCCGAAGCGCCACCCGATCTCCCGGGTCGCTAGCTCAGACCATGATCTTGCCGTTGTCTACCACGACGATATTGTCGTCCACGACGACCGTCGGCCTGTCGATGACGCCTTCCGTCCGGAACACACTGTTCACGATGCCGCGGTCAGCGCCCTGTCCGATGCCGAAATGCATCGCACCCAAGCGCTTCTTCTCGCTCCGCATGAGCCCGAGGTTCGGCATCGCCAGCTTGTTGGTTCCGATGGCAATCTCACCACCGATGCGCCAGGCGTTCTCGTCGCCGTATGTGTCGATGTACTGCTTCAGCTGATCGGCCTCAGCCCCGCCGTCGACGCCGATGACTGTGCCGTCCTTGACGGTCAGCTGGACCTGGCCCTTCCAGACCCCCTGCGGAAACGCGGCAGTGGTGTCCCAGATGACCGTTCCGTTCCCAGTATTCGGCTTCGGCTCGATGTGGATCTCGCCGTGGGGCCACGTGCCGCCGCCGAGTTTTCCCGTTTGCGGGTTGCGGGTGAACGGCTCAACGGGTTCTCCCCAGCGCTGCGCGTTCGAGTATGGCATGTCACTGATGTCACAGAGGAAGTCCATCCCGAATTTCGAGGTCACCCGCAGCATCTTGCCCTTGTCGTAGACCTCGCCGATCCGCCGCTGGATGTCCTGGCATTCCAGGCACTGGTCCTTGGTGGCCCGTCCAGCACCGTCGCACAATACTTCGGCCGTCATTTCCTCCATCAGCCAGGCGCGCGCGTTTCCTGGAAGCGGGTTGCGGCCCGAATGGCTGAAATTCCCAACCGTCATTCGAGTGGTCAACAGGAGTATGTTGTCCGCTTCGATGGCGGCGGCTCGCACCATGGGTCCCGGATTCTGCTCGTGGTATTCCCGACGTGGGATCATCACCAGCGTTGGATCAGCGCCATGCTCGGCGATTACCGCCATGGCGGACGCCCAGACCATGGGATCCATGGCATCGTCGGTGAAAACCAGCATCTTGTCCTCAGGCTCGACGTTCCGCAGCGGATACTGCCACGCCTTCATCAACCTGATGATCTGCGTGGATGGGGCCCCGTACCGCTCGCCCATTGCCATTGGTCCGACCTCCCTTGTTTTGTGCTTACCGATGATCAGGTAAGGGGATGATCCTAGCTCGGGGGAGGGAGGGGCACCCTACCCAGACGGGTAGTCCGCACCGGAGGATGCGACACCAGCAAGGATCTGGGCTAGCCCCTGCGGCAGGCCGATGCCTCAGCCGGTTTCCCCTCGCGACTCCAGTCCTCAAAGACCGCGCTCTGCTGCGCCGTCGATTCCTCGCTCCGTTTCAGCGTCGCGCGCGTCGCGGGACGCTGGGCGAGAGTGACGGGTACCTCCAGCAGCTCATCGCGACGGAACAGCGTCAGCCGGACCGTCGCGCCGGGCGCGAAGTCCCGAAGGCGATCGTTCAAGTTCGATTCGGTGACGCGGTAGCCGTCCAGCGCCAGCAGCTCGTCGCCCGCAGTCAGGCCGGCGGCCCAGGCGGGCCCATCGGAGACCGCACTGCTCACTCGCGCTCGGCCATTTTCGGTGCGGAGCTTGACGCCGAGCCACGCCTCGGGGGCCGATGCATCGGCGTGCCATTCAACCTCAATTCCCGCGGCCGAAAGCGTCTCGTAGTCGAGATCCCCGCGGCTGTGGATCGCTCGATCGAAGAATGCGCTCCAGTCGCCCCCCGTGATCTCTTCGACGAGCCCCTGATACGCGTCCTCCGGTACTCCGAGGCCGGTCTCTCCGAATCGCAGCCAGAGCAGGCGCATCAGGTCGTTGAGGGAGTGCTGGCCGGCGGTTTGGCGTCGGATCTCCATGTCCAGCGTCAGGCTGGCCAGAGCGCCCTTCAGGTAGTAGGAAACACCCGAGTTCGCGCTGTGCTCGTCCGGTCGGTAGTATTTGATCCAGGCATCGAAGCTGGCCTCTTCCAGGCTCTGCAGGTGCCGGCCCGGCGTTTCCGCCAGATCGCTCATCCACTCGCCGAAGACTTCGAGGAGCCGCCCGTTGCTGATGATCCCGGCGTGCCGGAGCATCATCAGCGCGTAGTAGTCGGTGATGCCTTCCATCGCCCAGAGCAGACGGGTGTAGTTTTCGTGCCTGTAGTCAAAGGGTCCCAGGACCGTCGGATGGATCCGCTTCACGTTCCAGGTATGGAAAAACTCATGCGAGCAGAGCCTGAGTACACGCTCGTAGGACGTTTCGGGCCGGAAATCGAATCGTGGAACGATGAGGGCGCACGAGTTGCGGTGCTCCAGACCACCCCTGCCCTCGTCGGTGGCCATGAGCATGAACACGTAGCGCTGGTACGGAAGGCTGCCAAACAGGGCCGCCTGCGCCGCGACCACGTGGGTAAGATCCGCGGTGAGACGGTCCGGGTCCAGGTTGCCACCACCCCAGGTCGCGATCTCGTGAGCCACGCCGTTGACCTCGAACCGCAGGATAGGCTCCGGACCGGCGTGGACTGGCGAGTCCACCAACTCGTCATAATCCGCGGCTGCCAGGGCGTCGTTTTCTTTGGGGAGCGGGAGGCCCGTCGCCAGGTTCCATCCCCGCGGGACGTCGACCCTCAGGCCAGCCGGCTGCCCCGTGCGACTGGCGACATAGGGAAGCAAGTTGGCGGGGTTGAAGAAAAGATGGGTCGAGTCGAGGTGGCTCGTCCGGACGGTGAGGTCATTGGCATAGACGCAGAACTCGGCGCGGAGCATGTGGGCGCCATAGCAGTCGACTGCCCATGCGTCCTTGCTGGTCTTGCGCCCGCCCCGCGGGGTGCCCATTTCGTCCGAGACCCGGACGTCCTGGAAGTGCCGGGCGAACTCGCGCA
>JACQOR010000012.1 GCA_016202435.1 Chloroflexota bacterium
CAGGGCGGGGCGATCAATGCCAGGGATGCGCTTCAGTTCCATGACGGCGCCGGCCATGGTGGCTCCGGTGCTTCCCGCGGTCACGAAGGCATCGCCTTCACCCCGCTCGACGAGACCGAGACCGCGGACGATGGAGGAATCTCGCTTCGAGCGAAGAGCCGCGACCGGGTGCTCGTCCATGCCAATGATCTGGGGCGCGTGGACCAGTCTGACGTTGGGGGGGGCTGGCTGAGATCCGGTCTGTCGGGCTAACTCAGCCTCAATTTGGTCCTGGGGCCCAATGAGGATGATCTCTACGTCGAGATCATGAGCGGCCTGAAGCGCTCCGCGCATGGCCGCGGCCGGTGCGTAATCGCCGCCCACCGCGTCCAACACAATACGTGGCGCCATGGTAAAGGCGCCTCCCTGAGCCTCTTTATGTAGTCCTAGATGTCCAAGTTGCGAACGCTCTTGGCGTGAGTCTGGATGAACCGCTTGCGCGGCGGGACGCTTTCGCCCATGAGCATGTCGAAGACTCCATCCGCGCCAACCGTGTCCTCCACGTGTACCTGCAGCACGGTGCGGCTGGAAGGATTCATCGTGGTTTCCCAGAGCTGCTCAGGGTTCATCTCGCCGAGGCCTTTGTAGCGCTGGACGTTGACTTCGCGTCGCGTCTTCTTCTGGAGCTCGTTTACGTAGCTGTCCTTCTCCTGGTCGCTGAAGCACCAGTAGGCCTCGCGCCCGCTGGATACCCGGAAGAGGGGAGGCTGGGCGATGAACAGGTGGCCCGCTTCAATCAGCGGCTGCATGTGGCGGAAGAAGAATGTAAGCAGCAGCGTCCGGATATGGGAGCCATCAACATCCGCGTCGGCCATCAGGATGACGCGGTGATAACGCAGCTTGGAAAGGTCGAAGCGCTCACCAATGCCGACCCCGAGCGCCGTGATGATGGCGCGAATTTCCTCGTTTCCGAGCATCTTGTCCGCGCGTGCCCGCTCGACGTTGAGGATCTTTCCCTTGATTGGCAAGATCGCCTGGAACCGACGATCGCGCCCTTGCTTCGCGCTGCCACCAGCGGAGTCGCCCTCGACGATGTAGACCTCGCAATGCTCGGGATCGCGGTCTGAGCAGTCGGCCAGCTTCCCCGGAAGGGTGAGGCCATCAAGTGCGCTCTTGCGAATGACGAGGTCTCTGGCCCTCCGTGCCGCCTCCCGAGCCCGGGCCGCGGTCAAGCACTTCTCGATGATGCGCCGACCGTCGGGAGGGTTCTCTTCGAGGTAGCGGGTCAGGGTTTCGGCTACCGCGGTCTCGACCTGCAAACGGACTTCGGCATTCCCCAGCTTCGCTTTAGTCTGGCCCTCGAATTGCGGCTCTGGCAGCTTGACCGAAATGATGGCGGTGAGGCCTTCTCGAACGTCGTCGCCGGTGAGGTTGCCATCGGCATCCTTGAGCAGCCCGGCCTTGCGCCCGTAGTCGTTGATGGTGCGGGTCAGGGCCGAGCGGAAGCCGGTAACGTGCGTGCCACCGTCGATAGTGTTGATCGTGTTGGCAAATGCATAGACCAGCTCAGAAAAGCCGTCGTTGTACTGCATGGCGACTTCGATTTGCGTGTCGCCCACCGTTCGTTCTAGCGCGATTGGCGTGGGATGAACGACACCGCGCGTCGAGTTAAGCTTGCGCACGAAGGAAACGATGCCGCCGTCGAAGAAGAAGGAGGCCTCGCGGTCTTCCCGCTCGTCGACGAACTTCAGCCGCACGCCCTTGTTCAGGTAGGCCATCTCCCGGAAGCGCTGGGAGAGGATGTCGAAGCTGTAGTTCATCTCGGTGAAGATCGTGTCGTCGGCCAAAAAGGTGATGGTGGTTCCCCGTCCATCGGCCTTGCCGGCCAGCCGGACTGGGCCGAGCGGCTGACCGCGCTCGTACTCCTGCACGTAGAGGGACCCTTCGCGCCGCACCTCGGCGACTAGGTGCTTCGAGAGCGCGTTCACGACGGAGACGCCCACACCGTGGAGGCCGCCGGAAACCTTGTAGACGCCACCGCCGAACTTGCCCCCCGCGTGTAGGATCGTCATGACGACCTCGAGCGCGGGTTTGCCGGTCTGCGGGTGGATATCCACCGGAATACCGCTGCCGTTGTCCTGGACGGAGACGCGGCCATCGGCGTGCATCGTTACGCAGATGAAATCGCAGCGGCCCGCCAGCGCTTCGTCGACGGAGTTGTCGACCACCTCAAAGACGAGGTGGTGCAGTCCACGTTGATCGGTGCTACCGACGTACATGCCCGGACGCCGCCGCACAGCCTCCAGGCCTTCAAGGACCTGGATATCTGCCGCCGTATAACCGGCGGTCTTTTCGAGTTCGGAAACAGTTTCGGCCAAAGCGGTGGCTACCTCGTCAATTTGGTCGGGAGACGGTCGAAGCGCTCCCTATAGTACGTCATGCTCGCTGCGCTCACTGAGGCGGAGAGGTAAATGTGACCGACGATCGCGAGTACTATTCCGGTCGTCTGGAGGTTGCGGGCTACCTCGTGAAGGAGGATGGCCATCCCGTACGTGACGACCACGATGAGCCCGACAAAACCGATTGACTCCCAGAAGAAATGGCGCACGACCGTGACGCTGCGCCACACCGCGGTGACGGGTCCGACAACGCCGACAAAAAGCGCGTCCGCAGTGAAAAACAGGTGGACAAAGAGCCACACGGCGACTCCCAATAGGAGCGATGCTACGATCAGTAGAGCGGGCGCCGCGCCTTGCGCGGCGGTCAACAGAATCATGACCGGCACTGCGAAGAGAAGGATCGCGGCCATCGAAATCACGAAGAGCGCAGCGGCTCTGACCCAGAGAACGCCGAAGTCCGGAACGAACGCTGCAATGGCCGCCGTTCGGTTACGAACGATCTGGCCCAACAGGCCGTAATACGCGACCGCGAGGGAAATTCCGGTCGCGAGGACCGCTGCCGCGGCGATGGCAAGCGACGGGAGAGAATCGAGCGAGATCGCAATGCCGCTGCCGCTAGCCCCCGCGCGGAAGCTCGGAACGCCAAGAACTGGGACGGCAAGCAGCCAGAAGAGGTTGTAGCGGCGGATCTCGTCGCTATGAAGCAACGCCGGTAGATCGCCCTCGCCGAAGACCCGTTGCAGCGGGCCCACGGCGCTCGGGCCCGAAGGTGACCCAGCCCACTGGCTAAGAGCTGCACCGATCGTCAGCTGGGGGCCGAGCCAGAGGAGAAAATCAACGAGAAGGGGTAAAAGGAGCAGCCAAAGGTGGCGGTTGATAGTGTTGAAGCCGGCCTGGAGGGTATCAATCAGGCCGGTGGGCCCAGCACTGGCTGGGGCACTGACCGCGGGTTGACTCATTGACCAATTTTACCATTGTTCGCCCTGAAAGACTCAGCCTGACGAAAGAAGTGCCGCTGAGGGTCGGAGTTACCGCATGAGAGCTGACGAGGGGTTCCACATCGAGCGCATCCACCAGGTCGCTCAGCGAGCGACAAACCTGGACGAATCTGTCGCTTTCTACCGAGACGTGCTCGGTTTGAAATTCATCGCCAGTTTCGACCCGCCGGGGTTCGCATTCTTCGACCTGGACGGCACTCGCCTCCTCCTGGAGGGCCCTGCCAGCTCAGCGTTGCTCTACTTGCGAGTTCCAGACATCCAGGTCGCCTACGAAGCGCTCAGCGCGCGCGGCGTGACGTTCGAGACGGATCCACACGTAGTTTTCAAAGATGACGATGGCCAGTTCGGCCCCGCTCGGGAAGAGGAGTGGATGGCGTTCTTCCGGGACCCCAGCGACAACCTGATGGCCATCGCTTCACGCGAGCGGACCACGTAGCGGAGACAGGCGCCCTCGGAACTTGGCAACGCTGGTGAGCCGGCCTCTCACATTATGAAGCACGGCTTCAGAGCCGCCGCGCTTCTGCGGCGCTCAGTTATCATCGACGCTGGCGCAGACGACTTCCCCTTGCCTCGTCCAGTCCGACTTTCGCCATGAGTGCTCCGGCAGAGGGGCTGCCTGCGACCGGTCCCCAGGCGCCTTTCGGCTACTCCTGCACCGCGATCCACTTGTCGGCATCGCGCGGCCAGGAAATCAGCTCATCGGGCTTGAACCAAAGGGCCAGTTCCGCCTGGGCAGTGTCCGGACCGTCAGAAGCATGGATCAGGTTGTGCAGCACGTCCAGCGCGAAATCGCCGCGGATCGTACCGGGATCTGCGTTCGCTGGGTTTGTGGAGCCGATCGCCGACCGCACCACGGAGATGGCCCCGGGACCTTCCAGGGCGGCCAGCGCAACGGGTGCCGATGTAATGAAGTCCACCAGCTCCCCATAGAACGGCTTGTCGCGGTGGATGGCGTAGTGCTGTTCCGCCAGAGCCCGTGGCACCAGGAGGAATTTCAGCCCAACGAGCTTAAGCCCACGGCCTTCAAGCCGGCTGAGGATTGGCCCGACCAACCCTCTCTGCACGCCATCGGGCTTCACAATGATGAGCGTGCGCTCCAACCCTCAACCTCTTCTGGACAGTCTTTCCCTGCGCCCGCCGAGCGGGTGTGCCAGTATAGGCGATGGGCTGGAGGAGCCGCGCAGGCACCCCGGAGGTCGCGGTTTCAGAGGACGTATGCTCGATTCAGCCGATCAAAGTCGGCCCGCCAGGCATTTACCTAGGATCACATTCGCGTTACGCACGAGCCGTGCCTGGCGTCTGGTAGTTAGAATCCGTTCAGTGCCTGGCTAGGCACGAAACTTCGTCCGTGGGGGTAATCATGGAAGGCTACTGTGTGAAGTGTCGCGCGAGCCGGACAATGAATGGTGTGGAGCAGGTCACTCTCAAGAATGGTCGGCCGGCCACCCGGGGCACGTGCGAGAAGTGTGGCACCAAGATGTTCAAGATCGGAGCAGGCGCGAAGTAAGGATAGCAGGCCTAACCCCTCCCCCGGTTTCTTGCCAGTTTGGGGGGCGGCAGCCCTCGGCCTGAATCGGGTGGAGGGGTAGGCTGCGGTCTCTGGCTCCTGTCGACCGGGAAACCCTGGGTGCTGTATGTCTTCTCCTAGATGGCACCCGCGCGTTCATAGACTTCGAGAAGAGCCTGCACCGACTGGTCCCAACTGTGACACGTCACTGCCTTCTCTCTTAGCTGGTGGCCTCTGGCCACTCGCTCATCTGGATCTTCGATCAGTCCCTGGATCTGATCAGCGAGGTCCTCCCAGTCTCCGGTGCGTGCGTACACCCCCAGGTCACCGAGGATCTCCTTGCTCGCCTGCGTATCGAAAGCCACTGTGGGCAGGCCCATGGCAATGTAGTTCAGGATCTTGCCGTTGCCTTCCGTTTCTGAGATCTTGGGCGAGACCGCGATGTCTCCCAGAGCGAGGTATTCGTGCGCCCGGTCATACGGTACTGCGCCGGTAAAAGTTACGGAGTCTCTGAGACCGAGAGCATCGGCCGTCCGCTCATAGGAATCCTGGCCCGGGAAACCCATGATGAGAAAATGCGCGGGTACGCCTCGATTCGCCAGGAGTTGAGCCGCCTTCAAGAGGTGGGTTACGCCCTGGTACTCCGCCAGGAGGCCCAGGTACACGACGATGGTGCGGTCGCGGGGGATTCCCAATGTTGATCGGAGGCCCTCGACTCGGGCCATGTGTCCGTCCCCGCCGACGATCTCCCAGGCTGGACGGAAGCGGCCGGTGTCCACGGCGTCGGGTACGACCGACACGTTTGCTGAACGGCCGAAGTCGCGGAGCAGCAGGCCCGCGCCGCTCCGAGTGCTTGTGACTATGGCGTCCGGTCTCCGGACGATCCATTCTTCCAGCTTGCGGAAACCACGATACGCTCTCGATGCCGGCGCTAGGAAGTTATGGTCGATCATTTCTGAGGTCAGGCTCCCCTGGAAGTCGAAGATGAGGGGAACGCGAAACGTATGAGCGACGAGCCAGCCGATGAGCGCTCCCTCGTGCAGGTGACCGTGCACGAGTACTGGGCGCTCAATTGCTGCCGCTCTCAGCGCACGCAAAGCAAGGCTCGCGTCGAGAGCAAACTTCTGACGAGAGGAGCCCGGTGCGATGCGTTTCTGGCCGGGAAACCGGGTGGCACGGTGAACCCGGACTTCCTCCAGATCCCGCCCGAATGGGTAGGTTGCGACGGCGGTTTGAACCCCGCGGCGTTTGAGCGCGCGGACCTCCTCCAGAATTCGCACGTGGCACCCATAGTCGCCGAAGAAGGGCGTTGGTGCGATAGCCAGCACGACCGCGCGGTCTCCAACCTCTGGCAGGCTCTCCGCGGTCCGAGCCCCCTCGAAGGTTCTAGGCTGCACGGCGAGGCTCGTGGCCGGCACGCTTGGGGCAGGGGCGGAGCGTCAGCCTCAATCGGATGATGTCTCGAAAGGCCCGCAGGATTACACGCGGATTCCCTCCGGTGGCGCGACCAGCGCTCCGCGGCAGGTGTCTAACCGGTAGCTCGACGACCCGGTAGCCGCAGCTTCGGGCACGAATGAGCAACTCGGCGCTGAATGTGGCTCCGCCAGAGTGGACCTTGATGTGCTCCCAAACCTCCCGACGAATGAGTTTGAATGCGCAATCTACGTCGCGGGCCGTGTAGCCGAAGAGCGTTCGGACCACGATATGGTTCCACCCGAAGCCGTAGAGGTTGCGAATCCATGGATCTCGGCGCGGAGCACGATAGCCAATTACCAGATCCGCTCCCGCCATCGGGGGAAGGAATCTCTCCAGCTCGGCCGGATCGAACTGCCCATCGCCGTCGGTAATGAAAAGCAGTTCTTTCGTGCCGGCGTCGAGGCCCGTCCGTAGCGCTTCGCCGTAGCCCCGATTGGACGCGTGGCTCACGCAGCGAATTCTCGGTCGGGCGCCGTGCAGTTCGTCGATCTGCTGCTGAGTTCGATCCTGGGATCCGTCGTTCACCACGATTACCTCGTAGTCGTCAGTGAGGCGTTCAAGGGCGTCGGCAAGGCTCGCTGCCGTGTTGGCGATCACTGCTTCTTCGTTGTAGGCCGGCAATACGGCGCTGATGCTGGTCATCGTACCGCCTGCTGGGAACGAGACGCGTTGGTGGAGCTACGCAGCGCCCCAGGCCTCGAGTCGGGTTTCCGCCTGTGCGCGAGTTGGGATCCGCGATGTTCCGACTCCCTCGACGGACATCGCCGCGACCCCCGCCGCGAATCGCCCGCTTTCGAGGGGATCGCTCGTCTCACCGAAGCGCACGAAGTACGCGGCTGCGAACACGTCGCCGGCTCCCGTCGCATCGACTTCTTGGGCGGGGAAGCTAGGGAAATGCTCGCAACTTTCCCCAGAGTACAGCCAGTAGCCAGAGGATCCCTCGGTCACTGCGAGCACCTCGAGGTGCGGTGCGAGCGCTTCGGCCCATTCCCGTTCGCCGCCCAGGTCTTCTACCGACAATACCATTATCGAGGCGGCGCCTCGCAAGCCTGGGAGCCGTTCGGGAACGGAGCGGATGGCTGAACCCTCGACGCACTCGCGCAGCCACCCCTGCGGTGTCGCAACCACAAGGCTGTCCGGGAATGATTGGCCCAGGTCCGTGTCGATCTCGTCAACAATGGGCGCAAGGTGTACCAGGGGAATCGACCTCCAGCCATCGGGTATGGCAGCCAGTCCGATCGGCGCCGCTCGCGAAATCAGCCTCATTGTGCGCCCCAGATCCGAAGACCTGAGATCGATCGTCGTGGTGGTTGTCGATCCCGCGACCGATACGTTGAGACCCCCGAGTTCTTCGGGAAAGGGCCGGGCGCAGGCGGTGACCACCGCCACGTGTCTACCCAGCCGCGCAGCCGTTAGGCCAGCATAGAGCACCGTACCCCCTACCCGCGGTTGGCCGTCGATCAAGTCCCGCGCCACGTGGCCGACGAGGAGGTAGTCTAGTTGCGGCTCAGACTCTTCGATTGCCATAGCCCGGCCGTCTGTATGGAGCGGGTCCATCTTTGGGGGAGATGATGACCCGTCGCTCCATGCCTTCACCCGTCGATTCCGTCGCGACGAACGGGTTGGACTGCAGGGCGAGGTGAATAATCCGCCGTTCGTTCGCCGGCATCGGGGCAAGTGTCAAGGGGCGACGCTCGCGTCGGACGCGG
The DNA here is from genome assembly GCA_016202435.1 of Chloroflexota bacterium. Lineage (GTDB taxonomy): Bacteria > Chloroflexota > UBA6077 > UBA6077 > SHYK01 > JACQOR01. The sequence continues at coordinate 8,069 of JACQOR010000012.1, forward strand.
TCGGCCGCTCGAAGTGCGATTCCCCGAAGGGACTGCTCGCGCCGATCCCGGTAATGCTCGACGTCAACGATGAGGCGCGTGGAGCGGCCCAGTTTGGGGATGAGGCAGGCGTTCAGCAAGAATTGCAGGTTTGCGAGCGTTTCGCCCCGGCGGCCGATGAGCAGGCCAGTATCCTCCGCCGCAACATCCAGGTGGATGTTCGTAACGTCCCCGTCGCGATCGACCGAAGCCAAAGTTACGACGTTGGGGAACTCGAGCAGGTCCAGCATCCGCTCCAGGGATTCACGCGCCATTTCCGTGTCCTCATCCGTGACCCCAGGCTGCATTTCGGCGACCGCGCTTTCGTCCTCCCCATTTCCCTCTTCTTCTTCCTCTTCTTCTTCCTCTTCCTCTTCCTCATACTGGGCCTGGGCCGAAGGGAAACCCGGCTGATTCTCTTCCTCGTCCTCGTCGATGTCGTCTTCCAACAGCGTCACCCGCACGCGTGCGTCCTGCGAGCCGACGCCAAAGACACCTGAGCGGCCCTCTTCGAGGACCTCGATTCTGACTTCGTCGCGTGATACGCCCAGTTGCTCTAGGGCCTGGCGTATGGCTTCATCCTTGGTGCGGGCCCGGGTTTCAATACTCTCGCCTGGCATGGACTACTTGCCTCTCCTTCTGCGGCGCGGAGGCCGCTGGCCATCGCGCCTGGTGGGCTGATTCGGACGATTGGTTGGAACCTGCTGCTCGGGGGCGACAGCCGATGCAGGCAGCTCGGACGAACCCAGAATGGGAAGGGATCCCCAGCCAACGAAAACCCGCTGCTGCACGATCGTATAGATGTTTGAGACGACCCAGTACAGCGCCAGC
>JACQOR010000013.1 GCA_016202435.1 Chloroflexota bacterium
CACCTATGAACCACCGAAAAGGCAGCGTCAGGCGGGGGAGTGCGCCACCCCTGGGGCCGAGCACCACGGCGGTCCGAGTCACCACCAGGCGAACCCCCAGGTCCGACGCGGCTTCAGCCGCCGCCTCCCAACCGATCACCAGACCGGCGAGGAAGTCGTTTCCAGGTCCAGAGTCTTCGTCCAGGACCTCGTCGCCCCGATTCCCGTAGTAGCCCACGGCCGAGCCCTGCACGAATACGGCCGGCCGGCGGCTCGCCATTGCTACTGCCGCGACGAGCGCCCGAGTCGGTTCGAGGCGGCTGCCGATCAGCTCGGCCTTTCTCCGCGGATTCCAGCGCTTCTCAGCGATCGATGCCCCCGCGAGATTGACGACGGCGTCGGCCCCCTCGATGTCGGCGACCCAGTCGCCGGAGGAGCGGCCGTCCCAGACGAGCAGACGTCCGGGAGTCGAGCGATCCGAAGCGCGCGAGAGGACGATGGCCTCATGCCCATCAGCCGCGAGCGAACGGGTCAGTGCGCTGCCCAACCAACCGGTCCCGCCCGCGATCACCACTTTCATGAGACTAGAATTCCCGGATCCGGGGAGGACTCTTGGAATTCGTGGAGTGCGTACCGAACATCAGCGAAGGGCAACGGCCGTCGGTCATCGAAGCGATAGCCGCCGCGGCGCGGGCCGTGCCCGGAGCTCGCTTGCTGGACGTACACTCGGATCGCGATCACAATCGATCCGTCCTGACCATAGCCGGGCCGCCTGACGCCGTCGCCAGCGCCGCCTTCGGCGTCGCTGAGGCCGCCGTGCGTCTGATCGACATGCGACTGCATCGGGGCGTTCACCCTCGCATGGGCGCGCTCGACGTCCTTCCTTTTGTCCCCCTGGGCGGCGCGTCGATGGAGCTATGCGTGGATCTCGCGCACCGAGCTGGAGAACGGATCGGGTGCGACCTCGGGATCCCAGTGTACTTCTACGGAGAGGCTGCCATCCGTCCGGAGCGCAGGCTCCTGGTGGAAGTCCGTCGGGGAGAATACGAGAAGCTCTTGACCCGGATCGGCACGGACCCTTCGCGGGCTCCCGATGTCGGACCCTCGGTTGTCGGTCCGGGCGGGGCCACGGCGGTGGGGGCTCGGAGGCCGCTCGTCGCCTTCAACGTGCACCTGCGAACCGACAACGTGGCGATTGCCCGGGCGATTGCCCGAGCCATCCGCGCGTCGAACGGGGGGCTCCCCGGCGTCCAGGCGCTCGGGTTCACCACCTCACACCCGGGCCTCGTTCAGGTGTCCATGAACCTTTTCGATCTCCGGGCCACCTCGGTAGCGGCGGCAGTTGCGCGGGTCGCGGAAGAGGCCGGAGCCCGCGGGGTCGAACTGGCGCACAGCGAGCTGGTCGGGCTGATGCCGGCCGAGGAGGCCCTGCGAGCGGCGGCGGCGGCGCTCGATCTGCCGAGTCTGGCTCGTTCACAAGTGCTCGAGCTGGCGCTGTCAGACCAGCTGGCACTGCCAGACCAATTGCCAGACCAATGGAAATAGGCATCGCCGGGCCGCCGGGCTCGGGCAAGACCACCGTCTTCAACGCCCTGAGCCGGTCGCACGTACAGGTGGGCCGGTTTTCGAGCGCCCAAGAGGCGCACCGCGCCGTGGTCAAGGTGCCGGACCCGCGCCTCCACATCCTCGCTCAGATGTTCAAGCCGAAGTCCATCAAACCAGCCGAGGTCCAGTACGTAGACGTCGGCGGCCTCGCGAAGGGCGCGGGGCTCGAAAGCGCATCCGCCGGGCTCGGGCAGCTCCGAACGGTCGACGCGCTCATCATGGTTCTGGCTGCCTTCGACGCTTCGGCCACGCCCGACTCGCTGCTCGCAGACCTCGACTCGCTGGAATCCGAGTTCATCCTCTCCGACCTGGCCGTGATTGAGCGCCGAGTCGATCGCCTGGACCGGGAGGTCCGGATGGGCGCGGGGAATCCCGCCGACCGGCAGCAAAAAGCCCACGAGCTCGCACTGCTGCGTCGGCTCAAGGAGGTCCTGGATAGAGCCGAGCCGCTTCGGACGATCCCGGTTGAGCCCGAGGAACGGGTGCTGCTCCGGAGCTTCGGACTCCTGAGCGCCAAGCCGGCGCTGGTCATCGCCAACGTGGGAGACGATCTCGACCCCGGGACGAGGCTCGTGGCGGAAGCCGCGGCCCGCGGGCCATCCTGGAAACCGGACATGCTGGCGATTGCGGGGCGGCTGGAGATGGAGCTGGCCGAGCTGGACCCCAGCGAGGCCGAGGAATTCATGGCCGCAATGGGCGTCACCGAGCTCGCCGCCGACCGAGTGATCCAGGCGTCGTACCGGCTGCTCGACCTGATTTCGTTCCTCACGGCCGGGCCCGACGAGGTTCGCGCGTGGACGGTGCGCCGAGGCGCAACCGCGCTGGACGCCGCCGCGGCGATACATACGGATCTCGCTCGGGGTTTCATCCGGGCTGAAGTGGTACCGTACCCCGATCTTGTGGATACCGCGGGCTTTCCCGAGGCGCGCCGGCGCGGGAAGCTTCGCTCTGAAGGCAAGCAGTACGTCGTGCAGGACGGCGACGTGATCAACATCCTGTTCAACGTGTGAGGCCCGCGCGGATCCCCTCCCCGTCCAGGGGCAGGGCTGGGGAGAGGATTGCCGTGACCGTGCCCGACGTCGTCATTCCGCCGGAGTTCGCCGCGCACACGGTCGTGGCATTTGGTGAGCCGGGCAAAGCCTGGCTGCAGGAACTGCCGGGAATAGTCGCCGAGATGGCCGAGCGCTGGAGCCTGAGAATCGGCCCGCCGTTCGATCTCTCCTACGGGTACGTCGCGGAGGCGCTCCGCGCCGACGGCACCGAGGCCGTGCTGAAGATCGGCGGGCCGGATCGTGAGGCGCCGCGGGAGATCCTGGCCCTGGGGCTCTACGACGGGGACGGCGTCTGCCGCCTCCTGGAAGCGGACGAGGACCGGTGCGCAATGCTGCTGGAGCGCCTGCGCCCGGGCGAGACCCTGGTGGCACTGGCTCAGCGGGACGACGAGGCGGCGACTCGCGTCGGCGCCGCCGTCGCTCGGGCCTTGTGGCGGCCCGCGCCTCCGAATGCTGGATTGCAGCCGATCGCGAGCTGGTTCCACGACGCGTTCGGCCGCCACCGGGCGTACTACGGCGGCGCCGGTCCGTTTCCGCCTCAGCTCTTCGAGCGCGCGGAGAGGTTGGCCGGGGACTTGCTCGATTCAGCGGACTCTCAGGTGCTCCTGCACGGCGATTTCCACCACTACAACGTGCTTTCGGCGGAGCGCTCGCCCTGGCTCGCGATAGACCCGAAGGACATGGTCGGGGACCCTGGCTACGAGCTTGCCGTCTTCCTGGGGAACCCGCACGAGGCGGACCTCGGGATCACGCGGCGGCTGCTGGATCGGCGGCTCGCCGTCTTCGCGGAAGAGCTGGGCTACGACCGCGACCGGCTGCGCGACTGGGGTATCGCCCACGCGGTGCTGTCGGCGTGCTGGAGCGCGGAAGACGGTGGCGGCACGTGGAGGCAGACGATCCGAGTGGCCGAGACGCTGGTGGGGCTCTAGGGGGTCGAGCCCGACTCCTCTTTCTTGCCGATCTCGTACACCTTGGTCTGGATGAACAGATCGACGATATCGGGGTCGAGGTGCGGACCCGCCATGTCCAGGAGGATGTCGAGCGCCTTGGGGATGGGGACCGCGCGTTTGTACGGCCGGTCCGATGCGGTAAGGGCGTCAAAAACGTCCGAGACGGCCATCATCTTGGACTGGAAGGGAATCGTGGCAGCGTTGAGGCCGTTCGGGTAGCCGGTACCATCCAGCTTCTCATGGTGCGCACCGGCAATTTCCGGAACATCTTTCAACAGCCGAGTCCAGGGCATGATCGAGAGGAACCGGAAGGTATGCGCGACGTGGGAGTTGATCTCCTGGCGCTCCTCTTCGGTGAGAGAGCCGCGACGAATAGCCAGTGCGACGACTTCGTTGCTGTCCAGGAGCGGCTGCTCGCGTCCTTCGATGTCCACGTAGGTACGCGCCCCGATATCATAAATCCGGCTCGCGGCTTCCTCCTCCAACACCGTCGGCTCGTTCACCCGCAGAATCGTCGCCATGTCCTCGTCAATGACACCTGCCTGGCGCTCAAACTCAGCGTCGAACTCCGACAGGGCCTTCAAGAAAGCGTCGTTCCCGTGTTCCAACGCGTAGGTCAGCTGCCGGCGATTGTGTTCCGACTCCAGCGTCTTTCGAGCATAGGCGAAACGCAGCTTAGCGATCTCCAGTTGCCAGTCATACAGCTTCTTCGCTTTGACCAGGACGTGCTCCCGCACCCCGATCTTGCCGAAGTCGTGAAGCAGTCCCGCGTAGCGAATCTCCCGCAGCTGCGCGTCAGAGAAGCGCATGGTCTTGAACTTACCGGCGGAGATCCGGTTGATGCTCTCGCCAATGCCCACGGTGAGCTCGGCAACCCGGTTCGAATGACCTGAAGTGGTGGGATCTCGCGCCTCGATGGCGGTAACGGAGGCCCGAACAAAGCCCTCGAACAGCTTCTCGATGCTGTCGATCAGCAAGCGGTTATCAAGGGCCATCGCGGCCTGACCCGCAAAGGAGTCGAGCACCTGCTCGTCGTGCTCGTTAAAAGGAACGACCAACTGCTCGGTGATCTCGGGCGTCCTGAGCTTGCGCCGACCGACTTTCTTGTTGATCAACTGAACGACGCCCACGATCTCCTTCTCGTAGTTGCGCAGCGGAATCACCAGCATGGACTTGCTGCGATACCCCATGCGCTTGTCGAAATCCGGACTGAACGAGTAGGGGGCTTCTGACGGTAGCTGGTAGACGTCGGGTAAGTTGAGGAAGGTGCCGTGGATGCCCACGTAGCCCGAGATGCTCTTCTCGGTGAGGGGCATGACGAGATGGGCGTAGGTGGGCCCGAGCGTGTCGTTGTGGGCGATCTCGAACCGAAGAATGCGATTCCGCTCGGCATCCAGGTCCAGCAGGTAAAGGGTCCCGGCGTCGCAGTTCGTGAGTCGTCGGCATTGCCCGAGGACAAGGTCTTCGAGCTTGGTAAGATCTTTCTCGGCTCCCAGGGCGCGCGAGATGTCGTAGAGGCTTTGCGTTTCAGATTCCTTGCTGACCAGCTCGCTGCGCACCTCGTCGAACTCACTGCGTAAAGCGGCGGTCCTGAGCGCGCTCTGAATCGCGGTGATCAATGACATCTCTTCCGGCGGCGACGGGAGCAGCGCACCCGCCCGCTCGGCGATCCAGTCCTCCATTCCGACCGGAACCGGACCCACCATGATGATCTCGAACTTCGCTGCGCGCAGGGCCCCAATCAGCGCGCTCGCATCCTCTTCGTCGTCCGGAAGCGCCTTGGTCGCAAGGATTGCGACGCTCGGGCCTTGCCGCACCGGAAAGCGGCCGTTGTCCCGGAAAGGCGGCAGCGTGGTGACGCTCAGGTTGCGAGCCCGGAGCTGCGCCTCGAGAGACGGTGACAGCAGGTCCGGCGTAGCGGCAATGGTTGCCGTCAGGCGGCGCGAGCGGAAGTCGGCCGGCGGGGTGGTCCCCGTCACACTAGCAGGCATTGGATTCGACGGAGTATAGACCATCGTGATTCATACGAGACACGCGGCCTCGTGGATCGCTTGGGCCGGGGTCTCCCTCACATTTGAGGCTTTTCAGCCACACTCCTGGGCTGCGTCAGCTCGGCGAAGCCGATCCGCGACTGCCAGAGCGCCAGGAGTCCCCAGAGGGTGATTGGCACGTACTGGGTGACGTGGTACACGACCGCGACCGCGAAAGCGCGACTCTCGTCCACCCCGAAAAACCCCAGTCCGGTTACGATGGCCGCTTCCATCGCGCCCACGAATCCCGGAGTCGAGGGCACCGTCAATCCGATCGTGAGTATGACCAGCACTACGAACGAGTCGGCGAGTCCCAGGTGGATGTCGAATGCCAGGCTCATCAGGTACAGGGTCAAACCGTAGCCCAGCCAGATGACCACAGAAAGCGCCAGCGAGCCAAGCAGCAGCCGGACGTCCCGGAAGACTCCCAATCCCTCGACGAAGGATCCGAGCCAGCCGAGGACCGGTGCGCTGAACCGCTCCGGGAAGATCCGTAACAGAGCGGCGATCAGACGAAGGGTCGCGGTCTGGTTCGCAATCAGGCCCACCAGAATCACCAGACTGACGACGTAGATGAGCGCTGCTGCGTAGCCGAGGAAGATGGCGGCAGTCGCGTACTCGGGGTATGCGGAAGCCCGCGCCATATCCGGCAGGGGGTACACGAGCGCCGCGGCAATGAAGAGCGCCGACGCGGTAAGCCCGTCGAAAACGCGATCGATGACCACGGTGGCGAAGCAGGCGCTGAAGGGGATGCGTTCCATGCGGCCGCCAAAATAGGCCCGCAAGAACTCGCCGGCCCGTCCGGGCAGGACGTTGTTCGCCATCAACCCGATGATGGTGGAGGTGGTCAGACTGCCAAGGGAGCACCGGCGGATGGGCGCGAGCAGGATCTGCCAGCGCCAGGCCCGAAGCGCGACCTCGCCAATCACCAGGGCCAGGTAGGGAAGCAGAAACGCGGCATTCATCTGTTGGGCAGAGTGCCAGGCCTCGATGAAGTCGACATTCCGCATCGAGTACCAGAGCAACAGCGCGCTTACGACGATGCCGATCCAGAGGCGCAGCTTCAACGGCGATCCTTGGCGAAAGAATGGGGCCAGCGCTCGTAACGGGCGATCAAGCCCGTTTCGCGCAGACTCAGCTGGTGGGAACCAGGGTTGGGCAGTGCTTCGTCAGGAGCTGGGCTAGCTTCTGGCGGCTGGTCCGAGCCAGCCTTTGCTCCATCAGCTCCCATCGCAGGCTTTCGTGGTAATCCAGGTGATAGCTCACGTTGTCCTCCTGGACCAGGCACGGCCGTCCCAGGGCCGGAAACAACTCGGTAAGAAATGCGAGCTCCCAGACCTTGTCGGCCGCGGACTGGGTGTCGAGAACGTCGACAGTGGACTCGTAGTAGTCCAGCAGGATGTCTCGCACCAGCTCGTCCTGCCGAAAAACCCCGCCGGGCGAATAGTGGGGTTTATCGGCGAGAAAGCCCCGCGAAGCGCCGGCATTGACGCAGCGGGGTGCAATGTAGCCGAAATCGGGAATGTCCTGCGCCACGCCCATGATGCGGGTGAGCGAGCTGGACGAGATCACGACGTCGTCGTCCATGTAGCAAATGTACGGTCCCCGGAGCTGCTCGAGCAGGGCAAGTCGGCCCGCGGTAAAAGCCCGGTTCCGGTCCCGGCTGCGCTGGTACTCACATGGCACTTTTCGATCTTGAGCCAGCTTCAGGGCGAACAACACGTCATCCCGCTCGATGACCGGCGTCTCAGCCGTGTCAACGATGAGGATCGAGAGGTCCGGACAATCCGCCATCAGGAGATTGGTTAACACCATTGCCAACGTGGGTTTCCCCTTGGTGAGGATGCCCACCTCTACGGGTTGTTCAAGCACATGACTCTCCACGGCACTGGATGCGCGAGCGGCCGGCTACTCACCCTGGAGCGATGGTTTCCGCCGTGCGAATCCCCACGAGCCGACAGTAGACGACGGCCAGACGGTTCACCAGCGTTTGACCGCGGGTGGATCGGATGTCATCGAAGATCTTTCCGCTGAGCATCCGCGTTATGGCCGAGTCCGGTTTTCGCCGCTCACACTGGATCGATTGCCTCAATCGAGAAACCTCGCGGGAGTGTGTGGCGACCCAGGCCACGGCTCGCGCCACAATACCATAGTGGGCCGCCAGGCGTTTGACCGACTCCGGGCGGGAGTCTGCCTTTGCGACCAGCCAGAGGTCGCGCAGCAGGCGAACGACAGCGTCGAACAGGTAGAGCGGAACGAGCCGCAGCAGCGTGCTCCGGTCATAGCACCCGAGCAGCATGAGCAGCTTGTTGCGCTCGTAGTAGTAGAGGGCGAGACTCGGCATCTGAGAGGCCGTTGCCGAGCCCATGTGTTGCACTTCCGAGTCCAGCGCTCTCGCGACCCGGTATCCGCCCAGACGCGCTCGCCACGACAGCACAGTATCTTCGAAATACGCGAAGAATATCGCGGGGAACGGCTCCCCCGTGAGGGATCGCTTGAAGACTAGAGAGCACCCAGTGGCGTAAAAGGGGCTGTCCAGGTCGCGAGCCACGTTCGGGATCGGGTGGCCGATGACGCTGATCGAGCCGGTCCCCAGCGCGTATTCCCGGGGATAGTTCAGCTCGTTGATCACCGAGCAGGCTACTGCCACGTCATTCGGCTCGGCCGCCGCGAGCAGGTGCTCGAGCCAGCCCGGTTCCGGAACCGCGTCGTTGTTGAGGAGGACCACGAGTTCGCCCGAAGCGGCCCGGAACCCGGTGTTGCAGCCGCCCGCGAATCCTTGATTCGTCTCGTTCTCGATGACGACGACGCCGGGAAACTCTTGACGGACGAACGAAACGCTGCCGTCGGTTGAGGCATTGTCTACAAACACGACTTCAGCGCTGAGAGCCCGCGCCTGCTCCACCGTGGCGTGCAGGCACGCCTCGATGAGGTGCCGACCGTTGTAGTTCACAATCACTATGGAGACGGTCGACGCGATAGGCTCGCCCATAGGTCGTCAGTCTATCGAATGCCACCTCTCGTGCGTCGCCGGAAACACGCCGTTGCCACCCTGGCATAGACCGTGGCATACTGCGTCCTAACTTCATAGGGACAGGCATCGAAGGGAACCAGTAGATCCTAGCCGTCGCGTTCAGAGAATCCGGGCCAGGTGTGAGCCGGATACGCGCGTGAGATCGAAAATCCTCCCGGAGCCGCCACCCCAAAGGCCGCTAGGCGGCTGCCAGGGCAGGGTATCTCCTTTTCGGGGAAGCCCTCCCGATGATAGCAAGCCGCCGTTGGCGATCAAGTAGGCGTGGCCGGGGGCGCTACCCGTTATCAGCGGCGAGGGTATGAACACGTACCCTGAGCGAGCGATCCGCGAGAGCGGATAATTTGGGTGGTACCGCGGGAACAAAAATCCCGTCCCAGGTTGGGACGGGATTTTTGTTGGTCCTCTGAGCGCTCCTTGGGATACCCACACACCGTGGAGGAGACACAGATGGGCCAAATCGTCATATTCGACACAACCCTGCGCGACGGCGCCCAGGGCGAGCACATGTCGCTCTCTCTGGAGGACAAGCTCCGCATTGTCACCAGGCTCGACGAGTTCCGCGTTGACTACATCGAAGGTGGCTGGCCGGGCTCGAATCCGAAGGATTCCGAGTTCTTCGCCCGGGCTCGCAACCTGCATCTCACGCACGCCAAGCTCACTGCGTTCGGCAGCACCCGCCGGGCCGGCGTCGGCGCGAAAGACGACGACGGCCTCGGGCTGCTGCTGGAAGCCCAGACGCCGGTCGTCACCATCTTCGGCAAGAGCTGGGACCTGCACGTCCGCGAGGCGCTGCGCACCACCCTAAAAGAGAACCTCGACATGATTCGCTCTTCGGTCGCCTTCCTGAAGACCGAAGGGCGTGAGGTCGTCTACGACGCGGAGCATTTCTTTGATGGCTACCGAGCGGATCCCAAATACGCGCTCGAAACGCTTGCGGCGGCCGCGGAAGCCGGCGCGGACTGGCTGGCGCTCTGCGACACGAACGGCGGTTTCCTGCCCTGGGAGATCGCCGAGATCGTTGACCACGTCAGATCGCTCGGCCATGGGCGAATCGGCATTCACGTCCACAACGACGCCGGCACCGCCGTGGCCAACACTCTGGCGGCGGTGCGGTCGGGCGCAACCCAGGTACAGGGCACGATCAATGGAGTTGGCGAGCGCTGCGGGAACGTGGACCTGTGCCCCGTGATCGCCGGCGCGGCGCTGAAGCTCGGCGCGCAGATGAACTGCGAGCCGAATCTCGACCAGCTTTCCGCGCTGTCCGCGTACGTTTACGACGTGGCCAACCTCGCGCCGGTGGATGGCCAGCCCTACGTCGGCCGCAGCGCGTTTGCCCATAAAGGCGGCGTCCACGTGAGCGCCGTAATGCGGAACGAAGCGACCTATGAGCACATTGATCCATCCCGGGTTGGCAACCTCCGACGCATCCTCATCTCCGAGCTCGCTGGCCGAAGCAACCTCCAGGCCGCGGCCCGTGAGATGGGCATTGCGCTTCCGGAAGGCACGCCGGCGCGGGTGATCCAGCGCGTGAAGGACCTGGAGAGCGAAGGCTATGCGTTCGAAGGCGCGGACGCGTCACTGGAGCTACTCCTGCGGCGAGAGCTAGGCACGTGGAAGCCCCGTTTCGAGCTGAAGGGGTTCCGCGTAACCGTGGACCAGGACGGGGGTGGGGCCGCTCGGGCCGATGCCACGATTCGGGTCGCGGTTGGTGATCGGGAGGAACATACCGCGGCCCACGGTGACGGGCCCGTCCATGCCCTGGACAACGCGCTCCGGAAGGCCCTGCTGCCTTTCTACCCCGAAATCACGTCAATCCATCTGACCGATTACCGAGTGCGCGTTCTTGATACCAGCAGCGCCACCGCCGGTCAGGTCCGAGTGGTAATCGAGTCGGCGGACGAGTTTGGCTCCTGGGCTACCGTTGGAGTTTCAGCAAATATCCTCGAGGCGAGCTGGGAGGCGCTGGCCGACAGCATTGACTACGGTCTCGCGAGGCAGACCGGCGACGTGCTGGTCCCCGGGCGCGCCCCACCGGAGACCGCGCCGGCCTAGCTTGCCCAACTGAACCTGGTGCGGGGTTCCGCTGATACCTGGCCAGGAGTGCCAGGCGGCGGTAGACTCGCCCTGTGGCCGCCCGATCACGCGCCTCCCTTCCCTATTTCTTCATCGTAAATCCGCGAGCGGGGACCGGCCTCAATCGGTTCGGCACCATAGCTGCGCACCTGCGTGATCGCGGGTTGCCTTACTCCGCTGCCGTCACCACCGCTCCGGGCGACGCGAGAACGCTGGCTCAGCTCGCCCGCTCCGGCGATTTCCGCGCCATCGTCTCAGTTGGCGGCGACGGCACGATCAACGAAGTCGTCAACGGGTTCCTCACTCCCGAAGGAACGGTCGATCCAGAAGCAGTGCTGGGGATCATCCCCAGAGGCACTGCTCAGGACTTCGCTCGCGGCCTGGGTCTGCCGCTCACGCCGGGCCCCGCGGTAGAGCGCCTGGCATTCGGGGAGGAGAGGCGGGTCGATGTCGGCCGCATCCGATTCGAGGACGGCTCGCTGCGGCTGTTCGTGAACGTTGCCGGAGTGGGATTTGACGCGGAGGTCGCCGGCCGCGCGCGTGAGGTTCGGGCCGCCATGTCATCACTGCCGGCGCATATCCTGGGGTTCGCCTCCGCCTTCGCCAGCTACCGGAACAGAGAGATCTCCCTGGTCCTGGACAGCGAAGCGGCGGCTGCGCGCAGCTCGCGCTGCAACCTGGTCGTCGTCGCGAACGGCCCCTACTACGCGGCTGGGATGAAGCTGGCCCCAGACGCCCTCATGGACGACGGACTGCTCGATGTCGTGGTGATCGGCGACATCGACAAGCTGGAGCTGTTGCTGAACCTCCCTCGTGCCTTTGCCGGAACGCACCTGGCCCACGGGGAAGTGACGGTTCACCGGGTGCGGCGCTTGAAAATTGACTCGCCCGAAGGCGCCCGCGTCCAGGCAGACGGCGACGTCGTCGGCGAGCTACCCGCCGAAATGGACCTCTTGCCCGGCGCGCTCAGAGTCATTGTGTAGGGCGACCTCCGGGCCAGGGCGCGCCGAAAGGTCTGGGGTGTGAGTGAACGCCGTTCCGGGTTGAGCGCGAACGGCTTCTCAGCTTCCCTGGGGGCGAGCCGCCCAGGAACGCTCCGGGACCGACTCGCTCATTCGGGCCCGGGCAATCTCTTCGACGCGTTCGCGTAGCGTCGGCGCCTGGCTCAGCAGCTCGTAGCAATCATCCCGGGCCACGGCGAGGAGTGCCAGGGCCGATTCCGCGTGCACCGTCGCCGTCCGGGCCGTGTCGAAAAGCAGGGCAATCTCCCCGAACAGGTCGCCCTGAGTAAGGGTGGCGACGTGATGCTCTGCGTCCCCATCGGTGATCAGTACGTGCGCGGTGCCCTGCACGACCAGGTAGATGGCATCGGGCTGCTCGCCCTGGCGCAGCACCGCTGTGCCCCGACGGACGTCGCGCAGCGACGCTCGCGAGAGCAATGCTTTCACCTCCGCGTCCGGGATCCCGGACAACAGCGGCAGCTCCCAGAGCTCGAGAATTCGGCGAGCCAGGTCACGTCCCGTGCGGTCCAGCGCCCGGGTTCGCTGCCCATCGTGAGGGTCCGCGAGGAGCGCGGCCCGGAGCTCGGGCTCCCGTCCCGCCTCAATGATCATGTCGCGGAGCCGGCTCCAGCCAGCGCGCTCATCTCTCGGGCGCGGACTGCGCAGGCCGACCAGCTCCACGACCCGGATGGGCTCATCGAGGCCGCGCACCCGGGCGGCTGCTTTGGGAATGCCCTCGACCTGCGCTTCGACGCGCCGATAGGTTCGACTGGTGGTGAGGACCTGCCCTGAGGCTGCCAGACTCGTGAGGCGAGATGCGATGTTCACCGGGCTCCCAATCGCCGTGTATTCCATGCGCGCGACTGAGCCGGACATCCCCACCATGGCCATGCCGTGTGCAATGCCGATTCCGATCCGCAGCGACTCCTGCCCTCGCTCATCGGATTGCCGCTGGAGCTGGCGCATCCGGTCCTGCATGGCGAATGCGGCGCGGACGGCACGCTGGGTGTGGTCTTCGTACGGGGCCCGATCGCCAAAGAGAGCCATGAGGCCATCGCCGAGGTACTTGTCCAGCGTTCCATTGAACCGAGCGATTTCCTGGTCCATGGCCTCGAAGAACTCATTCAGCCGTCCTGCCGCCTCTTCCGGCTCGATCCGCTCCTCGAGCGCGGTGCTTTCTCGGAGATCAGCGAAGAGGATGGTGATCTCCCGCCGCTCGCCGCCCAGACTGGTCGCCGTGCCCGACAGCACGCGATCCACGAGCGACGGGGCGAGAAATCGTTCGAGCTGACGGCGGCGATCCAGTTCGATGAACTGGCCGACGAGCCCGACGATGACCGCGGTCAGCATGAGCACGTGGTATTCCCACCAGGCGAGCGTCCACGCCGGAGCGATCGTCATGCAGGCCTGGGCCACGGCAAGCCACGCAAAGCCTAGCGCGAGCGTGGCGGAGGTGGGATATCCCGTCGAAGCGAACACCCGGAGCTCGTGGTACGCGGCATAGAGCAGGAGTGAAATGGTGATGACAGCGGAGGCATAGGCGACCGGAGGGGTAGCAACGCCGAGGCTACCTACCACCGAGGGCTGCAGGAGGGCCAGCGCGCCAGTGAGGACGACGGCGCCGGCGGTGACCAGCGCGATCAGCCGCGGGTGCGCCGGGAGACGCTCCCTCCAGGACGCGGGCAGGAAGTCGCGGGCGGCGAACAGGAATGCGGCGGTGAGCGTGCTCAGGTAGGCCATTACCCCCGTGGCTGACCCGCCATAGTCGTCGGGGTGACCCTGGACGATGATGCCGGGCGTGGTCAGGCCGTGGATCGAGAAGAGCCCGGCCAGGCTCAGGAATCCCATCGACAGCAGCAAGGGCCGGGCCTGGCGCAGCAGCATCGCTGACCTCAACACAATGGCCGCGACTGCCAGTGACAACAGCGCGACGTTGGTCACGATGACGAAGTGGTCGCGGGGAATGAGGATCTCGAGGTTCTGCCGGGGATGGCCCAGGAGCCAGTACAGGCCGAAGAGCGGGACGGCGACCAGCGCCAGTCCCGCTCCTAAAAGCGAGCCGTTCCGGAGCAGGCTCCGCGCAGGCGTCACGTGACTAGCGCCTGGGCACGGTCAGGAACCAACCGCGCCGGGCGGCGGGGTTTTCCGTCACGTAAGTTGTCCCCTCAATCGCATGGGGATTCGAGCTGGGCTCCACTGTAGGCGGGCTCTCGGCAGTCGTGATCCAGTAGGTGGACGAGCTATCGATACGTGGATCGGTGATGGCCGCTTGCACCGGATTGTCGAAACGGCCCACAGCCCTACCGGTGGCTGTCTCCCGGACGCGGTACGCGTAGGGCGCGACGACGACGCGGTCCGATCCGACGCAGGGTTGCCAGTCCGCGGCGTTGCCCAGGAGCAGCTCGAAGTCCAGTTGCTCGGTGTGGAAGTTGGAAGGCAGGGTGACGGAAATGCCCGCGGCGGATACGGTTGTGGTCTGGCCGGGGACAAACCGCCCCACGGCGGCGACGCGC
>JACQOR010000009.1 GCA_016202435.1 Chloroflexota bacterium
GACGTGCCCGTTGGCCGTTGTCCCGCCGACCAGCCCTTCTCGGGTCGCCCACAACGTGGCCGTGGGTGGGCCGAAGGCGGAAGCACTGACCGGAACCGAGTCCGGAGCGAGCTGCTCGGCGCGGACGGTTGCGCTCCGCAACGTAGGCGAGCCGCCATCGGGCGCCGCCAGCAGCAGCGCACGCAGCTGCAGAGCCGCGGCGCCATCCAGAGCCCGCAGGGCTTCGACACCGCGCCACTCGGTCCAGCCGCCGTCGACTTCCCCGCGGATTTCGAGTAGCAGCTCGCTCCCGTCGGGGAGGGTGCGAGCGAACAGCAAGTCCCGGATTCGGAAAACTCCTGGCAGCTCCACGACACCCGACATTGCCACCCCGAAGCGGGGATGCGGCTGGAAGATGCTCGGCGCCGGAGCATGAGCGGCGAGCTTCAGTTCCTCGCCGTCAACGACGACGCCAGCGCTCCCTCCTTCCGTGAGCTGCCCCGCTGCGAAGGTCAGCTCCAGGTCGGCCGATTGCGCGCCCACGACGCTCGACGAAAACAGCCACAGGAGCAGCCCGACAAGGATCGGCGGCCATGCGCTTTCCCGGACGGTGACGTCAGGGATGGAATCGGCGCCAGTGAGAGACATTCGGTACGTGATCCAGCGTCATTCTATGCGGGCCAGCGGCCCCTCCCACCAGGAGCTAGTGCGAGAATCGGGGATCCCCCCACGTCGCCAGCGGGTTTTTCCAGAACCGGGACTCCAGATTACGGGGACTGGCCGAGGTCAACTTAGGGGCATCCCCGATGAACGGGGTTTTCCTTGCCTTTACCATCGGCTCAACCTCAATAGGGGTCAAAGGAATAGCCCGCAATGCCTGTTGCCATTCCGACCGCCACCCAGGCCCAATTGGGCAATCTGGGCGACGCGGGATCCAAGACCAGGGCGTCTGCTGTACCTCCGGCCACCCCCAAAGTCAGCTTCGGCCAGTTCCTGGCAGACCGGCGGCGGGCGCTGGCGACCTCGAATTCCACTGCCCTTTCTGCGTTCACGGCCGCCTCCGGGACCGCTTCGCTCGGCCCCATCGGCCTTCCCGAACCGACCGGCATCGGCCCGGCTCCGGTAGCGCGCGTGGCCGACACGGGCGCGAGTCAATACCTCAACGCCAGGGGCGCATCCGAAGCGCCACGGACGGCCCCTCCGGTCGCCCCCGGCGTCCTCTCCCTGGATCAGTATCCTCGGCCAACCGCGGACAACGGGCGCGGGATCCACTGGGTCCCGACGGTTTCGTCCTCAAAAGAGACCGTCGACCGGTTCGTCAATGAGGCCGAGCAGATGGGGATCCGCTGGGTCACCCTGTTGAACGACGGCACCGATGTAGGCGACAACGACTACCTAGTCAAGCAGATCGTCAGCCGCGGCATGATGCCGGTGATGCGAGTTTACACGCCCAACGGTTCCGCCATTGACGGCAACCTCGGCGCCATGGTCCGCCACTACGTTGGGCTCGGCGTCCCCTACTTCCAGCTCTACAACGAGCCCAACCTGACCACCGAGAACGGGGGCGCGAAGCCCGACGTGAACAAGTACCTCGACAAGTGGACCACGGCGGCGAAGACGGTTATCGATAACGGCGGGCTCCCCGGCTTCGGGGCTCTTGCCCCCGGCGCGGATTTTGACGACCTCCAGTTCTTGCGGCAGGCCGTCTCCGGCCTCAAGAGTCGGGGCGAGACGCGCCTCCTCGACCGGGCGTGGCTGAGCATTCACAATTACATGTTCAATCGGCCGGTCGACTATCAGGCTGACAGCAATGGCTTCATGAAGTTCCGGGCTTACGACCAGATCCTGAACGAAGGGCTCGGCCGGGGACTTCCGATGATCGGGACCGAGGGCGGCGCGCTCATCGGATGGCACCAGGACCCCAACTACCCGGCTGTGGACAGCCAGCGGCAAGCGCTGCTGCTGCAGGATGCGTTCCGCTACATGGGCCAGAAGCGGGAACCGTACAATTTCGCGTATAGCCCATGGGCGATCGCGAACAAGGCGGGCGGCGGCAGCGACCCACAGTTCGAGAGCCACGCGCTGTTCTCGGTCAACGGCCCCACGCCAGCCGTCGCCGCCATCAAAGAATTGGGAATCGCACCCACCCGCCCAAGTAGCGCGGGGGCCAGTGCCCCCCGAGCCGCATTCTCCGCGTCGATCCAAGCTACGGCTCCCGGCCTCCGGGGGCCTGCGGCTGCCGCCCCGCCCCTCGGGCAGAAGCTCGTGGACTCAGCCTCCAAGCTTCTCGGCTCGAAGTACGTCTGGGGTGGCCACGGCCCGTCCAGCTTCGATTGCACCGGCTTCACCTGGTACGTAGCGCGTCAGAACGGCCTCCAGATTCCCCAGCACGATCTCGCCGGCCAGATGAAGAGCGGCCCGCGCCTCCAGAAGTCTGAGCTTCGGGCGGGTGACCTGGTCTTCTTCCAGAACACCTATCAGCCCGGCCTTTCCCACGTCGGGATTGCCATGGGCGACGGCCGCTTCATCCACGCGGCTTCAGAAAAACAGGGGGTAATCGTCAGCAAGCTTGATGAGCCATACTGGGCGCAGCGCTACGTAGGCGCGACTCGCCCCGTGAGTAGCTAGAAATGCCGAAAAGCACGCGGCTCGGGCCGGGCGGCAACTGATGGGACTGCTGGCAACGATTCGAGCGAGCGCCTCGGCGCTCACGGCGCAGAGGCTGCGCATGGACCTCATCGCGAACAACGTCGCCAACATCAACACCACGAGAACCGAAGCGGGAGGACCCTACAAGCGGCTCCAGCCCGTATTCATTCCGGATCGACCGCAACGCAGTTTTCTCACGTCCTTCCGGGCCGCCATGGGCGGTCAGCTTCCACAGCCCCAGGGAGTGCTGGTCTCGCGAATTCAAGAAGATGCCACGCCGACCCGCAGAGTGCTCGACCCGGGGCATCCTGACGCGGACGCACAGGGCTTCGTGGAGTACCCCAACGTGGACCTGGTCCAGGAAATGACCGACATGCTCGGGGCCACGCGCGCGTACGAGGCCAACGTCACCGTCATGAACGCGGCGAAAAGCATGGCCTTGCGGGCTCTGGACATCGGAGGTTAGCGGTCGTGGCAATTAACCCCATCGGTCCCCAACCCACCGGCACCGCGAAGATCGGGACGGCGGTGGCTGGCGCTGCCACCTCGCCACCGACCCAGGACGCGGCGGGCGATTTTGTCGGCATGCTCCAGCAGGCGCTGGGGCAGCTCAACGAGCTCGCGCAGACCGCCGATGCCGCGGCGAGTCAAGCCGCCACGGGAGAGGACGTGGATCTGCACGAGGTCATGCTGGCCATGGAGTCGGCGGGGCTGGGTTTCCAGCTGGCCCTGCAGGTGCGTAACAAGCTCGTCGAAGCGTATCAGGAAATCATTCGGATGCAGGTGTAGTCCAAAATGAACTGGGCAAGGGGTATCGTGAATTGCTCGGATTCAGGTGTCGTCCAAACGAACTGGGGCAACCGCGTCGGCAAAATACTCGGGCACAGGTGTAGGCGATGGTAGGTAGTCTTCCCCTGGGGGGCTTCACGGACCGACTGCAGCAAATGGCTCCGCCCATCTGGCAACGCATGAGCGCCACGCAGCGCATGATCATTGGCGGCGCTTCCGTGGCAGCCGCTGCTCTCGGCATTGGCCTCATGGCGTGGGCGCAACAGCCTGACTACCAGAGACTCTACGAGGGCTTGCGGCCAGAGGACGCCGCGGCGGTCGTGGCCAAGCTCAAGGAGTCACGAGTCCCCTACCAGATCGCTGACAACGGCTCGACGATCCTGGTGCCGGCCCATGACGTCTATGAGTCACGCCTCAGCCTGGCGGCTCAGGGCATCCCCACCGGCGGCCGTGTGGGATTCGAGGTCTTCGACAAGAACATCTTTGGCATGCCGGAGTTCGTGCAGCAGCTCAACTTCCAGCGCGGACTCGAGGGTGAACTGGAGCGCACCATCGGCCAGATCGCCGGTGTCCAGGCCGCCCGAGTTCACCTGGTGATCCCCAAGCAACAGCTCTTCACCGAAGCCCAGAAGGACGCCACCGCTTCTATTGCTCTGACCCTCAAACCCAACACCAAGCTGAACGCGCAGCAGGTGACTTCGATCCGGCACCTGGTCGCGACCAGCGTCGAAGGCCTGCAGACCAAGAACATCACCATCACCGACTCCCAGGGCGGCCTGCTCCAGGACGCCGCCCTCCAGCCCGATGCCACCAGCGCCCAGCTCGAAGCGAAGCGGAGTTACGAGCGGTCCATTGAGCAGTCGCTCGCGTCCCTATTGGATCAGACGATCGGGATCGAGCCCAGCACGGGGCAATCCAAGGCCAGTGTCAAGGTCAACGCTCTGATGAACTGGGACCAGGTCGAAGCGACCAGTGAAACGTTCACCCCGGCAGGCACCACCGCCCAACCGCGCAGCGTGCGGGACCTGCGGGAAACGTTCAGCGGGCAGGGCGCCCCGCCTGAAGGGGGCGTGCCCGGGTCTACGACCAACGTGCCTCCCACCTACGCGGGAGCAGCCGGCACCGGCCCCTCGGACTACACGCGCAACGACGTTACGACGAACTACGAGCTGTCGAAGGTCATCGAGAAGCGCGTACCCGCCCCCGGCACGGTGCAGCGCCTCTCCGTTGCCGTGATGGTGCCCGACACCAACGCCGCTCAGCTCGACTCCATTCGAGCCCTGGTGACCGCGGCGGCGGGCATCAGCCCGGAACGCGGCGACGTGGTGCAGGTAGCAGCGCTCCCCCTCGACACCTCCCGAGCCGACGCCGCGCGGGACGCGCTCAACCAGCAGCAGCAGTTTGAGCTGATGCTGACGGCTCTAAAGATCTTTGGCGGATTGCTTGCCCTCGGGCTCATCCTCTTCGGCCTGAGCCGAACGGTCGGCGCCCCGGGACGCCCGACCCCGTCGACGGTCGTATGGGAGGGGGAGCGGCCGGCTCCGCCCGCGCTCGCGCCCGAGCCCGCGGCAGTGGCGGTGGGCGAGGCAGCCGCCGGAGCGGTGGCGGCCACGACCGCTCCGGCGGCCCCCATGGGACTGCCGGTGCCGGAAGCCGAGCTCCGTCGGATGGAAGAGGAGCGCCTCCGACAGGAATCCGCCGCGCAGGAGGAAGCTCGCCGAGCCCAGGACGCGGAGAGCCTGCAGGAGATGGCCCGCGCGGATCCCGAGCGCCTCGCCGAGGTGCTCCAGATCTGGCTCTCAGAGGATCGGGGGCGGTAGGCCATGGCAGCTGATAGCACACGCAACCTCAGCGGGCGCCAGAAGGCCGCCGCCCTCCTCATCAGCCTCGGCACCGAGACGTCGGCCAGCATTCTCAAGGCGCTACCCCAAGAGCTCCTGGAGCAGATTACCGTCGAGATCACCCGCATGCGCGAGGTCCCCCCGGATGTCGCGGACGTCGTTGCCCGCGAAGCGACCGGCATGGCCACCGCTCGCCGATACATCGCGGAGGGCGGGCTGGACTACGCTCGCGACATGCTCACCCGGGCCCTCGGCCAGGGAGCCGCCGACGACGTTATTCGACGGTCCCGCGTCGTGCGGCAGCCCTTCGACTTCGTTCGCGATACGGACCCCACCTACCTGGTCAACTTCCTCCAGAACGAACACCCGCAGACCATCGCGCTGGTGCTCGCGCACCTGGAACCCCCGCAGACGGCCAATCTGCTGAGCCGGCTCCAGCCCGAGCTTCGGTCTGAAGTCGCTCGTCGCATGGCGACGATGGAGCGCACCGCTCCAGATGTGATCAGCGAGCTGGAGGAGCTGCTTCGGGCGAAGCTGGCATCAGTTTTGCGTCAGGGCACTTCCACGGTGGGAGGAGTCGAGTACGTCGTTCAGGTCCTGAACCAGGTGGATCGGTCCACGGAGCGAACGATTCTCGACATCATGGAGGAAGCCGACCCCCTCGTCGCCGACGCCATCAAGAACAAGATGTTTGTGTTCGATAACATCGGCGACCTCGACGATCGTGCCATCCAGCGCGTCCTGCGTGAGGTCGACAGCAAGGACCTGGCGCTCTCGCTGCGGGGTGGCAACGACAAGACCAGGCAGCGGATCCTGGGCAACATGTCCACCCGCTCGGCCCAGATGCTCAACGAAGAAATGGAAATCATGGGTCCGGTGCGGGTGAGCGCGGTGGACGAGGCGCAGCAACGCATTGTGAACGCGGTCCGCAGGCTCGAAGAGCTCGAGGAGATCACCATTGCCCGCGGGGAGGAGGACCAGCTCCTTGTCTAGGATTCTGCGAGATCGCCTACGCTTCGAAGCTCCCCGCGCCGTGCCGGAGCCACCCCCCAGACCCGTATTCGAGCCGTCGGCGGATGAGCAAGCTCCAACCGTGGTTGAGGAGGCGCCGGAGCCGACCTGGTGGCAGCTCTGGTCCGCTGACCTGGAGCAGGCAGAGTCGTTCTTGCTGACGGCTCAGGCTCAGGCCCAGGACGTCCGCTCTCGGGCGCTCTCTGAAGGGGAGGCCGAGGGCTACGCTGCCGGCTACCAGGAGGGGCTCGCCCGCGGCCACGAGCAGGGCTTTGCTTCCGGTTACTCCGAGGGCCACGCAGAAGGCCACGCGCTCGCGATCGCCGAGGCCGCGGCCATCATCCACACCGCTACGCAGGTTGCGAATGCGGCCCAACTGGATCGGAACCAACTCCTGGAGTCGGCCCAGACGGCGATGGTGGAGCTGGCCACAGCGATCGCCGGCAAGATCGTGCAAGCCGAGATCACTGCCAATCCCAGCCTGGTCCGGCAAGCCGTGCAGACCGCGCTGCGGGCAGTGGGCGACAGCCCCACGGCGGTCCTCCACGTGAATCCCGAGGACCTGGAGGTGCTCCAGGAGACGTGGGAAGACCTTAAGCAGCGGTTCGGCGACGGCGGGCTCCAGCTCCTGCCGGATCCCAGAATCGAGCGTGGCGGCTGCATCGTGGACACCGAAAGCCGCACGGTCGATGCACAAATCGACAGCAAGATGGAAGAGATCTCCCGCCAGCTCCTGCGCCTCACGGAAAGCCGACCGTGATCTCACCCACGACGTTTGACTCCGAGCGTTACCTCCACGTGCTCGACGAGATGGATCCCCTGCGCTACGAGGGCCGCGTGGTCCGGGTCATCGGGCTAACGATTGAGGCGGAAGGCCTGCTCTCGGAGATTGGAGAGATCTGTCTGGTGCACTCCCAACTGGGCGAAGCGGCCATCAGGGCGGAGGTGGTCGGCTTCACGCGGGACCGCGTGGTTCTCATGCCCCTCGGGGAGATGCAGGGCATTCGTCCTGGAAGCCGGGTTCGCCCCACCGGTCGCAACCTCGAGCTGCGCTCCGGGCGAGCGCTCTTGGGACGTGTCCTGGACGGCCTCGGACAGCCGATCGACAGCCTCGGTCCATTAGAGGGCACCCGCAAGCTCATGCTGGCAGGGCGGCCACCAGATCCGCTGGCCCGGAGCCCGATCATCGAGGTGCTTCCCACCGGCGTCCGGGCCATCGACGGTCTGCTCGCCTGCGGGAAAGGTCAGCGTATCGGCCTCTTCGCCGGATCCGGCGTGGGCAAGAGTGTCCTCATGGGCATGATCGCGCGGAACATTCAGGCGGACGTCAACGTGATCGCTCTTATTGGTGAGCGCGGCCGCGAGGTCCGCGAGTTCATCGAACACGACCTCGGCCCCGAAGGACTGAAGCGCTCGGTCGTCGTCGTCTCGACTTCTGACCAGCCGGCGCTCGTGCGCGTCAAAGGCGCCTGGGTGGCCACGGCATTGGCTGAGGCTTTTCGCGATGAGGGCCTCCACGTGAACTTCATGATGGACTCGATCACGCGCTTCGCGATGGCCCAGCGTGAGATCGGCCTCGCCATTGGCGAGCCTCCCGCGGCCCGCGCCTATCCGCCATCGGTCTTTGCTCTGCTGCCGCGACTCCTGGAGCGTCTGGGCACGTCGGAGAAGGGCAGCATCACCGGTTTCTACACCGTGCTGGTCGAGGCGGACGACATGAATGAGCCGATCTCGGACGCGGTGCGCGCCATCCTCGACGGACACGTCGTTCTCAGCCGCGACCTGGCCGCGGAGGGCCACTATCCGGCCATCGACATCCTCCAGAGCATCAGTCGGCTGATGTCCTCGGTGGCCTCGCCCGCCCATCAGGCGGCTGCGCGCCGCATCAAGGAGATGATGGCGGTGCATGCGAATGCACGCGACCTCATCAACATTGGGGCTTACGTCCGCGGCACCGACGCCAGGATCGACCGCGCCATCGCCGCGCACCCCAAGATTGTTGGCTTCCTGCGCCAGGCGCCCGAAGACCAGGCGCCCTTCGAGGACACCCTCAACCGGCTGCTCCGGATCGGAAACGATATTGAGGCAGACGCGCTGAGGATCGCCGCATGACCCACAAGTTTCCGCTGCAGCGCGTGCTGGACCTCAAAGAGCAGGTCGAAGACCTCCTGGCCATCGAGCTCGCCGCCATTGAAGGGCGGCGCCTGGAATTGCAGCACGCCGTCGACGCGCTGCGGCGCAAGCGCGACCAGATTTCCGAACATCAGCGCTCCGCCCCGAGCCAGACGCTCGATCCCGCCCAGATTGAGGCCGCGTCGGACTACCTGGCCGCCCTCGACCGCCACATTCAGTCGGGTGAGGAGA
>JACQOR010000010.1 GCA_016202435.1 Chloroflexota bacterium
CTGGTCTCCCCTCCCGTTGCGCTCGGCCGAGCCCGTTCTCCGGACAAAATTGAAAGGCATCCCGCCTTCGGCCGGGCGAGTCTAGCCTCTTTCCGGCGTTGCGACCACGTTCAGGCGGGTGGGTCGTGCCTACCCCAATGGGTGGTCCACCCCCGACTTCCGGGAGAATGACGCTGGCCTCTCCGGAAACGGGGAGGCCAGCGTCAGATCGGGCTGAACTGACTCAGCTCACTCCCGGTCCCACTCGTGGATGTTCTGCGTCGCCGAGCTGCCGATGATCTTGGGACCTTTGATGCCCTTGAGGCTGATCATGGGCACGCTCTCCCAGAACAGGGGGTACATCATGGCCTCCCCAATGGTCAGCTCCAGGTTCCGCCGATGCAGCTCCTGCTGTTCCGCTGGGTCTAGAGACACAGCGAGCTTCTCGAGGAGCTGGTCCATCTCCGGATTGCTGTACCGGCCCCGGTTGCTGCCGGACCAGCGGTTCGTTTCGAGGGGAATGCTCCGCGAGTGCAGCCGCGACGTGTAGAACGCGCTGCCGCCCGGATTGCTCGTGAACAGGCCGGACCGCCGGCTGGTGTAGCTCACGTCGGACTGGTTGGCCGGCGTGAGGCTCTCCAGGGTCGTGTTTACCCCGATGTCCTTCCAGTTCGCCTGGATGATCGCTCCCAGCTTGAAGTGCTGAGCGCCGGGGAAGAGCATGAGGTGGAGGTCAAATCGCTCTTCGCCGGTGGCGGGTAACTGGTAGGGTGAACCCTGCATGGGTCCGCTGGGCGGATGTACCAGGATACCCTCCGGACCCCTGGTCCATCCTGCCTGCTCCAGGAGCTGCTGCGCCCGTCGGGGATCGTACGGGAACTGCGGCATGACGTCCTTGACCATCGGATAGTACTTGTCGTTAGGCGCGTATTGGCTGTCCGCGACCATCCCCAGGTCGCCATGTAACGCTTGATTGAGTGCAGGGCGATCGAGGCCGTGGTAGACGCCCTGCCGCACCTCTTTGACGGGCATCCCCTTGATGGGGCGCGCGTACTGCGGGTCGACCATGATCTCCAGGTAGTAGAGCGCTGTCGTGATGTACGACTTCACGCTGTGGCCGGCGCCCTCCTGGTCCCACCGCTGCTTCAGCTCGATGGCCTTCTCCATGTCGATGCCCTCGGGGATCGCCACTTCGACGGCTCCGGAGAGCAGGTTGGCGACCATGGTGTTGGAGTCGGGAACGAACCGCAGGAATATTCGGTGGACCTTGGGGACACCCAGGTGGTACTGCTCATTGCGGCGGAACTCCATGTGCGAGCCGTCCGCCCACTCCACGAGCTTGAAGGGCCCGGTGCCCACGAACTCGCCGCGGAAGTACCGGCTCAGAGGCAGCGCCTCCTTGTCTCGCTCGTACAGGTCGCCCAGGATGTGCTTCGGCAGGTTGGCGATGCCGCCCGTATCGTAGTTGATGTATGGGCCGGCCCATTTGACCATCATCGTCTTCTCGTCGATGGGTGTGACGCCCAACATGGCGACCGGCGGCCGGGTGCCGACGATCTGCAGCTCGGCGATCACGCGCTCGCGGAAGACGTAGTCGGCGGTTGTGACCGGAGGTCCGTCATGCCAGTAGATGTCCGGGCGCAGCTTCCACGTGACTTCCATGCTGCCGTCCGGGTTCAGCTTGACCATTCCATTCGCCTGCGTAGGAACCGTAGTCGCCAGCATTCCTTCGCGCTGGCCAAAGTCGTCGGTTCGGGTAAGCGCCACATCAACGATCGCGCCGACGTGCTGCACGCCGCCGGCCCGGGCGCCACCGCGGTCCTGCGTGATCTCCGTATCAAAGCTGCCCGGCTCGCGCTGGATCATCGCGGTGATGGTCTTCTCGCGTTCGGGAGCGGGCGCTCCCGGTTGGGCGCCGCTGCCCGTGCTCGGACTGGGCGCGCAGGCCGTGAGAACAACGAATCCGATCGTAAGGAGGGACAATCGCGCCTGGTTTCGCAGCATCTCGATCTTGCTCCTCTCGAAGGCGGGCCGTGCGGCCCGGGGGAACCTACGCTTTGAGCCCGAAGCTCCAGCTTCTCATCCACACTAATAGTTACGGCCGGCTGCCGCGGCAGCCGGCCGTAACTATACTGTTAGGGCTCTTTTCAGTTCTTGTCCCACTCGTGCAGATCGTAGATCGTGCCGCCGGGCGCTATCTTAACGCCCGAGACGCCCTTCAGATTGATGACGGGCAGGGTCTCCCAGTAGAGGGGGAACATCATGGCTTCCCCCATGGTCAGCTCCAGGTTGCGGCGGTGGAGCCGCTGCTGTTCGGTCGGCTCCAGTGTGACCGCGAGAGTCGTGAGGAGCTGGTCCATCTCCGGATTGCTGTAGCGGCCCCGGTTGCTGCCGGACCAGCGGTTGGTCTCGACGGGAATGCTGGTGGAGTGGAGCCGCCCCGTGTAGAAGGCGGTGCCGCCGGGATTGCTGGTGAAGGTGCCGGTCCGGGTGCTGGTATAGCTGGCGTCGGACTGGTGGGCCGGGGTGAGCTGCTCGACGATGTTGTTGACCCCGATCTGTTTCCAGTTGTCCTGGATCACGATGCCCAGCTTGAGGTACATCTGGGCGCCCGCGAAGACCATGGAGTTCAGGTCAAACCGCTCTTCGCCGGTGGCCGGCAGCGCGAATGGGGAACCTTGCGTCGGTCCGCTGGGCGGGTGCACCAGGATACCGTCGGGACCCTTGGTCCAACCGGCCTGCTCCACCAGCTGCTGCGCCTTCCGCAGGTCGTACGGGTACTGCGGAATGACGTCCTTCACCAACGGGTAGTACGGGTCGGACGGCGCGTACTGGCTGTCCGCGACCGGCGTCAGGCCGTGCGAGAGGAGGTCGGTCAGGCCCGCTCGGTCGATTGCGTGGTAGAGGCCCTGCCGCACCTCCTTGACCGGCAAACCTCTGATGGGGCGCGCGTACTGGGGGTCGACCATCAGTTCCAGGTAGAAAAGGGCAGTGGTCGGAAACGTGGTGACCTCGCCGTAGCCGTCCTGCTTCCAGCGCTCGCGCAGCTCGATGGCCTTCTCGAGGTCGATGCCCTCGGGCAGCGCCAGCTCCACGCTTCCCGCGAGGAGGTTGGCGACCATCGTGTTGACGTCAGACACGAACCTGAGGATCAGGCGATGGACCTTGGGGACACCGCGGTAGTACTGTTCGAATCCCCGAAACTCCATGTGGGAGCCGGGTACCCACTCGATGAGCTTGAACGGGCCGGTGCCGACGAACTCGGTGGTGAAGTACCGGCTCTGGGGCAGGGCGTCCTTGTCCTTCTCGTACAGCTCCCCCAGGATGTGCTTGGGGAGGTTGCCTATCCCGGAAGCGCCGGCGTAGTCCACGTAGGTGCCGCCGTAGCGGATGACCACGGTCTTGGGGTCCGGGGCAGTCACGGAGAGGAGCGGGATCGGACCCGTGTTTACGACGAGGTTCAGCTCGGTCAGGACCCGACGGCGGAACAGGTAGTCATCAGCCGTAACCGGCACGCCGTCGTGCCAGAAGATGTTCGGCTTCAGCTTCCAGGTGACGTCCATCGACCCATCGGCATTGACGGACACGGTGCCCTTGGAGAGGTCGGGAATCTCAGCGGCGAGGCGCGGTTCGCGGCCGTTTTGCGTCAACAGGCTGAGTCCGTCATCGACCAGCGGCGGGTACTGTTGGGCACCGCCGGCCCGGGCGCTGCCCCGATCCGACGTCATCGTCGTATCGAAGCTCCCCACCTCGCGCTGGACCATCGCGGTGAGGGTCTTCTCCCGCTGTGGGGCCGGCGCTCCTGGCTGAGCTGCGCCGCTCCCGCTCGGGCTGGGCGCGCACGCGGCCAGTAGCACCAGGCCGATGATCATCGCCGATAGGCGTGCGTGTAGTCGTCGCATCGTTACCTCCCCCGAAGTTGACCGTCTTTCACCATGGGACGTTCCTAATGGTTTGGGCGCACGAGTGGCCCGCCAGAGTCTGACGAGGCCGTGCCGCCCGTAGTCGAGTGCTGGCCCGATCCGATAGCGGGACCGGACTTCGGCACGTAGGGTTATCCCCCAGGAGATGGGGTCCGGTCAAGGTTCCGAAGGGCAGCTTATCAAACTCCTAAATCTTGCCAGACGGCCGCTTCGAACCTGCTTCGTACGCGAGGACGCGACCGGTCTTACCGTGCACCCGTAGAGTCGCCTCAGCCAGACGTAGAGCCGAGGGATGGGCATTGAATCTGACCGTGCCTGCGCGCCTTGCGGGCCCCTTGTGGGGGCGACTTGGTGCCTTGACCGAGCGCTCCTGGCCTTACAGAGTGGGCCTTCGGTACGTCATCCTCTTGCTCGCCCTCGTGCTCTGTACCCTGGTGCTCGTGGGCGTCGTCGCCTCGAATAGCGTTTATCTGTTCACCCGGGCAGCTGCGTACCAGCGGGTGGCGGGCGGCGAGGCCGCTTTTCTCAGTCTGACGCGGGAGCGGCAGCGCCAGCTGGAAACGCTCACCTTGTGGCTGAGCCGGGACGTGGCGCTCCGCAACTCCGCGCTGGCTGTCGAGAGTCCGACCGACGCCGCGTTGCTCAAGCTGCTCTCGCTCGGCGGCGCAGACTTCATCGGGGTTCAGACCCGGCAGGGTGACGCCCGGGTCGTTCCATCTGAGCTAGCCCCGCTGATTGTTCCCGTGAATGATGTTTGGCTCAGCCTGCCCGAAATGCGCGATGACACGATGGACTTCAGCGTGCTCCGTGCCGTCGATGGGAGCCTGTTCTGGCAAGGACAGATGCGGCTTCCCAGCGGCGACTCCGTGCTGGCGGGCCACTTCCTGGGCCACGCGTTCGCGGAGGAGTTTAGGGCTCGCACCGGGCTGGACCTGACGCTGTTTTCCGACGGGCGGCCCTTGTCCACGACGCTGGTCACCAGCGAGGGGGACCGAGCCCTGCAAATCGACCACGCCCCCGACGTCCCGACGGCGGCTCAGCACCAGGGCATCATGGGGCCGGGGTCGTTCGAGGTTGAAGGCAACCTCCAGACGGCGTTCTATTTCCCCATGCGCGACCGCACCGGGCAGATCGTCGCCACCTATGCCGTTTCCTTACCCGCACCGCCCCGGTGGCCCGGCGGCTTGAGTCTTGACCATCTCGCCTATGTACTCCTCCTCGGCCTCCTTGCGGTCGCCGCGCTGTCCGGCCTCCTGCTAGCCCGGCGAGTCGTCGTGCCCATCGGCGGCCTGCGGCGGGCGGTCTCCAGGATCGAACGTGGAGACCTCGCCACGCCGGTGTCAGCGGATGCTGTGTCGGACGAAGTGCGGCCGCTCGCCCGCGAACTGGAGGACATGCGGCGCAGCATGCTGGAAGCGCTGAACCAGCTGGCCATCGAGCGGAGCCTGTACAAGGGCACCTTCCACGCCATGGCGGACGGAGTTTTCACGACCAACGAGCAGGGGATGATGACGTCCGTGAATCCGTCGCTACTGGGTTCCCTGGCGCAGGAGTTTGCTCCCAGCCCAGGAGCTCAGTGCTGCGGCACCAGCGTGCTGCGGGACGTCGAGGGGCGATCCCTCTGCGACCGGGCCTGCACCTGGCTTTGGTTCCGCGGCCGAGCCGAGCCGGTCGTGGTCAAGGGCTACCTCGAAACTACGACGGCGGAGCCGCGAGACGTCGAAATCACGATCACGCCGGTCAAGGACGACGACCAACAAACGGTGGGCCTCGTCCACGTCGTCCGCGATATCTCAGTGCAGGAGCAGATCCAGCGCTTGAAGGAGCGGTTCCTGATGAGCGTGTCCCACGAGCTGCGGACGCCGCTGTCGGCGCTCTCCAGCTCCGTGGACTTCCTCAAAGACGAGTTCGCCGAATTGGATCCGGCAGATCGGGATCGTCTCCTGGACGCGGTGTGTCGCGGCACCCTACGTCTGCAGGCACTCACGACCAACCTGCTCGATCTGGGCAGCATCCAGGCCGGATCGTTCACGGTGCGGCCAGAGACCATTAGTGTCGAGGGCCCGATACGGGAAGCCCTAGCGATGAGCGAGGTCTTGCTGGCGGGCAAGGGTCAGGGGGCCGCGCTGGAGGTTCCGCCGGGGCTACGCGCGGTGCGAGCGGACAGTGTGCGTGTCGTTCAGGTCGTGGCCAATCTCCTGGCCAATGCCAGCAAGTATGGTCCTGAGAACGACACCATCCTGGTCTCGGTTCACGAGGAGCGAGACCGAGTGCGCGTCGCTATCACCGACCATGGAGACGGGATTCCTCCGGAAGAGAAGCAGCGAGTTTTCGACTACTTTTTCCGAGGCGCGGAGGCCGCGAGGACCGAGAAAGGCTTTGGGATCGGCCTGGCGCTTGTGAAGGGGATTGTGGACGCTCACGAGGGCGAGGTGGGGGTCGAATCCGAGCCGGGCGCAGGGACGCGTTTCTGGTTCACGCTGCCTGTGGCCAGATAGGCGCTCACACCGTTCGGTTGTAACGGTAGCCCACGTCTCGCACGGTCTCGATGAGGCGGGGGTGCCGCGAATCCGCTTCCACCTTCTGGCGCAGATAGCTGACGTATTGTTTGATGTTGGGGTAGGAGTACGCTCCGACGCCCCACACCCGATCCATGATCTGCTCATGGGTGAGAACGCGGCCCGCATTCTTCACGAGATAGGCCAGCAGGTTGAACTCTTTGGTCGAAAGCGACACGGGCTCACCGCCCAAGTGGACGATGCGTTGGGCGAAATTCATCGAAAGTGCACCGTCCGAATACGTCTCGTCATCCGCATCGCTTCGCGTACGCGCACGGCGTAGCGCGGCCTTAACCCGCGCCGCCAGCTCCGCCCCGCCGAAGGGCTTGAGCACGTAGTCGTCCGCGCCGAGGTTGAGCCCGCGTACTTTGTCCGACTCCTGGCCGCGGGCGCTGAGCACGATCACCGGCGTATCGGAGACTTCGCGGATCCGTCGCGTTACCTCCCAGCCGTCAAGCCCGGGCATCATGATATCCAGGATCACTAGGTCCGGTCGGCGCTCGTAGAAGACCCGTATCCCTTTGAGCCCGTCGTCCGCGCTGAACACCTCGAACCCCTCCTTCTCGAGGTACGCGGTGACGATCTCGCTGATCTCTTCTTCGTCCTCCATCACGAGGATCCGATCCCGTTTGTGGCTATCGTCCATCGACCCTGTCCTCGGACCCTTGTCGACTCGGAGTCGGTTCTTGGGCCATCTCTGTGCTGCGTACCGACTAGCGAAACGCTACTGGCAGGTCAGAAGTTACACCGAACTTCTACGGGGCTCTGACATTGCTCCTACTTGGGCTCAATACACTCCCGCACATCACTTGCTGATTCTGGATCGGCATGCGAGCCGTTCCGGGGAACAGCGGGTGCGACCGCTCGGGAGAGAAGTGTGGAGCCCAAGAAGATCATCCTGATGGAAGACGACCCCGACATCGCGTGGCTCACGCAATGGCAGCTGGAGCGCGCCGGGTACCGAGTTCACGCCGCGAATGATGGGCGGCGTGGTCTCAACGAGTTCCTCGACGCCGGTGCTGACCTGCTGCTCATTGACATCGATCTTCCCGGTCTCAACGGCTGGGAAGTGTGCACGCGCGTCCGGGCGATTTCCCGGGTGCCGATCATCATGCTCACGGCGTATCCACAGAAAGCCGGAGCCATACCGCCGGCAGGGCGCCGCTGCGAGCGGGTGATCGAGAAGCCCTTCACGTTCGCCACATTGCTGGCGGGCATCGCTGACAGCCTCGCCGCCGAGCCTCGCGGCGCTGAGGGCGTGCGCCGGCGATGAGTGAACTCTCCTACCGATTTCTTACGGGTGCCGCATGGAGCTCTTACGTCTCAGTGAGACGATCTCCGACACATCCCCCCGGAAAAGCAAACGTCATCTTAGCGCGAAGGGAGGCAGATTCATATCGGAAGGCGATGAAACGCGACCACCCTCGCAGTCCAACGCGCAAGCCAAGTCTCAGAAAGCAAACGGAAACCAGGAGGAAAACAGCAATGGAAAAGATCGTCCGGTTGATCCGCGAAGAAGAGGGGATCCAGCACGCGGAAGAGGCGCTCCTGCTGGCGCTCATCGCGGTGGCCCTGACCGCCGCGGCGACGACGCTGAAGGGCGGCATCGCGAACGTATTCACTACCGCCAACGGCAAGATGGCGGTCAGCTAGACGGAGTCGAAGCACCCCCGCAAACCGGAAAAGACGCTACGGAGGCAATCAAAGTGACAAGAGTGATGCAGTTCATCAGCGACGAGCGCGGCATTCAGCATGCCGAAGAAGGTCTTCTGCTGGCCCTGATCGCGGTGGCCCTGACCGCCGCGGCTACGACGCTCAAAGGTGGCATCGAGAACGTCTTCACCACTGCCAATACGAAGATGGCAACGAGCTGACCAGGGAATGTGACGGTCCCTGCCCCACTTGAGCCCCGGGCAGGGACCGTCGCCAACTTCTGGTGGAAGAGAAGGGAAAACACCCTTGCCGCAGGAACTCGCCTATCCCATAGCACTCGCGGTGGCCGGAATTGCCGTATACACGGATACGCGGTACGGCCTGATTCCCAACAAACTGAGCTTTCCCGCAGCGGGGCTTGGGTTCGGCCTCAATGCAGCCACGGCTGGTTGGGACGGCGCTTGGGTCGCCGCGCAGGCCATCGGTCTGGGAGTGGCTCTCTTTCTTCTGCCTTTCCTTCTCGGTGGCATGGGCGCGGGAGACGTAAAGCTCCTGGGGGCGCTCGGGGCCCTGGTCGGTCCCACCAACGTCTTTGAGACATTTGTTTTGAGCGCCATGCTGGGTGGCGTCGTTGGCCTAGTCGTGCTGGTCCGCCGGTTCGGATGGCAGGTCGCGTCCTTCACGCTCATTACCGATCGGGGGGCACTGGTCAATCCCTCCTGGGGCGCCACCCGCATGACGGGCTTTCCTTTCGCCTCGGCGATCTTTTTTGGCCTCTTCGCTTCCATGATGGTGAGCTGAAGTGGGGAACCTTCAGGAGCGTCTCACTCGGCTCTGGCGAGGGCAGTCGGGGGTACAAACCGTGGAGTTCGCCTTCTTGCTGCCGCTCGTGCTGCTCATCATCATCGGGATGATCGACCTCGGCCGAGGTTATTTCTCCTGGCTGATCATCACCAATGGTGCGCGCGAAGGTGCGCGGGCCGCCGTGGTCGGTAAGCCGCTCAGCACCGTGGGCGCCAGGGTCCAGGATGGGGTCTCCGGTCTGTACCTCACGGGCGTCGATGTCGGCAGTTGCCCGTCTTCCGCGGCGGGGCGACTCTGCATCACGGTGGATAACCTGGGCGGCAACCCGGGCGCCTCGGCGACGGTGCACGTTCGCTACAACTTCAGCTACATCGTCCTGCCGAGCATCATGCAGTGGGTCGGTGTGGCCACGTTTCCCAACGGCGTGTTGCAGCTGCATGCTCAATCGTCGATGCGGCTGGAATAACGATGGTAGACGCGGTTCGTTCCCTGCTTTCCTCGCGGATTGAAGCCTTTCGGCGAGAAGAACGCGGCGCGATCGCCTTCCTCGTGGCGTTGCTGCTGCCCGTCCTGGGAGGTATGGGCGCGCTCGTGACCGACCTGGGTGATGTCTGGCAGGTCCGCCGCCATTTGCAGAACTGCGCCGATGCCGCTGCGCTCGCGGGTGCCTGGGAACTGGGGAGCCAGACCTTGGCGCGGACTGTGGCCACCAATTACCTGACCCTCCAGGGGATCGATGCCTGCGGCACCTCGCCCACCTTTGGATTTCTCGACCGCAATGCCGATGGGACCTCGGACGCCCTCGAGGTGAGGGCGACGCGGACGACGAGCCTCGGCCTGGCGCGGTTGATCGGCATCAATGGCGGCAGGGTCCAGGCCCGAGCCGTGGCCGGCAAGATTACTCCGTCGGCCTTCCTGGGCACAGAGCCCTTTGGCGTACAGGTGGACCCGAACCAGGCCTGTGGCAAGGCCGACATTCAGGAGTACACGCTCAACGGACGGCCTTTGCGACATGGCGAGACCTACACAGTCAAGTACGGCGCGGGTGGGGATTCGGGCGCGCCCGGCAATTTCCAGCCGCTCGCTCTCGGGGGCACTGGCGGCAGCGAGTACCGGACCAACATTGAGACGGGATACCCCGATTGGCTCTCCTCGTGCAATACGGTGCTTACCAAGACCGGCAACATGGTCGGGCCAACGATCGCGGGGCTCGACCAGCGCATGGCCAACGGCTTCGAGTTCATGAGCATGTGCGATCCGGCGCTGCGGGGAGAGCGGGTTCGCTGGTCGGAGTGCCCGAGGATCCTCAACGTCGCGATTATCCCGCCAATGGGGAACGGTCGATCCGACGTCCAGGTGCTCACGTTCGGCTGGTTCTACCTGCTGGGCTATAGCCGCGACGGGAACCAGTCGGCCGAGCTTACGGGCATTCTGCTGAACGTCGCGGACAAGACGGCGCCGCCTGAGGAATGGACTGGCAGCAACGCCTGGTCTCCCAACAGCTCAGTCCCGTTCGGCGTGAAGCTTCTCGAATAGCAAAGTTGTCCAGCCGGAGGCGGCTGGACTTGGAGGCAAGAAGTGAAGACCGGTCGGAACTACCTCGTCTACGCAGTCATCCTGGGTGGCCTCGCGGCGGGCGCAGCGGCGTGGTACGTGTCCAAGGCCGAGGCGGCGGCTAATCCTACCGAGTCCGTAGTCGTCGCGCGCATGGCCATCCCGGCCCGAACCGTCCTGCTCGAGGACTGGCTGGTCGTCAAGAAGGTGCCGAAGGGCGCCATACATCCCGAGGCCGCCAGCACGATGGACGCTTTTGTGGGAAAGACGACGAAGCAAACGATTATCCCCGGAGAACAAATCCTGGCCTCGAAGCTCTTCCGGGTTCGTTCGGAATCGGGGGCCTCATTCGTGCTCCCCGAGGGGCACCGCGCGCTGGCGATCAGCGTCAACGAGCTGATCGCGGCCGGCGGTCTGATCCTGCCGGGGGACAAGGTGGACGTACTGGGCTCCTGCGTCGTGGACGTGAGGGACCAGGAGAGGACCATGAACCTGGCCCGCTCGGTGTATTCCCTCCAGAAGATCGAGGTACTGGCAGTGGCTCAGGATGTCATGGGCGAAGAAGCGGTGGGAGCACACAACGCCCTCCGGGCTCAGGACGCCAGCAACCTGCTCGCGATGCCGAGAGACCCGCAGTCGAAACCGACCGCCAAGACCGTGACCCTCGCGCTGACCCCAGACGAGTCCCAGAAGCTCGTACTCCTTGAGAACCACCCCGATTGCCAGATACGCCTCGCCCTTCGAGGCGCAGGCGATGACAGCAAGTGGGCCCCCGTAGTGATCGATTTCGATCCGTTCGTGTCCATGGACGCGATCGTCAAGCCATAGGCGAGTAGGCGAAGGACAGCCAGCAAATGGACCGCGCAATGCGAGTACTGATTCTCGATGGGAGCCCCGGGAGCCGCGCCGGCCTGCGAACCATGCTGGCGGGAGCCGACGTGAACGTCGTGGGCGAGACCAGCCCCGGGCCGGAAGGGTTCACGTTGGCTCGGGACGGTCAGCCGGACGTGATCCTGCTGAACCTTGAAGAACCGCTGCTTCGAGCACTGAAGACGCTCGAGGCGATGGTGACGAACTTCCCAGAGGTCCCGGTCATCGCGATTTCCTCGCTTGCCAGCCGCGAGCACATGCGGAAAGCTATGCTCGCTGGCGCCCGGGACTTCCTTCCCAAGCCGCTGAACCGCGCCGATCTGCGCGAGGCGCTCGAAACGGTGGTGCGCTCGGAGGAGAAGCGCCAGCTCTTTCGCCAGTCCCGGGTGACGGCGACTCCAGATCACGGCTCCATCGTTGCGGTCTTCGGTCCGAAGGGCGGAGTCGGCAAGAGCACGCTCGCCGTCAATCTCGCCACGGCTATGGCGATGGCTCACCAGCGCGTGGCCCTGATCGATCTCGACGTGGACCAGGGCGCGGACGCCATGATGCTGAACTTGACACCCCATAAAGGTCTCATCGATCTGCCCGCGGGCCTGAGCCAGTCCGACCCAGAGCTTCTGAAGAGCTATATGACTGAGCATCCGTCGGGGCTGCACCTGTTGGCGGCACCGACTCAACTGATATCGCCGCGCGACGGCGGCTTGCCGGACCTCCAGAAGCTGCTCGAAACGATGTCCAGCACCTACGAATACGTGGTCGTGGACACGCCATCCAGCGTCAACGAGCACGTTCGGGTGGTCCTGCGCTCCGCGACTTACGTCCTCGTGGTCACGAGCCTCGAAATACCTTCGATCAGTGTGGTCAAGAGGCACCTGGACACCATGCGCGGCTGGGAGTTCGCCAGGGACAAGATCAAGGTAGTCATGAACGTCCCGAACTGCTCCAACAGCGTGAAGAAGGGGGACATCGAGGAGTTCCTCGATGTCCCGGTCTTCTGGAGCATCCCCAACGATCCCAAGGTCGGTGAGGCGAACCAGCATGGAACGCCACTCGTCGAGACGAGCCCCCGCTCCAAGGCGGCGGAGGCCATCACGGCGCTCCACTACACGCTGACCGGACTGAAGCCAGAGTCCCACGGGGCGGCCAGACTGCTGAAGCCGCTGGGATTGGGAAGGAGATAGCGACGTGATAGAAGAACGGCCACTCGCGTGGACCTTCGATGGCCCGCGCATGGACGGCTCTGAGGGTGAATCTGAAGCCGAGGGCCGATATCAGGAGCTGAAGTTCCATCTCCTCCAGAAACTGCTAACCGATCTGGATCCAGCCAAAGTGCATGGTCAGGGCCGCGCTCGGGAGACCATCGAGGAGGTCGCCAACCAGATGATCATTTCCGAGGGGATTCCACTTCCGCGAGCGGTACGGACGCGAATCATCAACGACCTGCTCGACGAGATCCTGGGATACGGTCCCCTGGAGCCGCTCCTGAACGACGCGACGATCTCCGAGATCATGGTGAATGCGCCCGACGAGGTCTACATCGAGCGCGACGGGGTGATCGTCGAGGCGGAAACCGCGTTCCGGGACGATGCCCACATCATGAGTCTCGTCGAGAAGATCATTGCACCCCTCAACAAGCGAGTAGACGAGAGCTCGCCCATGGTGGATGCTCGCCTTCCGGCGGGCTATCGCGTAAACGTGATTATTCCGCCTCTGAGCGTGAAGAGTCCGGCGATCACGATCCGAAAGTTCTTCAACGAGCGGGTGAATCTCGACTACCTGGTTACGATAGGTACGTTGACACCCCAGGTCGCGGGGTTCCTCAAAGCCTGCGTAGAGAGTCGGCTGAACCTCCTGATCTGCGGCGGCTCAGGCACGGGCAAGACCACGATGCTCAATGCCCTCTCCGCCTTCATCCCCGAGGCCGAGCGCGTGGTGACCATCGAGGATCCTGCGGAGCTACAGCTCAAGCGCCGCCACGTCGTAAGCCTCGAGACCCGCCCCCCGAACGTCGAAGGAAAGAACCAGGTGACCCAGCGCGAACTGGTCATCAATGCCCTGCGAATGCGGCCGGACCGGATCATCGTGGGTGAGGTCCGTGGCGGGGAAGCCTTTGACATGCTGCAGGCGATGAACACGGGCCATGACGGATCCATCTGTACCGTGCACGCCAACACGCCCCGGGATGCGCTCGCTCGCATCGAGAGTATGGTGCTCATGGCCGGCTTTGACCTGCCCGTTCGGGCGATCCGGGAGCAAATCGCTTCCGCAATCCATGGTGTTGTCCACCTGTCGCGGCTACGGGATGGAAAGCGCCGAATCTCTCACATCAGTGAGGTCGTCGGCATGGAAGAGCAACACATCACGATGCAGGACATCTTCCTGTTCGAGCAGCAGGGCGTAGATGAGGACCGACAGGTCGTCGGCGAGCTGGTTCCCACCGGCATCCGGCCCCGATTCATGGACAAGATCGAACAGGGCGGGCTCCGCCTGGATCCCACGACGTTCCGCAAGAACACGGGTTGGTGACTTGGTGGACGACTACGGCCTGGTCCTGACAGTGACTCTGGCCTGTGGCGCTGCCGGTTTTCTCGCGCTGGGGGTCTTGAGCGCCTTTCAGGGACCCGGATCGCTGCTGGTGAGAAGGCTCGCCACTCAAGCAGGGGATGACGAATCCGACAATGTCGGCTCGACCCCATCTCAAGTGCTCCGGGACCACCGCATGAGCCGGTTCGAAACGCTCAACCCGCTGCTGCGGAACAACCCGCTGGCTCAGGCGATCAGCATCGAGCTGGTGCAGGCCCGGGTCCCCCTGAAGGTTGGCGAGTACCTGCTGCTGCGAGCCTTCTGCGCGGTCGCCGCAGCCTTCGTGCTGATGAGCCTGGGCGGGAGTTGGCTGGCGTCAGTCCCGGGGGCGCTGATGGGCTACTTCGCCCCCAAGGTGTACGTCGGCTACCGACGCGCCAGGCGCATATCCACGCTCGAGACACAGCTGGTGGAGGCCCTGGCGCTCTCGGCCAACTCGCTGCGCGCGGGTTGGGGTTTCATGCAGGCTATGCAGCAAGTGGCAAGCGATATGCCGCCCCCTATCTCTGAGGAATTCACTCAGGTGTTTCAGGAGGTGAGTATCGGCGCAACTCCCGAGGCCGCGATACAGAACCTGCTGTACCGCGTGCCCAGCTATGACCTGGAGCTGGTGATGACCGCGGTGCTCATTCAGCGACAGATCGGCGGCAACCTCGCGGAGATGATGGACAACATTGCCTTCACCATCCGGGAACGCACGCGCCTGCTGGGCGACATTGCGTCCATTACCGCCGAGTCGAACATGTCCATGTGGCTCTTGAGCCTGCTGCCAGTGGGAATGCTCATCCTGCTAGCAGTGATCCAGGCCGACTACATGCTGCCGTTCCTTACCGACCCCCGGGGTCGCATTCTCCTGGTGGGCGCGGCGGTCATGGAAACCGCGGGCGTCTTTGCGATGCGACGGCTGGCCAACGTGCAGGTCTGACCGGGAGCCACAAATGATCCTGCTCGTTCCGATCCTCGTCTTCGCATCGGTGGTGTTCTGTGTGAGCGCGGTTGTCTCGCTGCGCGCGCAGCCGGCGCTGCGGGGACGACTCCAGCAGTACGTGGGCGGGGACGAAGTCTCACTTTACGATACCGACCTGGCCAAGCCACTGCTCGACAAGCTGGTGTGGCCGCTCTTCCAACGGACTGGCGCACTCGTTGGTCGCATGACGCCCGACAACGTCACGGCTGACATTGAGAAACGTCTGCGGCAGGCTGACTACCCGCTGGGCATGAACGTAAACACGTTCGTTCTGGCCAAAGCGACGCTAATGATCGGGCTCCCGGTTGCGTACGGCCTGCCGCTCTGGCTGGGTAGCAGAGGGTCGATCAGCCTATTCCAGGCAGGTGTTATCGCCGGACTTTTCTTTGTGGGCCTGCGCGCACCGGACTGGTGGCTTGACCATCGAGTGAGTGTGCGGAAGCGGCAGATCAACCGTTCGCTGCCAGATGCTCTCGATCTCATCGTCATCTGCTCGGAGGCAGGACTGGCGCTCGAGGGCGCCATGGCTCGAGTCGTCGAACGGCTGAAGGGGCCGCTCGCCGACGAGATCCGACGGACTCTGGGTGAGATCAGCTTGGGCAAGCGTCGTAGGGACGCACTTCGTGCCCTCGCCGACCGGACGGAAGCGCACGACCTGGTGGCGTTCGTGGCCGCTGTGGTGCAGGCGGACCAAACCGGTATCAGCATCGGAAACGTGCTGCATGTGCAGGCCGAGGACCTGCGGTTGCGCCGCCGCCAACGCGCGGAAAAGGAAGGGCGACAGGCGCCGCTCAAGATGCTTTTCCCGAACATCTTTTTCATCTTTCCGGCGACGTTCATCGTTCTCGTCGGGCCCGCGGCCCTCAGGATTGCAGACCAGATGCTGACGGGTCAGTGACCGGATGTCGCGATGAAACAGCAGCGAAAAAGGGGGTAGCGCCATGACCGGGTTCAGAAACAGCATTCGAAAAGTCATCTGGCTCGCGACGCTCGCGACGGCGCTCTTCGGTGTGTCGAGCGCGACTCCCGTGGCCGGAGCGGGCGGAGCATCGATCGAGATTGCGCAGATTGACGCCTCCGAATTCCCCCTGACCGTAGCGTATGCGACCGTGCTTTCGGACAGAGGCTACCCGATCACCGGATTGACCCGAGCGAATTTCGACGTGTTGGAGAACGGCGCGCCTGCCAAGATCGTTTCCGTCGCGGCCGCGGTCGACTACGGCGAGCCGCTGGCGACGGTGCTGGCGCTCGACGTGAGCGGCAGCATGTCCAGCGCGATAGGCGCCGAGAAAGCCGCTGCGCGGTCGTTCGTCGAGGATTTGCGGGAGCAAGACCAGGCGAGCGTGATTGCCTTTTCGAGCGAGGTCCGCCTGGCAATAGACTTGACCGAAGACAAAGGGGCCCTCCAGGATGCCATCAGTCGGCTCCCTATCGGAGGAAACACCGCCCTCTACGACGCCCTGTTCGCGTCGGTAGACGCCACCACTAGAGCCCGGGCGCAGCGCAGGGTGGTAATTCTCATGACCGACGGCCGGAACACGAAGAGCGCGGCATCGCTCGACGACGGTTTGCGTCTCGCCGCCCAACTGGGGGTTCCAGTTTACACCATCGGCCTGGGAACCGATCTCGATCGAGACGCTCTCAACCGCATCGCGCGGCAGACAGGCGCGATGAGCCTGTTCGCCCCTA
Organism: Chloroflexota bacterium; assembly: GCA_016202435.1. Taxonomy (GTDB): domain Bacteria; phylum Chloroflexota; class UBA6077; order UBA6077; family SHYK01; genus JACQOR01. The sequence goes on from JACQOR010000010.1 coordinate 16,584, forward strand.
CGCCGGAAGGCCTCCGAGCCACCTACCGCGCGATCACAGATCAGTTGCGCAATCAATACGTCATCAGCTGGGAGTCCCCGGCACCCAGAGGCGCGGGCGGCTACCGTTTGTCCGTCACGGCGAACGCGGGTGGGGAGAAGATCACGTCCGAAAGGACCTTTCAGGCGTCACCCGCTGCTCCTGCCATAACGGGGCTCGGCCTGAGGGACGGCCAGCGCCTGGAAGGAACGCTGCCCGTGTCGATGGAAGTGTCTTCAACGCTGCCGGTCCTAGCTGCGAAGATGCTGGTCAACGGGCGAACCATCGAGGAGCTTGCCTTTGGACCCTTCGAGTTCTCGCTGGATGCGTCGCGACTCTCAGCCGGGCGTCAGGAGGTGACGTTCGCGGTGGTTGACGCTGCGGGAAGCGAGGTCAGCCGCCGCGTCCAGGTCCTGGTTGCCCCGATGGCGGTTTCGGTGGACGAAGGGTCGGCGAGCTCCACCGCGTCGGTGATCGAATCGAGTGAGCTCGCAGGCCGAGGATTCCACATACCCGCCTGGCCGCAGCCGGCTCTTCCGGTCATCGTCATGCCGGAGATGGGAGCCTGGGGGAGCGGCCTGATCTCGGGCTCAGCTGCGGCGCTGGACGGTCTGGCCCGTGCCACGGGCCGGACCAGGGATCAGGTGCTGGGCTTTTCCCAGCGAGACGCCCTGAAGGTCGGGGCGCTCGGTCTGCTGTTCGTCGCGGCGTTGACCGGGCTCTTCGGGTTGCGCAAAGCTGTGGCCATGGGACGTCAAAAGCTCGAGAGTGTGGTCTGTGGAGTTTGTGACGTAGGCTACCGGGCGACAGAGGCCCAGTGCCCAGCCTGCGCCGAGCGTGAGGAGCGCGCCATCCTGGCGGAGCGCGATCTGGGAGAGTTCCTGGTGGAGAACAACATCCTCAGCGCGGAGAAGCTCGGAGAGGTCCTGCAGCGCAGCCGGGAAACCGGCCGAGGCCTCGAGCTGACGGCCCTCGAAGAGGGCCTCACCTCCGTCCGGGAGCTCAGCAAGGCGCGCTTCTACCTCGATCACTCCGAGGAGATTCGGGGGCGTATCCACGATGCGTCGCACGCCAAGCGCCGTGGCCACTCAGGCCGGCAGCACGTGGTACGCACGATCCCCGCGGCGATGCTGCCGGTGCTGCTGCTCGTATCGTCGATTACTGCGTGGACGGTGGCCCTCCCGCTGGTCTAGGCGAGGAAGGTCAAGAAGAAGAGTCGCTGGCGGAAGCTTTGCTGAGCTCCGGAGCCAGCGGAAGCGACACCCGGAAAACCGTGCCGGCGTCTTCCTGGCTCACGAAGCCGATCTCGCCGCCCAGCAGCTCGACCAGGGACTTGGTGATCGCGAGGCCCAGCCCCGTTCCCCGGGTCGGCAGACGGCGGGTGTTGCTCCCCCGGTAGAACTTGCTGAAGATTCGCCCCTGCTCCGACAACGGAATGCCGACGCCGGAATCAGTCACCATGAACCAGACCGTGTCCCCCTCCACCAGCTCGGTTTGCAGGGAGACAACTCCTCCGGCTGGCGTGTACTTGCAGGCATTGCTCAGCAGGTTGGACAGGATCCGGATGAGTGACTCCCGGTCCGTCACCAGCGTGAAGGTGGTGGTAGGAAGGGCGCCGAGCTCGATCATGAAGTCGATGCGCTTGTCGTGGAATTGTGGGGTCATCGCTTCTTCGAGCTGAGAAAGGACGTCCCTCAGCGGCACGGGCCGGAGATCGAGCTGGATGTGCCCTTCCGCGATTCGGGAAAGGTCCAGCAGGTTGTTCAGGAGATTGGTCAGATGCTCGGCGTTGGCCAGGAGCCGCATGAGGTACTTCTCTCGCTGTTCCGGCGGGAGCGCCGGGTCGGACAGCATCAGGTCAACGTATCCCCGGACCGAGGTAAGCGGCGTCCGGAACTCGTGGGACACGGTGGCCACGAAATCCTCCATCTGCAGCGTTCGCTCTTGGACCCGCTGCTCGACGACCAGGCTGCGGCTCTCGATCTGCTCCCTCAGCCGGCTCACTTCGGCCTCGGCCCTCTTTAGGGCCGTGATGTCGCTTACGCTTGCGCGCACGCCACAGAATTCCCCTTCGGCATCGAAGAGCGGGGTGGACCGCACGAGCCCCCAGATTTCGGCTCCCTCCGCATGGCGGAATTGCAGCTCACGCTGTTCCGACACAGTGAGGCGCGGGCGTCTTTGACCGTCCGCACCGCCACTGAAATCGCCATCCAAGACCAGGGTGCTGAGGTGTTCGCCGAGGAGCGATTCGACGGTACAGCCGAGCATCTCTGCTAACTGCTCATTAGCGAACAGCAGATTGTTGCCGGCGTCGAGCACCATGACGCCGTCTTGAACCGTTTGCACCATGCGTCGGTATCGCTGGATGCTCTCTTTCAGCCTCTGGTCGCCGGCATCCAGATGAGTTATCTCGCTCACGTTCTCTCCTGTCCCCGCTAGATTCGGGTGACTGGGTTGGATTGAAAACGGACCAGGGGCACAAAAGGTTAATGGGTTTTCCCCACCCAGCGGCCCCATTTGTCGCCGGGGGCGCCGCCCCGCGGTCCTCCCGGGGTGTGGGGCGGCGATCTCGTCGGCACCAAGCGCCTAGAATTCGGAGATGACCGACGCGATTCGACTCAACGACATAGTGCTTTACGGCTACCACGGTGTGCTCCCTGAGGAGCAAAAGCTCGGGCAGCGCTTCATCGTGAACGTCGAGATCAGCGTGGATCTCAGGAAAGTCGGAGAGTCTGATGATCTGACCCAGACGGTGGACTACGCTGAGATCCTGGAGTTGATCAAAGCGATCGTCGCGGGCCCGCCGCAGCACCTCATCGAATCGGTCGCGGAGCGCATCGCGGCAGCGGTGCTGGAGCAGTTTCCGCTGGCGGACGCGGTGAGCGTCTCCGTGCGCAAACCGTCGGTACCAATTGCGGACGTGGTATTGGGAAGCTCGGAGGTGCAAATACACCGGACCCGGAGTTCGATGAGCTGATAGGCGCCTTCAGGTCCCTATATCGTCACAATTCACGAGTGACCGCGCGTGCCGAGCGACAGGGGCATTTTTTCACACATGAAGAGCGGGAGAGGGCGCCGGCGGGTGGGCGAAACTCGGGCATAATCGAGGGAGCCATTCGGGAGTGCCGGAAGACGCCGTTCCAACTAATGAATCGACGTGGTGAGGCTCTCGGACCCCCGCGGACGTGCGAGTGCCTCAGGACAAATGGGTTTTCAGCGCTTTCCCAATCTCTCCTAACTCGTTGGAGCCTTTGTTGAATCGCGGAAATGTCTCTCACGGCGCTTCGGCCACCTTGCGCGGACCAGGACCCGTCGAGGGCCGCTCCTGGCTGGCCCCGGTCTTCGGAGTAAGCGCGCTTGCCGGGGTCGTCGGCCTAGCTGCGCTCGTCTTTCAGGTGGCCTACGCCGACCGCATTGTTTCGGGCGTTCGGGTGTTGGGACTTGACCTCGGCGGCCAGAGTCTGCAGGCAGGCAAGGCCTTGCTCGAGGCGAGCGCGTCTCAGCTCGGCGAGCAGCCGGTTACCTTGCGGGCCGGTGGGCGCGAGTGGCAGCTGCCTGCCGCTGAGCTGGGCATGCGTGTTGACGCGGACGCCATGGTTCAGCAGGCTTACCGCATCGGTCGGGACGGCAACCCTATCCAGCGGGTCGGCTCCCAGTGGGGCGCCCTGCTCTTCGGCACCCGTTTTGGCATTCCGCTGCTGGAGTTCGACGCCGAGAGACAGGACGCGGTTCTGCGGCGCATCGGTGCTGAGATCGATCAGTCGGCGATTGATGCGCGGATCGATACCCAGTTGGCGCAGGATGGCCGCGCCACTATCGTTGTCGTTCCGGAGATGGTCGGGCAGCGGCTGCGAGCTCGTGAGAGCGCCCAGCGGATGAATGAAGCGGTATCACGAGGTCTGCCCACGACGGTTGATCTTGTGGTCGACGTGGAGCGGCCGGTGGTCACCCGGGTAGGCCTCGAGCCCGCGCGCGCGAGGGCCCAGGACATGGTGGCAGGTCCGGTGATGCTCTCCTACGCGAACAGCAACTGGACCCTCACTCCTCATGAGATCGCGCGTACTCTCACCTTCCGGCCCGAGGTTGGGAACCAGCTCCAGGTTGAGGTCGACGCGGATGCGCTCGGTAAGGCCGTCAGCAAGATCTCGGCGCAGATCGGCCAGGCTCCGTCGAATGCTCGGTTTCAGTGGAACAGCAATGGCAGCTTGACTCCGATTCGGGAGAGCCAGGATGGCATTGGAGTGGACGCAGTCACGCTTGCCCGCACTTTGCAGGACCGCCTCAACCCGACACAGCGCGCCTTCCCCGTGGCACTAACCACGACTCGCGCAGCAGTGACGGTCGAGGACGGCGCCAGCCTGGGCATAACCGAGCTGATCAAAGAAGGCCGAACTGAGTTTCCCGGAGCGAGCGCCGAAAAACAGCACAACGTCAAACTCGCCGCCTCCCGGCTTAACGGCACCGTCGTGCCTCCGGGCGAGATTTTTTCCTTTAACAAAGAAGTGGGCCCTACGACGCTTGGGGCGGGTTTCCAGACCGGATGGGGCATCACCATCTCGGACGCCGGCGCGCAGACGATTCCGGCGGTCGCGGGTGGCATCTGCCAGGTCGCCACGACGCTTTTTCAGCCGGTCTTTCATGCCGGGTACGCGATCGAACAGCGTAACTATCACCTGTACTGGATCCAGTCGTATGGTCAGCCTCCCCTCGGGATGAAGGGCCTCGACGCGACTGTTGACGAGAGCGCGGGGCTAGATTTCAAGTTCGTCAACAACACGCAGAACTACTTGCTGATCCAGTCTCGTGTAGAGGGCACGACACTCATATTCGGGCTCTATGGCACCAAGCCGACGTGGGACGTGAAGATCTTTGGCCCCGTCATCACCAGCGTGGTGCCCACCGACCCTGCGCCCAGACGAGAGAACGAGCCAACGATGCCTGAGGGCCGTAGCCTCCAGGTGGAAGCGGCACAGGATGGGTTCGACGTGACGGTGACCCGCACGGTTACCGACGGCGACGAAGTCCGAACCCTCCCGTTGCGCAGCCGTTACCTGCCCGCGCACAACGTGATCCTCTACGGGGGGCCGCCAGAACCGAAGGAAGAGCCGCCCGCGTCGTCTCCTGACCCGAATGTTCCGGTCCCGGGCGCGAGTGCCCTGACCGGGGGCAATGCCCAGTCGGCCCCGAGCGGGGCGGCGAGCCAGGCCTCGACGCCGGGCCCGCAGGCGCAGCCCACGATCTCGGCACAGAGCCAACCACAGCAACCGACTGCCACGCCCACTCAGGCGGCGGGAACGAGCCCGACAAGGACACCAGCACCCACGTCCAGTCCGACTCCCGCTGGCGCCCGATGAGCGTTCGCCCGCGCACTGCCCGAAGAAGCCAGAGTCGCCAGGAGGAGCGCGTCCACGCGCGCGAACGCCAGCGTCAGCGGGAGCTCCGCGCTCGGCGCATTCGCCTGGGGATCGTGCTCGCCGGCGTCGCAGCGATGGCGGCGCTCCTGGGTGTGGGCATCGTCGCCTCGACCCGGGGGCTGCCGGGTAGATCTGTGGCGCTCCAGGGGACGGACCACATCGGCAAGGGTGTCGCCCACATCGCCTACAACTCCACCCCGCCCACCTCTGGGCCGCACTGGAACATTGCCGGTGAAGGGCCGGTGGCCTGGGGGATCTACGACGCCCCGATCCCTAACGAGGCCCAGATCCACAACCTGGAGCATGGTGGGATCATGATTCAGTACAACTGCTCGGATTGTCCCGAGCTGAAGCAACAGCTCGAGGACTTCTACAACCGCTATGTGCCAACACACCGGATCCCGCTCTTCCCGAATAGCTCGAAGATCATCGTTGCTCCCTACCCGGACATGCCGAGCCGCGTCGCGCTGACGGCCTGGGGGAGGATTGACACGCTCGACGCCTTTGACGAGGAGCGGATCATCAAGTTCATTGAAGCGTTCCGGGACAAGGGCGCGCCAGAGGCCGGCCGGACCCCATAGCGATTCCCGTAAGGCGATTTGCGTTTTCCGGC
>JACQOR010000011.1 GCA_016202435.1 Chloroflexota bacterium
CCGCGAGCCCGTCGTCGGCCAGCGCTTGGTCTCGCAGGTCTCTTAGCTGTTGGACAGCTTCGCCCAGCAGCTTGCAGTAGAGGTCGAAGCCAATCGCCGCGATCTGCCCGTGCTGCTCCACCCCCAGGAGGTTGCCGGCGCCCCGGATCTCCAGGTCCTTGAGGGCGATCGCATAGCCCGCGCCGAGCTCGGACGCCTCAAAGATGGCTCGGAGCCGCTTCTCGGCGATCTCGGTGAGCTGCCGGTCGGGAGGATAGAGCACGTAGGCATAGGCGCGGTTCGCCCCACGTCCAACCCGACCCCGGAGCTGATACAGCTGGGCCAGTCCCAGGCGCTGGGCGTCGCTGATGATGATCGTGTTGACGTTTGAGAGATCCAGGCCGGCCTCGATGATGGTGGTGCAGACCAGCACGTCCACGTCGCCATTTACGAAGGCCAGCATGGCCTCCTCGAGCTCCTCGTCAGCCATCTGCCCGTGGGCGATGCCGATCCGACCCTCGGGGACGAGCGCACTGAGCTGGCTGGCCACCCGCTGGATCGAGTGCACTCGATTCGACACGTAGTAGACCTGTCCCCCGCGATCCAGCTCTCGAAGGATCGCTTCACGCACCAAGGCCTCCTCGTGCTCCGCGACGTAGGTGCGGATCGGAAGCCGATCTTCCGGAGCGGTCTGAATCATGCTGAGGTCCCGTACGCCGACCAGGGAGAGATGCAGCGTGCGGGGAATGGGTGTGGCCGACATGGTCAATACATGGACCTCGGTTCGCAGCTCTTTGAAGCGTTCTTTGTGTGCTACGCCAAATCGCTGTTCCTCATCGATGATCAACAGGCCCAGGTCCTTGAAACCCACATCGGGCTGGAGCAGGCGGTGGGTGCCGATCACGATGTCCACCTTCCCGTCGCGCGCGTCTTGCACTACTTCCCGCGCCTGGGCATCACTCAGAAAGCGTGAAAGCACTTCGACCCGCACCGGGAAGGGAGCCAGGCGCTCTCGGAACGTGTTGTAGTGCTGCTGCGCGAGCACGGTGGTCGGCACCAGCACCGCGACCTGCTTCCCTTCGGTGACGGCTTTGAAGGCCGCCCGCAGCGCGACCTCCGTTTTCCCGTAGCCGACGTCGCCGACGATCAAACGATCCATGGGACGGGCGCGCTCGAGGTCTCGTTTGACCTCTTCCACCGCTTCCAGCTGGTCAGCCGTCTCGACGTACGGGAACGCCGCCTCCATTTCCATCTGCCACTGATGGTCAGGACCGAACGCGACTCCTTCGGCCAGCTCCCGCCGCGCGTACAGCTCCACCAGTTCCTTAGCGATGCGCTGAACCGCCGCGCGGACGCGTCGCTTGGTACGCTGCCAGTCCCCGCCGCCCAGGCTGCTGAGCGCCGGCACCGCCTCACCTGACCCGACGTAACGCGTAACCCGGTCGGCGTGCTCCACGGCGACTCTCAGTCGGGCGCGGTCTGCATACTCGATGTCGAGGTACTCGCGCTCGGTCCCGGTCGCGCTGTCCTGGAGCCGAACCAGACCGCGATACCGTCCAATTCCATGGTCGACGTGGACCACAAGCTCGCCTTCCTCCAGTTCACTCAGAAAACGCTCCCGAGCGACCGGAGCCCGCCAGCGTACGCCCCGGGGGACCTTCGCCCAACCAAAAATCTCGCGATCGGTAAGAATCGTGAGTCCAACTCCCTCGTTGCCCCATCCCTCACCGAGTGACCCATGAATCAAAGACACGCGCGGAGGTCCGCCATCCCCAGCGGTGACTGCATCCGACGCTGAGACTTTGATGCCGTCCTCGTGGAGCAACTCTTCGAGGCGGGCGGACTGCTGCGTCACGATGGCGAGGTGCCCCGAATCGGGAGCCGCGAGCGACCGTATCAACTCGGGGAGACGGCCGCTCCAACTGGGCGCCGGTGTGAACGCCGAGTCCAGGGCATCGGGATCGAGCACCAGGTCCAGGCGGCGACGGTGGCGCCTCATAGGGTCACCGGCGAGATCGTCCCAGGAAAAGTACGGTTCCGGAAGGCCACCTGGCGCTTCACCGCGTTCGAGGAGGTCCGCGGAAAGGAATTGGGCTTGGCGGTGGATCTCGCGGGCGATGGTCGCCACGGCTCCGGGCTCGTCCACAATCAGCAGACCGTCGTCGGGCAGATAGTCGAGGATTGAGGCAGCCCCGAGGATTCCGCGATAGCACTCCAGCAGGGGAAAGGCCCGACCTTCTTTGAGTAGAGCGATCTCTGCTTCGATTTCCCCCCGAATCCGCTCTTTGACCCCGCTCAGACGCAGTGCGTCCAGTTTGGCGGCGCCTCCTGCCGGTAGCTCCGAAAGCACCTCGTGCGCGGGACCGATCACGATGGAGTCCAGCAGATCGACGGATCGCTGCGTCCCCAGGTCGACCTCGCGAAGCGAGTCGATGTCGTTGCCGACCAGCTCCATCCGGTAGGCGGTGCCGCGGGCTCCGAAAGGCGCAATGTCGAGGATGCCGCCCCTTCGGGCGAATTCACCGGGGCCTGCCACCACCGGCACCGATTCATAGCCCGCGCGCACCAGCTGGCCCAGCAAGCGATCCAGTTGCAGCCCGTCGCCGACCTTGAACCGCCAGTTGGCCTCCTTGCAGGCCTCCGGCGACATCAGGCGATCCATGGCGGCGCGTGCCGTCACCACCACCAGCGGATTTGGAGCACCGCTGACCCCGCAGAGCGCCATCATTGCGTGGAGGCGCTGTACCAGGTGCTCGATTCCGGGGAGCATGCGCTCATAGGGAAGGGCGTCTAGCTCCGGGAACAGGAAGACGTTGTCGTCCTCCTCGCTCCATGCCCGCAGCTCGTCCACGATCTGACGCGCTCGCCCCAGCCGGCTCACGAGCAGCATGGTCGGCCGCGCAGTCTCGCTGTGCAGGGCGGCGATCACGGCGGCCTTGGCCGCATCCAGCACCGAGAAGCGAACCCCGGGCACCTGGGTCTCCCCGCCCAGCTGAGTGGCGAGCTCGCGGTAGCCCGGGTCCTGATGAATCAGGGGCAGGAGTGGGTCAAGCCTCATTCGCCGGCCTCGGTGGAGGCGCGCGGGCGGTTGAAGTTGTTCATGGTGAGGAAGGCGCCGTGTGCCACCCACGACTCGGCGGCGCTGGCGGCATACGCGATCGCTTCGGCCACGATCGCCTGCTCCTCGGACGAGAAGCGATCCAAAACGTGCTCTATCGGGTCAACGTCAGGCTTCGGGCGTCCGATGCCAACCCGCAGCCTGGCAAACTCGTCGCTGCCCAGGCACTCGATCACGGATTTCAAGCCGTTGTGCCCGCCCGCGCTGCCGGATGGCCGGAGGCGGACCGAGCCCAGGGGCAGGTCCATGTCGTCAAAGATGACAAGGACGCCGGCCAAATCTCGAACTCCATGTCGGTTCACCAGAGATTGGACTGCTCGGCCGCTTTCGTTCATGAAGACACCGCGAGGATGGGCGAGGATGACGTCGGTATCTGCGATCGTCGCCTTCCCTTCCGTGGCCAGTTTCTGGTTCGCCGTGCGCACACCATGGCGACGCGCGAGCTCGGCGACGACATCCAAGCCAACGTTATGTCGCGTCCCCACGTACCTGGGCCCCGGATTTCCCAGGCCGACTATCAATTTGTCCAATTCGCGTCGGTCTCTTCAGAGCTGGATCGGCGCACGTGCTAAAGGCCCCCTTCGTGCAGAAGGGGGCTGGCACCGTCTCATTCGCTATGGACTTCCATTTTCCACCAGCGGGGCGACGGAATGTAACCCGTACCTGTGGCCGGGCGGGTCTTCCTGGCCCGGCCTCGTCGCTCGCATCGCGAGGTAGCGCTGCCCGGAAATGCTCACAGTCATCCTCCACCCGCCATGTCGTGCCACCCGAATCCGATGGTGAGATGCGGGGGGCGGGCCGAGGCCCCTAATACGCGTTACGGCCGCGGAAGATGGCGGGCAGCGTCTTCAAGAGAATCTTGAGGTCAAAGGCGGGCGACCAGTGCTCCACATAAAAAAGATCGTAGCGGGTTCGCTCGCTGATCGGAGTCTGGCCCCGCAGCCCGTTCACCTGGGCCCAGCCCGTCATCCCCGCCTTCTCTCGGTGCCGCTCGGCGTACCTGGGGATCAGGCGGCTGAACTGCTCGACGAAGTACGGCCGCTCCGGCCTCGGACCGACGAGACTCATGTCGCCCAACAAGACGTTCACCAGCTGGGGCAGCTCATCGATCGAGTAGCGACGGATGATCCTCCCAATCCACGTGGTTCGTTCGTCCTCGGGGATCGCCCAGACCGGCCCCGACTCGGACTCGGCATCGACGTGCATGGAGCGGAATTTCACCAGCGGAAAGGGCCTTCCGTCCATCCCCACGCGCTCCTGGATGAAAAACACGGGCCCCCGCGAAGACAGCTTTATGCCAAGAGCGACCGCGATCAGAAGCGGCGCCAGCGCCACCAACGTTGCTCCGGAGATCGCCACGTCGGCGGCCCGCTTCAAGAAGAGGTTCCAGCCGTGGAGATTCACGTCGCGGACCTCGAGCATCGGGAGGCCACCAAACTCGCTCGCGCTCACCTCCCGGGCCACGAGCTGGAACACGTCCGGAAAGATCTTGATACTCGCCCGGGCAGCGGAGCACGCGGCTACGATGCCCAGCAGCTGCACGTGGTTGAGCGCCGGGTTGGCCACGACTACTTCGCGCACCCGGTACTGGCGCATCACTTCGAGGACAGCTGACAGCGGCCCGAGCACCGGTCGGTCCGCCTCGGGGTGAGGCTCGTCGTCCACAAACCCGACCACCTGGTACCCCAGCTCCGGCGCGCTCAGTACTTTGTGCAGGATCAGGTGGCCATCTTCACCCGCGCCGACAATCAGGAGCCGCTCAGCGTCGGCGCCTGCGAGTCGCGCGGCACGCAGGATCTGGGAAAGCAGCACCCGCGCCACCCAGATGAAAACAATCGAGAGCACCCAGGCGTAGATGAGCAGCAAACGCGGAACGTCCAGATTGTTGAGGCTGAGCGCGGTCGCGGCCATCGCGATGACGTTGCCGATCGTTACCGCCACGAACAGCGCCCCGAGCAGATCCACGTATGACGCGGATCTTCGCTCCACGTAAAGGCGGGCCAGGGCGAAAGTGACGATGAGCGAGACGACGAGCAAAGCGAGCGTCGGGTAGTACTCGGTCAGCTCCGACAGGTCATTGGGGCGCCCGCTCAGAGAGCGAAGCTGGTAGGCCGCCAGGAATGCGAGCACGACCGCAGCCGCGTCGCTCAGCACGAGCGCCGCGGCGTAGAGGAACCGAACCAGTCCGCTCAGTGCACTCAACGGGGGCACGCTGACCAGCCCCGGTCCGGAGCTTCTTTCCGGGCGGACGACCATCAGCGTCCTCTCAACGTCGCAGGCGCAGTTTCTCGGGAACCGTACGCCGGACGCGGCCCCTCACGTTGACACCCGCCGCTCGTGCCGAGGACGCAGAGCGTTCCTGAGGAGAGACCAGCCCATCAAGAGGTAGATCGCGCCGGTGATCAACCAGTTGAGCGGCGGCAGGGTGCGGGTCCGGAAGTGCTTGGCATGGAATAAATGCATGGAGCGATAGAAAGCCACCGTCGTGCGCTGGCTGGCTTGCCGGCTGCTGGCGCCCTTCTGATGGAGCACCTGCACACGAGGATTGTAGCGGATGCGCCAGCCGTGCCCCTTCATGCGATAGGCCCAGTCCAGATCTTCCCCGTACATGAAGAAACGCTCGTCCAATAGACCTATCTGCTCAACGACCTCGCGCCGAACGAGCATGAAGGCTCCGACCACAGAATCAACATCCGCTTCTTCGTCAGGATCCAGATACGTAAAGTTGTAGCGGCCGAACCGCGGGCTCTTCGGAAACAGGCGACTCAACCCGAAGAGCCGGTAAAAGGCGACTGCGGGTGTGGGAAAGCCGCGCCGGCAGGCGAGGTCTAGCCTTCCATCGGGCAGAATCACCTTCGGACCCGCCGCGGCCACGTCCTCGTTTACATCCATGTAGTCCAGCATTTCAGCCAGCACGCTGGGCCCGAACTCGGTATCCGGGTTCAGGAGCAACACGTAGCGCCCTCGGGCCTGGGTTAGCGCCAGGTTGTTGCCGTAGGCGTAGCCCCCATTCCGGGGACTCCGAATCAGGTTGGCACCCGGGAACTCGGCCGCGACCATATCGGCGCTGCCGTCCGAAGACGCGTTGTCCACTACCAAGACCTCGAGCCACGGCACGCCCTCGCTGCGCTCGATGCTGTTCAGGCAGCGGCGCAGGGGCTCGCGGGTGTTGTAGTTGAGCACGACGATTGACAGCGGGATCTCGTCGGTCAGCGCCGATGAAGGCGTGAAATCTTCGGGCACGCTGGATGGTCCGGGTTCAACGGTCATGTCTACCCTGCGGACCGTGCCGGAGGCGCCAGGCCACTCCAACGGGATAGCCAACCATCTTGGCGATGTCTCCGGTGAGTCGTATCACCGGGATCAAGCCGAAGGCTACCAGTCCGGCGCGGACATCTACAGGTCCAAGGAGAAGAAATCGCCAAAGCGGCCGCCGCAGGTACCAGGCGCCTCCCAACGCCATCACCGCCAGGCCAGGCAACGTTGGCCGGACCGCCACCAGCGCAGCCAGGAAGTAGGCTGCGTAGCGAATGGCGTGTCGCTTGCGCCATAGGTCTGCCTTTCCATCCCCGCGGGCGTAGCGATAGTACTGAACGAAGAACGAAAGCAGGTCAGGACGGGTGCGGAACCGGACCAGCGCGCTTGGAACCCAGGCGAACCGCAGGCCGGCCCGCTTCAGCTCCAAGTCGAAGACGAGATCTTCGCAGTAGTCGAGCCACTCTGGGTAGCCGCCCACTCGCTCCCACGCGGCGCGCCGGAATGCCACCGATCGGCTCGACGGCAGAAAAGTCTGGCCGTCGATCTCTTCCACCCTGGGCAGCACCGTTGCCGCCATTGCCCGGTCGAAGTCGCTCCGGTCGTCCGGAACGAAGAACCCCGCTGCCACCTGCACCTCCGGGTCCGCTTCGAGCGTCTCCACGAGATGCTCGAGCCACGCCGGATCCAGAGTCACTCCGGCATCAGTGACAGCGACGACCTCGCCGGTGGCTTGACTGATGCCCAGGTTACGGCCTTGAGCAATGGAGGAGCCCGGCGCCCGGGTGACTTGGACGAAGTCTCGCTGATTGGCCCAGGCGTAAAGCACGTCCAGCGTCGCGTCGGTCGAGCCACCGTCCACAAAGATCACCTCGTCGGGAGACCGGGTTTGGGCATCGACGGAAGCAAGCAAGTCACCAATGCTGGGCGCTTCGTTGAGCACGGTCGTCACCAGGGAGACCCGAGCCCGCGACTGCTGAGTGGACACAGAGCTTACTTTCCTAAAGCGTCACCGAAGCCGTCAAGCTCATCCCCGAGGGACCAGTCCACTCCTGGCGGCGTACGCCTTCAGGGCTTCGTAGACCCGTCGTGGGGTGAAGTCTGGATCGAGGATCCGGAAGCCTCCGAGCAGCGTGTAGCGG
>JACQOR010000014.1 GCA_016202435.1 Chloroflexota bacterium
CCTTTGGGGGTTCTTTTCGCCATTCCCTCGCGGTACTAATCCGCTATCGGTCAGGTCGTAGTATTTAGCCTTGGAGGGTGGTCCCCCCAGCTTCCCACGGAATTCCACGTGCTCCGCGGTACTCACGTCCAACGAATACAGGCGCCGGTCCCCTTTCGCCTACGGGGCTGTCACCCTCTCCGACTGTCCTTTCCAGAGACCTTCGGCTAGAGGCCGGTCTTCTATACCTGACGGACTGTCTGCAGCAGTCCACACGTCCAACGTACAACCCCCGCCACGCAACGCCTGCAGGCTTGGCACGTGACGAGTTTGGGCTCTTCCGCTTTCGCTCACCACTACTTACGGAATCTCGGTTGATTTCTTTTCCTCGGGGTAATGAGATGTTTCAGTTCCCCCGGTTGCCTCCTCATGCCCTACTGCGCATCCGCCTCGCGGCGAATGGTTCAGGCAAGGGTATCTGCCCATGACGGCAGATGGGTTGCCCCATTCGGGAATCCCCGGATCAAAGCCTGCTGACGGCTCCCCGAGGCTTATCGCAGCCATCCACGCCCTTCTTCGGCTCGTAGCGCCAAGGCATCCACCGTGTGCCCTTACTAGCTCGGCCACGCGACGCGCCCGGCCGAGCTAACAAGATCGAGCTCAAAATCACTTTCTGATGCCACGCGAGCTCTGAAAGCCACCCCGTGGCTCCCGCGGTTCGCCCGCGTGCACATCTCTTGCAAATATTCTCTTGTTAACGATCATGGCCTTCGCCGCGCTCCTGGCGACGGGCCGATTCCACGAAGGCGACAAAAAACCGACCTGCTTTCGCGGTCGGCTCCGACACAAAGGTGGGCGTTCCTCTAAAGGGTTACGCTACGTTCACCTCTGGCCGTTTCGGAGAAGCGAATCTCTAGATCCTCCGCTGTCGCGTTCGTAAAGGGCAGTATAGCAAGCCGCCCGCCAGGGGTCAACCTGAACCGGTCGAGGAGCTCCGACGGGGCCGTCGCTGCCTACCCACCCCTCACCAACATCTGCCGTAGGTGGCCACCCCCCGCCCTCGGTGCTTCCGCCCCCATCGGCTCAGGCGCCGAACGGTAGAATAGAGGACTCGGGGCCGTAGCTTAGTTGGGAGAGCGCCGCCTTTGCACGGCGGAGGTCAGGGGTTCGAATCCCCTCGGCTCCACCTTGCTCCTCAGTCTTCTAGAAGCGAGTGAATCGCTTCGCCGCCCCCGGTGCCCCGCCTCACTTCTTCAGCTTCTCCAGGAAGTGCGCCCGCGCCTTGGCCACCTTCGGCGCGATCACAATGGTGCAGTACGGCTGGCTGGGGTTACTCCGGAAGTACTCCTGGTGGTACGCCTCGGCTTCGTAGAACTCCGTCGCCGGCGCGACCTCGGTGACAATCGGGTCCCGGTACAGCCGATCGTCGGTAATCCCGACGATCGCGCTCTTCGCATCTTCTTGCTGCTCCGGCGAGTGGTAGAAGATTGCCGAGCGGTACTGCGTGCCGACGTCTGCGCCCTGCCGGTTCAGCGTCGTCGGGTCATGGATCGTGAAGAACACGTGCAGCAGATCCCGGTAGGAGATCTCCTTCGGGTCGAATGCAATCTGCACCGCCTCGGCATGCCCCGTCGTGCCCGAGCACACCTGCTCGTACGTTGGATCCGGCACGGTGCCCCCGGCGTAGCCGGACCGCACCTTGTCCACTCCGCGCAGCAACTCGTATACGGCCTCGAGGCACCAGAAACACCCGCCGGCGAGGGTTGCGCTCTCCACCTATCCTCTCATTGCTCCCGCGCCTGCTAGTCCCGCGCACTCATCGCCGAGGTGGGCACCAAGCGACTCCGCCTTTTGCTGCACGCCATGCCTGGTCAGGCGTACGGCGTGACTGAGATCGCACCATTGGCCTCCACGAACCGCGAGAACACCGTTTCCCGGTCGGCGGTCCACTTGGCAATGCCGATCTGAATGATAGCCGGCGGATACAGCCGGTCCTGCACTCGCACTGACGGCCGCCCTCCACTCGCATCGCCGGATGCAGCGGCGTCCCGTCGCGGGCTGACGGTGAGCTTGGTCATCACACCCCGGCTCGTTCCGATCGTCTTGGCGATGATCTCATGCCCCGCCTGAATTGCGCCGCCCAGAATCTTGCCCTCGCCCGTCACCATTACCGAGTCCGCGGCGGTCACCATACACCCCACGATCTCTCGGGACACCGCGACCCCGCTATCGGACGTCACCGTGCAGTCCTGCAGGAATACGGCCTCGAGGGGCCCGTGGGCGACGATCTCCCCCACGCCGTGACCCGTCATGCCATTCATCAGCACCATGGCGCCCCCGGCCTCCAGGTGAGCGCCCATCGCGACCCCTTTGATCGTGAGATCACCCGTCGCCTTCACCGTGACGCCGTCCGCCACGTCGACATCCACCACCACGTTTCCCGGGAAATCGATGTTGCCCGTGGCCGAGTCCACGCTCTTGGGGATGCGCAACAGGGGCCGAACGCCGATCCGGCCGTCGGAGGCCCGCGTCAGGCTTCCCGAAACCGTCGCCACGACCTGAAGGCCGTCCGGAGTCAGTTCAACCCCCTCACCCACGAACCTCTGGAGGTCCGTTTCGACTCCGTCCGTTGTCGGAATGCTCGCTCCCCGAACGGTCACGCCCTCCCGCGCGCGCCGGACCGGCTTCAACCTCAGCAGCGGCTCTCCGGCCTCGATCGGCTCGTCGAACCGGCATCCGGAGAAATCCGCCGAGCCATCCGGCAGGATCCTGGGCGATCCCGGCGACTCGGTGCTGAGGACTTCCGCGTTCTCGCCCGGCTCCGGCGCACGTCCTTCCGCCACCAGCACCGCGTGGGTCGGCTGCCATGCATCGAGGGCCGTCTTCACCCGCTCGAGGTCGATGCCCTGCACGATACCCACTTCCGCGAGTGTGGCGAGCGCCGCCTCGAGTTCCTCTTCTCCAGGCTTTTCGATCCCAAAGACCAGGTAGCCCGCCATGTCGTTCGGCGAAATCAAGGCGCCGTACGGTCGGTCTTTGGGGACCTCATACTCGGCAATGGCGACCGGCCTGCCGGCCGCCTTCTCGACGGCGGAGTACAGATGGTCGCGATCGAAGGTGGCCACCGGCCAGTTGCGGCGTTCCGCCAGAAGTTCTTCGGGCATGACCGGTCGCCCCGCCCGCTCCGGCGGATACACGGTCAGCCACACGCTCCCCAGCCGGCAGTCGATCGCCCAGTGCCCGTCGACGCTCACCGGGGCTGCGGCGCGCACCACGCGCCGCAGCTGAAAACGAAACCGCTTGGGCTGCCAGGGCATCCGCGACAGCGCTTCGCTGTGCACGATCTCGAAGTCGGACGGACCTACGCCGGCGTCGGCCGCGGCTTGCTCAAGCGCTTCCCGCTCGCTCGCCGCCGCTAGCTCAACAACGTCTTCCGGTGTCGCCACCGCCGCTCCACATTCCAGAAGATTGGCGCTCGGAAGGCCGGGCTCATCCCTCGTGCCACCGGGTTCGATGGTCTGTTCGCAGGGGCAGCGCATGCGTCGCCCCTGCGAGGCCGCGATCTACGTTCCACCAGACCATGGGTCACGAAGCACTCGTGCGAATCTCGGCAGTATACGCCTGCAATGGTGGCCGCCCTCGTCCGCCCTTTGTTCCAGGCCCCGCCTGCTCCGCGCCTGCTGCTCCGGCGTAGCCGTCACCGAGGGGAGCACCAAGCGCGTCCGCGCTCTGCTCCAGGCCATGCCTGGTCCGCGCCTGCTGGTCCCGCGTAGCCGTCACCGAGGGGAGCACCAAGCACGCCCGCGCTCTGCTCTAGGCCATGCCTGGTCCGCGCCTGCCGGTCCCGCGTAGCCATCACCGAGGGGAGCACCAAGCGCGTCCGCGCTCTGCTCCAGGCCATGCCTGGTCCGCG
>JACQOR010000015.1 GCA_016202435.1 Chloroflexota bacterium
ACTCACGGGGAAGCGAGTTGGGCCACTCCACCGCGCAGACGCCGTCGCTGTCGAAGTACTCCGCAAGGGCTTCCAGCGTCGAGGCGTCCATCGCCTCCACGCGGTACAGGTCGACGTGATAGAGTGGAATCCGCCCCTGGTGCTCGCTGGCGATCACGAAAGAGGGACTGGCAATCGGACCCTCAACGCCCAGACCTCCAGCGATTCCCTGTACCAACGTCGTCTTGCCCGCACCGAACTGGCCTATCAGCAAGAAGACGTCACCCGGCGCGGCCACGGCGCCGATCTCAGCACCGAGCGCTCGCGTCTCGTCCGCGCTGAGGGTCTCAATTTCAATTGCGTTCTTTCCCAGTCCCTGGCCCCGCGCCTGGGACGACGAGGGGTCACTCATGCCAGTTCGCCCTTTGCTCCAGGCCACGCCTGGCCCAGGCCATGCTTGGCGAAATGTTGATATCCGGTCGCCTCCGTCCTCGTCCACAATCGACCGTCGGGTTGGAGAACGCGAACTTCTGGCCTATCCCCAGAGCACTTCACTATTGACCCGAGAATCGTCAGCGCCGACTCACCCCGCGCGCGAAGCTGCACGCTCGCGTCGCTGAGCGCGGATTCCGAACCGGCGCAGACCAACTCGTAATCCTCTCCCCCAACAAGGGCCATTTCCACGGCCGCTTTGCCGAAACGCGTCCGGGCCAAAGGATGGACCGGGACCCGTGCCAGGTCTACCTCGGCATCCACGCCGCTCCGCTCGCAGATGTGGCCCACATCCGCCAGGAGCCCATCGCTGATGTCGATTCCGCAACGTACTCCAGCCCGGACGAGTATCGCTCCGGCGTGTACCCTCGGCTGCGGCCGACGATGTGCTCGCAGCAGCTCACCGGGAGCCTCACTGGCATCCCCACTTTGAAGCAGCTTGAGGCCCGCCGCCGATGCCCCCAGCGGACCCGTAACGGCAAGGACATCGCCGGGACGGGCCGCCGCTCGGGTCAGTAATGGCTCGCCCTCCCCCACGACCGGAATCGACTCGCCGAGCACCGTCACGTGGAGTACCAGCAGCGGCGCCTCGGTGGTGTCTCCGCCCACCACGGCGCACCCGAAGGCCTCGGCACATTCCCGGATGCCCGCATAGAGCGCCTCGACGTCCGCCACCGCTGTTTCCCGCGGCAGACCGAGGCCAATCAACGCGTAGCGAGGCTCGCAACCCATGGCGGCGATGTCGCTGAGATTCTCCGCCAGCGCCTTCCAACCCAGGTCACGCCAGCTCGTAGTCCGTAGATCGAAGTGGACCCCCTCGACGAGGGAATCGGAGGTGGCCGTCATGAGCCGATCCGGAGACTGACGCCAAGCGGCCGCGTCGTCGCCGATTCCGTGAAGGAGCGGCTCGTCAGTTTGACTCCCGAGCACTCCGGACAGCCGCTCTATGAGCCCGAATTCACCCAATGTGGAGAGCTTCACTGATCTCCCAGCAGATCCCTGGAGCGAGACCTGGAAGTCGCAAACAAGTTCCGCTTCCCCTTGCCCGCGGGGGCTCCCGGCCGCCAGAAATTATACGGGTGCCCCCTATAATGACCCGACTCGTGCCTCGGTGGCAGCCCCGGGAGAACCTTTGCGCATAGGCGTGGTCACCGATATCCATAGCAACCTCGTGGCGCTCGAAACGGTTCTCGCCGACATGGGGCCGGTCGATGAGCTGTGGTGCCTCGGGGATATCGTGGGCTATGGCCCCTGGCCCAACGAGTGCGTGTCGACGGTGCGCCAGCGCGCCTCCGCCGTCATTGCCGGCAATCACGATCTGGCGACGATCGGCAGCCCTCTGGTCGAGCTTGACGACTTCAATGCCGACGCCGCGTCCATGACCCAATGGACGGCCTCCCAGTTGAGCCCCGAATCGTCGGCGTTCCTCGAGGAGCTGACGCCCATACGCGACATGGGCGACGTAACGCTCGCCCACGGAAGTCCCCGTCGCCCCGTCTGGGAGTACCTCCTGAGCTCGGCAGCGGCGGCCGAGAGCTTCGAGTACTTCAGAGGAAAGATCTGCCTGGTGGGACACACCCACATCCCGTCGCTTTTCGTCAACCGCGTCGACGGTGATGTCAGCGCCGACTACATGCAGGCAGACACGACGTTCGAACCGGGGGAGCAGCGCTGCATCGCGAACCCTGGAAGCGTCGGGCAGCCGCGTGACCACGACCCCCGAGCTGCCTACCTGATCCTCGACCAAAACGGCATGGGGTCATCCTTCCAGTGGCGGCGCGTGTCCTACGACGTTCCCAAGGTGCAGACCGAGATGCGCCGCGTCGGCCTCCCCCCATTCTTCATAGAGCGCCTGGAGCTGGGCGTCTAGCAGCTTGCCCCGCTCCTGCCGCGGGAGAGTGAGGGAACCAGCGTTCGCCCTCCTAAACCCCGCTCGAGTCGTCTCCGGCCTTGCGCCCGGTGCGATTGGCGACGACCTCGGTGAAGATCACGACGTTGGGGACCACCACCCGCACGTTGTCCGCCGTCCGCAGCGTCGTGGCGCGCAGACCCACGTGCTCGACGATTCCGACCCGGTCCTTCACCTCGATCTCGTCGCCGATGAGGAACGGCCGCTCGAAGAGCAGGTAGACACCGGCGAAGACACTTTTAAGGACGTCCTGCGCCGCGAGACCCAGCGCCAGGCCCGCCGCGCCAAACGTGGCGAGGATCACCGACGCGTCGATACGAAACAGCGCCAGGACGACCATGAGTCCCACCGTGAGCGAGAACCAGTAGAGCGCCTCTCCCGCGATGAACCTGAGGTTCGGATCGACCCGGGTGCGAATCGCGATCCGGTAGCCCCAGCGGCGGCCCAGGCGGCCGAGCACCCAGGCGAGGAAGAAGATGACGACACCGAGGGCCAGCCGACCGATCAGGTCCGGAGCCGCGGGGCCAACGTAAGACACGAGGCCGTCCCAGCTCACGGGGCAAACATTGTCATTCTGACGAATGCGAAGCATCCGCTCCGCACGCGGGCGACGGCATTGCCACTTGTGGGTTAGACCTAGCTCGAAGCTGGTCTGGAGTGCGCAGAGGAGCTAGTTGGCGTCCTGGTTTTGCTGAGCGAGGAGATTCTTCGCGTCGTCGCCCACACCCTCTTCGACGCAGTCCAGAAAGCTGGAATAGAGCGCCTTGTTGAGGAGCTTGGCGCGATAGTCGCTCACGTCGAGCGTGTTGATCAACTCGCGGCGCTGTCGGATGAGCCAGGACAGGCGCGTCAGGAAGAAGAGCTGCGTGGGCGAGTAGGAGCGCAGACCGCCGGTCTGTACCTGAGCGGTACTTGCGGTTCGTTCGTCTGCCATGGTTCCCGATGCTCTCCCTGTCTTCGGTGGGCGAAATTATTCTCTCAAGCGCACTGGGGAGTGTCAACCCGAATTGTGCCTGGCAAGACCCCCGCGCCACATGCGTGCTTCCATTGTAACCACCTGTAACCACCCCGCCCGGCCCAAAAGTGAAGGTCCCATGAAAATGCGCTAGACTGCTGGCGTGCCCCTCTACATACATCGACGTGAGTTGCCATTTGGGTAAGGCCGTCCTCCACGTTCATTCCACTTTCAGTGACGGCATGTGTACCGTCGATCAGATTCTGGACGAACTCGAGCAGAACAGCGATGTCGACGTAATCGGCCTCGCCGACCACGATGACTGCCGCTCATTCGGAGCTGCCGTGGCCTGGAAAGACCGCCACCCTGGCTCCCGGATCCAGCCGATCTGGGGCTCGGAAGTCACGACTTTTGGGTTTACGCACGTCCTAGCCTACAAGATGCAGGGGCCCTTCCCCACCGTAACCCCTCGCAAGTTCCAGGCGCTCCGCCGCACGGTGAATGAGCTCCACGACCACGGCTGCTACGTCGTGGTGCCGCATGTCGATGCCCCGATGGTCGGGGTGACGCGCAAGCGGCTCGACCGGATCGCCCGGCAGATGCCCGTTTTCGGTTACGAGCTGCTGACCCCGTACTTCACCCCCGAAGCGACGCTTCCCGAGCTCCAGGCGCTGGGCGACCGGCACGACCTTGCCGCGCTCGGCGGCTCGGACGCCCACTTCATCGAGGACCTGTACCGCGTGATCCTGCATTTCCCCGGCACGACGGTTGCGGACTTCGAGCGGTCCTGGCACGAGCGCACCGTGTTCCCGTCGAGTGGCCAACAGGGCGCGCGGA
>JACQOR010000016.1 GCA_016202435.1 Chloroflexota bacterium
ACACGAACGCTCTTGACCGGCTGCGTCATGATGTCGCGTACCAGCACTTTTGCCCTCCCCTCTCGGGCCGCCGTTGAGCGACGGGCGAGGTTGCCCAACTGGCTGCCGGATTCCCGTGCCTCCGCCGCTAGCATGCCGTGAAAGGAAGGGTTCCGCCCCAACTTCCGGGGTAGTTTGAGACTACCCCGGCGAGTGGGGACGGGCGGACGCGCCTGCCGTAACCTGACAGTGGGACGAACCCTTCTTGCCGGGGGAGCCCGTGGAGCGTGATGCCCAGGAAGGAGCACCCGAGTGCGTAGCTTCGACGAATTGCTAGTGGAAGCCGTGGCCCTGCACGGCCACCTGTGCCCCGGCCAGGTCCTGGGAGTGCGCATGGCTGTGGCCGGCTGCCAGGCCGTGGGCGTGGAGAACCCCACCCAGAGCAAGGAGCTCCTCGTCTACGTGGAGATCGACCGCTGCGCCACTGACGCCATCCAAACTGTCACCGGGTGCAAGCTGGGGAAGCGGACCCTCAAGTACCTGGACTACGGGAAGCTGGCGGCCACTTTCCTCAACACGCAGACGCGGCGGGCAGTGCGGGTCCTCGCCCGGGACGATTCCCGGGACAAGGCCCCAACCTACGCCCCCGAAGTCCGCGGCAAAGAAGAGACCCAGATCGCAGCGTACCGCGTCATGCCCGACGATGAGCTTTTCGTGCTGACGCCAGTGTTCCTGGGGGTGCCGCAGGAGGATCGACCGGGCCACCCCGTGGGCCGAGTTCTATGCTCTGCGTGTGGAGAGGGCGTGAACGACCGCCGGGAAGTCTGGCGAGATGGGCGAGTGCTGTGCCGCGCCTGCGCCCACGGCGCCTACTACACGCCGCTCGCCGTTCGAGAGATTGCCGAGGCGATCCCCCCCGAGCTGGAGAGATTCGGGCAACTCTGAGTGCATCCGCTGCGAAATGGTCCTTTCCGTGGGCTTTTGCGGTCCCCAGGCTGTGCGCGAGGCAGTGTGCTCCCAATGAAGGTTCCTTCAGGGAACTTCCGGGTGGGCTTGCGAAGGCGCGCGGGCATCAAGCGAGGAAGGAGTCATACCCACTGGCGGGCGAGCTTGCCCAAGTCATTCTTGGTAGGCGCAGCGGTCCTATCTGTCTTGACCACGCTGGCAGGCTGCGAGCCGGGCTACGACGGCGAAAGCATCAGCTTCCGGGCGGCTGCGCTGCCCAGCCGCGTTTCGCCCCGGTCGTCCGAGCCCCGAGAGACGACGATTCGCATGGCAGTGGCCTCCGTCATCTCTCCCCGGGAGACGTTCAACAGTCACTATCGCGAGCTGCTCGAGTACGTCGGCGGCAAGCTCGGGTTGCCGGTCGAGCTCGTCCAGGGCAAGACCTACGCCGAGATCAATGATATGGTGCGGACCGGAGAGGTCACGCTCGCTCTTGTCTGCACCAACCCGTATTTGCAGGGCAGAGATGACTTCAGTATGGAGCTACTCGCCGCTCCCGAAGTGAACGGGGAGCCCTTCTATTACTCCTACCTCATCGTCCGGGCATCGGCTGATTTCCGCTCCTTCGGGGACCTCCGGCGCCGCGCCTTCGCTTTTTCCGACCCCCTTTCCAATTCCGGGCGTCTGGCTCCCGTTTATCAGCTCGCTCTCGCGGGCGAAACGCCGGAGTCCTTCTTCAGCCGCTCTATCTTCACCTACGCCCACGACAACTCCATAAAGGCCGTGGCCGAGAACCTCGTCGACGGCGCGGCGGTGGACAGCCTGGTCTATGACTACTGGGTAAAGGCGGCCTCTGACTACACCGGCAAGACGAAGGTCATCGAAAAGTGGGGGCCTTTTGGCATTAATCCCGTGGTGGTTCGGCCGGGCCTGGACCCTGTGCTCAAACAGCAGCTTCGAGGAGCTCTGCTCGCCATGAACGAGGATGCCTCCGGGCGCGAAATCCTGCGCTCCCTCTTCATCGATCGCTTCGTCGTGCCGGCTGACAGCATCTACGACTCAGTGCGGGAGATGCGCGCGTTCGTAGCGTCCGCCCGACCGGTGAGGTAGGAGCCCTTCCATGAGCCTCCGGGCCAAGATCACTTCCGCCATGGTGGGCCTGGTCCTCGCGGTTGGCCTGGGTGGAACCCTCCACGGCCGCGTCACGCTGGGCAATGAGCTACGAGGCGAACTCATTCAGCGGGGCACTTCCGCAGCCAGCAGCATCTCCCTGCGGAGCGAGGAAGCGCTCATCACTAATGACGTCTTCACGCTCTACGAGACGCTCAACGCGGCGGTTGTGAATGACCGAGACATCCGTTACGTCTTCGTGATTGACAGCAGCGACGAGGTGCGCGCGCAGACGTTTCCGAGCGGGCTCCCATCTGGCCTGCTCGCCGCGAACCGGCCGAGCGGCGATGAGACCGTGGTGGTAAGGCGCCTTCCCAGCGATGAGGGACCCATTCAGGACGTGGCCTATGCCGTCCTAGGCGGCAGGCTGGGAACCGTGCGCATGGGGTTGTCCGAGGACCGGCTGCTTCAGCGAGTCGACAGCTTCACCTTTCAGCTGTTGAGCCTAACCGGCGGAGTAACGGTTCTGGCACTTCTAGTGTCCACGGTTCTCGCCACGCTCTTCACCCGGCCGCTGGCCAGGCTCGCCGCCGCCACCCGGGCCGTGGGGCGCGGGGACCTGAGCCAGCGGGTGACCGCGACGAGCGGCGACGAGGTGGGACGAGTGGGTACCGCTTTCAACGCCATGACCGAGGACCTGTCACGGTCCCGCCAGGAGATTGAAGAGTCCAACCGCGAGATCCTGCGGCGCAGCCAGGAACTCTCCACCCTGAACGCCGTCGCCGCCAGTGTCAGCCAGTCGCTGGAGCTGCAGACCGTCATGGATGCGGCTTTGGACAACGTGCTGCCGCTGATGACAGCCGACGCCGGGGGCATCTTGCTCTGGGACGAACGGGGCGAAAGCCTCGAGTACCGGGCCTATCGCGGCCTCTCCGACGAGTTTGTGAGAGGCGTTTCCGGCCTCAAGCTGGGCGAAGGCATCGCCGGACGCGTCGCGGCGAGCGCGGGGCCGATCGTGGTCGAGGACATCGCGACCGACGAGCGCGTCAACCGGGAGGTCGTCCGTCGTTCCGGCCTTCACGCTTTCGCCAGCACTCCGCTGCGCGCCAAGGAGCAGATCGTGGGCGTCATGAACGTTGGCCGGCGGGACCGGCGCGCCTTCGACGAGCGGGATGTGCAGCTCCTCCTCGCCATCGGTAACCAGGTGGGCGTCGCGGTAGAGAACGCGCAGCTCTGGGCGGAGCTGCAGCAGAAGGAGCGCGCCCGGACCACGCTGCTAAAGAAAGTGATCTCCGCGCAGGAGGAAGAGCGGCAGCGAATCGCCAGGGAGTTGCACGATGAGATGGCCCAGGGGCTGACGGCCCTTATCATGGGGCTTGGCCGACTGGAGCGGGCCGGCCCGGAAATCTCTCCGGGGATCATTGGGCTGGTCGACAACGTAAAGTCATTCGCTGCCCAGGCGCTGGCTGACACCCGTCGCCTCATACTCGATCTGCGGCCACCGGTGCTCGATGACTTGGGGCTTGTTCCCGCGGTTCGGATGCTCGCGGAAACCCGGCTGGAAGAGCAAGGAGTGACCGTATCCGTTAGCTCAGAGGGCTTGGGCGATGGTCTGCCCGCTCATCTCAACGTGACGATCTTCCGGGTGCTGCAGGAGGCCATCAGCAACTGCGCCCGCCATTCCCGGGCAAGGACCGTAAAGATCCGTTTGAACTCCTGCTCCGGGCGCTTTCAGGCGGTGGTAGAGGATGACGGGATCGGTTTCGATCCGGCCTCCATTGTCCAGTCGACCGAGGGCGGCCGGCTGGGCGTTCTGGGCATGAAGGAGCGTGCATCCCTCCTCGGCGGCAGCCTGGAGGTCCGCTCGCGCCCTGGCCAGGGCACCAGCGTTGCCCTGGATATCCCGATGAGTGGGGGAACGGCAGGCCGTGAAGCATAGGATCAGAGTTCTGATCGTCGAGGATCACGCCATCGTGCGGCAGGGAGTGCGGTTGCTCTTGGACGGGCAGCCGGACTTGGACGTGGTGGGCGAGGCCGACGAGGGCGGCAAGGCTCTCGCGCTGATAGCACAGAAGAGCCCCGACGTAGTGCTGATGGACCTGGCGATGCCCGGTGTCAATGGGCTCGAGGCGACGGGTGAGATCAAGAGGAGCTGGCCTCACGTGCAGGTGATCGCCCTCACGGTACACGACAACGACGAGTATTTCTTTCAGATGATCACCGCCGGAGCGGCCGGCTACGTGCTGAAGGGCGCGGACCCTTCGGAACTTCTGGAGGCCATCCGTACCGTCCACCAGGGCCAGGTCTTTCTTCATCCAACTCTGACCACCAAGCTCGTCCGCGACTATCTGCGCCGCGTCCGCCTGGGCGAGGTCTCGGACGGCGAGGTGCTCTCCGAAAGGGAGAGGCAGGTCTTGCGTCTTATCGGCGAGGGACAGACGACGCAAGAAATAGCGGAAGCGCTGTGCATAACCGCGAGCACGGTCCAGACGCACCGGGCGCACATCATGGAAAAGCTCAACCTGCACCGGCGCTCCGAACTCATGAAGTACGCCGTGCGCCGGGGACTCATCGGGCCGGAGGACAGTAGGGCACGCTAGCCAGCGGCCCCACCGCTAGCCGCCGATAGCGGTTTTTTCTGCCTCCGATCGCCCGTTTTCACGATGGGGACAGGATTCCTCGTTCTCACCCGTGCCGCATATTGATTAAAGACGCTTCCCAGCGGGGAACCGCTTGACCTCCAAGAATCAACCGACTCTTGGTGCCGGGCTTTGCTGCCTGACTGACCCCGTGGGGTGCGACCGCAGCCTCTGGCAGACAGGAGGTTAGAGAAGTGGCACAGCAAGGGGCCTCGGGCCGGCCGTCGGCTCCCGCGGATTCGCGGCGCACGCGGCCGGCGTCCCGACGTCAGTTCCTGAAGAACGCCGGTGCAGCTCTGGCCCTGGCACCGAGTGCCCTGCTGACTTTCGGCGCCAGGGGTGCTGAGGCCGGCAAGACCGAAGAGCTTTCGTCGGCGGCGCGAGAAGAGCTGCGGGAGCAGTTCTTGGATCAAGCGCGCGCTGCCCTGGAGGCCGCGCACCCACTCGCCGGCTCGGCCTCCGACGTCTTATCCGACAGCCTGCTGGCCGAATTGGGCGAGCCCAGCGGCCGTCGCCAGGAGAAGCTCCTGGCGACATTACTGCCAGCGATGGGGCCCCCGGAATCCCAGCCCCCGACGCCGGACGAAGGCATCCTGCTCCGAATGCAGCGGGATCTGCGGCGGGCCATGCAGAAGCCGGTGGACCAGCGCCGTTGGGTCATGGTCATCGACCTGCGCAAGTGCATCGGGTGCAGCGCCTGCACCGTGGCCTGCAAGGCCGAGAACAAGCTCCCGCCCGGAGTGGTCTACCGGCCGGTCGTGGAAGAGGAGATCGGCACCTTCCCGCACGTCTCCCGCCGTTTCATTCCCAGGCCTTGCATGCAGTGCGACAATCCGCCCTGCGTGCCGGTCTGCCCGGTGGGGGCTACCTACAAGCGGCCCGACGGCATCGTCGAGATCGACTACAACGTCTGTATCGGGTGCCGCTACTGCATCGCCGCGTGTCCTTATGGGGCCCGCACCTTCGACTTCGGCCTCAATTACAACGACGGTACGCCGCAAGAAGCCCCTTACGAGGGGCAGCCGTCCCTGGAATACGGCCGAAGCTGGTCTCGGCAAAACGGCGGGTCGCCCGTTGGGAATGTGCGCAAGTGCCAGTTCTGCGTCCACCGCCAGGCGGCGGGGATGCTCCCCGCCTGCACTACGACTTGCGTGGGCGCGGCCACTTACTTCGGCGACGCCAATGACCCGGAGAGCCTGGTGGCTGAACTGATGGCGCGCCCGAACGTCATGCGACTCAAGGAAGAACTGGGCACCCGTCCGAAAGTTTACTACCTGACCTAGGAGGCGCGGCGCGATGAAACCTGCCTATTACCTCATCATGGTCGCCCTGAGCCTGATGGGCCTCTGGGCTCTTGGGGTCCGCTTGGCGGAAGGCCTGAAGGTGACGGCCCTCACGAGCTACATCGCCTGGGGGTTCTGGGTCTCGGCGTACATCTACTTTATCGGCCTCTCCGCTGGGTCTTTCCTCCTCTCCACGCTGATCTACGTCTTCGGCATGCGCGAGATGGAGAAGGTGGGCCGCATGGCCCTGCTGACGGCGCTCTTCAGCCTCGGCGCCGGCCTGCTCTTCATCTGGGTCGATCTCGGCCATTGGGAGCGTTTCTGGGAGATCTTCGCCCGCCCCAACTGGACCTCGGTAATGACCATCGAGAGCTGGCTCTACCTGATCTACATGGGTCTGATCCTGGCCGAGCTCTGGTTCCTCATGCGGGACGATCTGGCCCTCGGGTCCGGCGCAGTGGGCTGGCGGGGCCGCCTGTACCGGGTCCTCGCCCTGGGCTATGAGCCCTCAGCCGATCCGGTGACACGCCGGCAGCAACAGGAGCGGGCGCACCGCTGGATCATGGCTCTGGGCATCCTGGGGGTTCCCACCGCCATCGGGGTCCACGGGGGCACGGGGTCCATCTTCGCCGTCGCCATTGCCCGCCCCTACTGGAACAGCAGCCTTTTCCCCATCGTGTTCCTCGTCTCCGCCCTGGCTTCGGGCGCGGGCCTGGTCGCTTTTCTTTACGCGGCGTTCGGGCCAAGAGACGCGGAGTTCCAGCAGGTCCTCAAACGAGTGGCCAGCCTGACCGTACTTTTTATCGGCCTGGACCTGCTCCTAGTAACGTCGGAGATCCTGGTGGGGCTTTATGGCGGCGTGCCCGTCCATCAGGACGTGTTCACGGCCATATCGGTCGGGCCCTACTCCTTCGTCTTCTGGCTGGGGCAACTGGGGCTCGCCGGAGTAGTCCCGATGGTCATGGTCGCAGTTGCCCTCGCAAGGCGCCCTATGGTCCCCACGGTGGTGCGCGCGGCTGGCCCTCGTCCCGTGGGAAGGTGGGAAGCGGCGGCCGTCGCGGTTGCCGCGGCGGTGCGCGCGGCCGGGCGTCGCCCCGTGGGTGGGTTGGAAGCGGCGGCTGTCGCGGTTGCCGCCGTGGTCCTGGCCGGCGACATCTGGGCTGTAGTCCCTGGACGCGCCCCTGCGGTGATGACTGTTTCTCAAGTGGGCGGTCCCATCCTGCCCACCATCGCGTTCTGGGCCGCGCAGCTGGCGCTGCTCGCCTGCCTCGCGGGGGTGGCGGTCACGCGGTGGGGGAACCCGCACTTCTGGCTGGGCGCCGCGGGCCTGTCTACGGTGGCCGGGATTCTGGCCGTGCGGCTCAACATTGTCATCCCAGGGCTTATTCTGCCCGTCCTCGAGCGTCTGGATCAGGCGTATCAAGACCCGCGTCTGGTCTACTCCTATTTCCCTAGCGGGCTGGAGTGGCTATCCACCGTGGGGCTCATCGCGCTCGTCGTGCTCGTCTTTAGCCTGGCCTACGAAGTCTTACCCATCTACGGGCGTCAGGGGGCTACACCGTGACCGAGCACCCGCGAGGTTTGATGAACCAGCTGGTTGATCGCCGCACGCTTCTGAAGTCGGCTGCCTTCCTCGGCGGGAGCGCCGCGGCCGCGGAGCTGTGGTCTTTGGGACTCGGGCAGGCCCCCGCGGGCCAGGCCGGCTATCTCACCCCCAACCAGGTGGATGCCCTGGCCAAGCCCGAGAACATCATTTACACCGCCTGTCTCCAGTGCCAGATCCGCTGCCTGCTCAAGGTCAAGCAGCAGAACGGCGTTGTCGTCAAGATCGATGGGAGCCCCTACTCCGCCAAGCAGTTCTTGCCCAATGTCCCCTACGAGACGCCTCCCGCCGAGGCGGCCGCCATGGACGGCAAACTCTGCCCTAGGGGCCAGGCGGGCGTCCAGACCCTCTACGACCCGTATCGCATCCGCACCGTGCTCAAGCGGGTCGGCCCCCGGGGCAGCGGTCAATGGGCGACCGTCCCCTTTGACCAGGCCATCACCGAGATCGTCAACGGCGGGAACCTCTTCGGCGAAGGCGCGGTGCCCGGGTTCAAGGACCTTTACGTCCTGCGCGACCCCACGGCGGCGACATCGCTGGCCGCCGACGTGGCCCGGGTCCGGGGCAAGCAGACGACGGTCGCCCAGTTCAAAGCGGCCCACCCAGAGAATCTGGACCTCCTCATGGACCCAGACCACCCGGACCTGGGGCCCAAGAACAACGGGTTCCTGTTCATGCCGGGGCGCATCAACCGCACCCGCATCCACTTCGCCAACCGGTTCGTCAAAGACGCGTTCGGGTCGGTGAACTCTTTTGAGCATACCTCTATCTGCGAGGTGAGCATTTTCGTAAACACCAGCGAGATGACGCGTAACCTGGCCACGGGGGCGGGCAAGAACCACTTCAAGCCGGACTTCCTCAACAGTGAGTTCCTGATCTTCTGGGGGACCGGGTTCGCCGAAGCCAACTTCGGCGTCACGCCCATGGCCGAACTGGTGACGCGGGGCATTGCCGAACGGAACCTCAAGTTCGCAGTGGTGGACCCCCGTTTGAGCAAGAGCGCCGGGAAAGCCTGGCGCTGGCTCCCGGTGCAGCCGGGCGGCGACGCCGCCCTCGCCCTGGGCATGATCCGCTGGATCATCGAGAACAGGGCCTACGACCGGCGCTACCTGGAGAATCCCAGCCTGGACGCCGCGAAGCAAGACGGAGAGACGACCTCGAGCGACGCGACGCATCTCGTCCGCACCGACCAGATGGTCCTGCTCCGGGCGGAAGACGTCGGCCTGGAAGTGCCCGCAGTCGAGCCGGGGAGGCCCAGGCCGGATTACTTCGTGGTGATGACTGCGGAAGGCCCCAGGCGGCACGACGAGGCCGATCTGGGCGCCCTGGAGGTCGACGCGACGCTCCAGGGCATCCCGGTAAAGAGCGTGTTCACCCTGCTGAAGGAGCGCGCGCTGGAGAATACGCTGGAGCAGTACGCCCAGATCAGCGGTATCCCCGCCAACACCATCGCGGAAGTGGCCCGGGAGTTCACCAGCCACGGCAAGAAGGCGGGCATCGACATGTACCGCGGTCCGGCCAAGCACACCAACGGTTTCTACACAGTGCAGGCCATCAACACGCTGAACGTCCTCATCGGTAATCAGGACTGGAAGGGCGGCATGGCCGATGGCGGCGGCGGTTGGGACGATCTGGGCGGTCAGGCAGGGCAGCCCTTCCCCCTGAGCAGGCTGCACCCCAGCAAGACGTCCAGCTTCGGAGTGACCTTCTCTCGCGAGGGCTGGAAATACGAGGACTCCACGTTATTCGAGCGGGACGGGTATCCAGCCCAGCGACCGTGGTTCCCGTTCGCCTTCAACATGTGGCAGGACCTCATCCCGTCCATCGAGGCCCAGTACCCCTATCCGGTGAAAATCCTCTGGCTGCACCAGGCCACGCCGGGCTATTCGATCCCCGGTGCCGATGAGCAGATCCGCATCCTCCTGAACCCGAAGCTCATCCCTCTGGTGATCGCCACCGACATCGTGATTGGGGACACAACGGTCTACGC
>JACQOR010000021.1 GCA_016202435.1 Chloroflexota bacterium
AGTTCATCGCGTCGGGTCGGCCGTTTCTGGGCGTGTGCATGGGCATGCAGGTGCTGATGGATCGCTCGGAGGAAGATGGCGGCCAGACCTGCCTCGGCATCTTGCCAGGGGCGGTCGAGCGTTTGCCCGCTGAACAGAAAGTGCCGCACATGGGCTGGAACACCGTCAGCCAGCGCCAGCGCCATCCCATCTGGAAGGGGATCCCCGACAACACCTACTTCTACTTCGTCCACTCGTACGTCGTGCGGCCCGACGACCCGGAGGTGATAGCTGGAGCGACCGACTACAGCGTCAGCATTGCCAGCGCGGTCGCCCGCGACAACGTGTTGGGCACCCAGTTTCACCCGGAGAAAAGCGGCGGGCCAGGCCTACGGCTGTACCAGAACTTTGTTGAATGGGCTTCGAAGTAATTCCGGCGATCGACCTGCGGGCGGGCCGCTGCGTGCGTCTGGCCCAGGGCGACTTCAGCCGCGAGACCATCTGGTCGGACGAACCCGCGGACGTGGCCCGCCGCTGGACCGACGCCGGTGCGCGGGTGATCCACGTCGTGGATCTCGATGGCGCTGCGAGCGGCGCTCCGGTTAACCTCGACATGCTTTGTGAGATTCGAGCCTCCACCGGTGCCTCAATTCAGTTCGGTGGCGGTCTGCGAACCGACGCGAGCGTCGGGGCAGCTCTCGCGGCCGGAGCGGACCGCGTCGTGCTCGGCACGGCCCTTATTTCTCGTCCCGAATGGGTGTCCGAGCTGTGCGAGCGCTATGGCGATCGGGTCGTGGCTGGTATCGACGCCCGCCGTGGCCGCGTGGCCGTGGAGGGCTGGCTCGAAGCCACGGCCATGCGCATCGCGGAAGTTGCGGAGCGTGCGAGCCGGATGGGTGTCCGGAGGGTGCTGGTGACAGATATTGAGAAGGACGGGATGCTGGAGGGCCCGAGCCTTGATGCCCTCAGAGAGGTGGTGAGCCGCGCGACTTTTGACGTGCTTGCCTCGGGAGGAATCTCCTCGCTGGACGACCTCAGAGCCGTGCGCGACGTGGGGGCCGCGGGTGCCATCGTCGGCCAGGCCCTCTATGCCGGCCGCATCGACCTGGCGGAGGCCATCGCTGCCTTCTCGGATCCCCTCTCCCCTCCGCGAGAGAGGGCAGGGTGAGGGGGCGACCTTCATGCTGACCAGGCGGCTGATTCCCTGCCTCGATGTGGACGGCGGGCGCGTTGTGAAAGGGCAGAGCTTTCTCAACCTGCGAGACGCGGGTGACCCCGTCGAACTGGCGGCCTTCTATGATCGAGAGGGAGCCGACGAGCTGGTGTTTCTCGACATCACCGCGTCGAGTGACGACCGGGCAACCATGGTAGAGGTCGTCGAGCGCACAGGTGAGCGCGTATTCATCCCGTTCACGGTGGGCGGCGGTATTCGTTCCGTAGACGACATGCGCCGCATGCTCCGGGCCGGAGCTGACAAGGTCGGGGTGAACAGCGCCGCGGTCGCGGATCCCGAGCTGATCCGTCGCGGAGCTGTCGAGTTTGGAAGTCAGTGCATCGTGCTGGCCATCGACGCGAAGCGGCGGCCCGTCGGCGGCTGGGAGGTCTACACCCACGGCGGGCGGCGGCCGACCGGCATCGAAGCGGTCCAGTGGGCGATCCGGGGGGCGGAGCTGGGCGCCGGTGAGATTCTGTTGACCAGCATGGACGCCGATGGCCAGCTGGAGGGCTACGATCTTGCGCTTACGGCGAGCGTCTCGACCGCGGTGCCGGTTCCGGTCATTGCATCGGGTGGCGCCGGTTCACCTGAGCACCTGTACGAGGGACTCGTGGCGGGGAGGGCTGACGCCGTTCTCGCAGCCTCGATTTTTCACTATGGGACCTGGCGCATTCGCGACGTCAAGGACTATCTCGCCGCGCGCGGGGTTCCGGTCCGTCCCGTCGGAGAGGAGTAGGAGCGTGTTGAGATTTGATCGCGATGGGCTGATTCCCACCATCGTGCAGGACCAGCAGACTCGCCAGGTCCTGATGGTCGCCTACATGAACCAAGAGTCCCTGCGGCGCACCGTCGAGAGCGGAGACGCCTGGTTCTGGAGCCGCTCCAGGCAGCAGCTCTGGCACAAGGGCGGCACGTCCGGCAATTTCCAGCACGTGACCAACCTGAGCGTCGACTGCGATGCCGACGCGATCCTCCTGGAGGTGAATCCCGACGGACCTGCCTGCCACACGGGCGCAGTGAGCTGCTTCTTCCAATCGCTCGAGGAGGCAGAGGCCGCCGAGACGGAAAGCGAGCCTGCACCGCTAAACGGTGCAGTGATCGACGGCTTGGCCGCGGTCATTGCCCAGCGCCACCGGGACAAGCCCGAAGGATCCTACGTGGCGGAGCTGATCGAGCAGGGCGTCGATCGAATCGCCAAGAAGGTGGGCGAAGAGGCCACCGAGGTCGTCATCGCGGCCAAGAACGCCGCTCACGACGAGATTGTGTGGGAGGTCGCCGACCTCTGGTTCCACTCACTGGTCCTGCTAGAAGCCTGCGGCGTCCCTCCAACTGACGTGTACGCCGAGCTTGACCGCCGAAAGAGATAGCGCGTGCAGATGATCCTCTCTCACCGAGTAGGAGAGGAGGGCGACTAAGTTTTGGCTCGAGTGACCGTCCGCGTCCATCCCAGAGCCCATGAAGACCGGGTGGTGGAGGTATCGGAAGGTCAGCTCGAGGTCTGGACTCGAGCCCCAACGGTCGATGGGCGCGCGAACGAAGCCGTCTGCCGCGCTATTGCCGACTCACTGGGCCTGGCACGGACTCGCGTACGACTCGTTGCCGGTGGGCGCTCCCGAATGAAAATTGTTCAGATTGGGGACTCATAGCCCCCGAGTGTCCCGTATCGGGAGTTCGCTGAATAAGTCCACGCCGCTCCATGTTCACCCTCAGTCGTCGCGAGTCCTTATCCGCGGTCTTCGACTACATCGAGGCCTTCTACAACCCGCGGAGACGCGACTCCGCTCTGGGCTACCTCAGCCCGGCAGAGTTCGAAAGGAGGTATGGTCAGGCCCTATCGGCTAACTCCGATTCGGTCCACAAAAACGGGGTAACTCCACAATCCCGGCCGCGTGGTCGAAGTGCGCGTTGTGTCGCATGATCATCCCCCCGGAGTGCAGATCGCGCAGTACGCACAGATCGTAAACACTCTCAAGACGCAGGGAGTAGACCTTGAATGGCGTGTCCTGCCTGGACAACGCTTTCATGACCGCTGGCTTGTGGACGATAACGATTGCATTTCGATGGGTGGCCCCTTCGCCCACATCTACCGTCCAGCCCCTCCATTCGGTCAGAATCTGCCAAGTCGGCGCCCCGATCACCTTCAAACTTGGTGGTCGCAGGCTACTCCCCTGCCCTTGCCATAGCCGGCGAGGCCATACCCAACCATGAGCTATTTCAGCAGGGGGTCCGCGCGGCCATGTTCTTCGTCGACGATATTCAGCGTGAGTACGAACGGATGAAAGGCTTGGGCGTGGTGTCCACTTCGCCGCCGAGCAAAACGCCAGGTTCAACGATCGCCATTTTGGATGACACGGGCGGGACCTGATTCAGCTGACGGAGCTGTCCGTGTAGCCCGGCTGACTCAGCCGCTCGTTGCGCTTGTCGGGAGAGACCTGCTTCGCGATCTTCCGGCCAGGACGGCCAGGCGATCGTGAGGGCGTTACACCCAGGACAACCGTAATAGCGATGCCCCTGAATTCGCACTAAGCGGCGAACGGCTGTACGACGGAAGTGGGGTGGCAGAGCTGCCCGCCGTGTTGGGTAGGCCGCTCGCGAGTTACTGGCTGGAGACCAGCCAGCACTTTTCCGTCTGCCCCCCACCGAACCGGACTTGATCCTTTCAGATCATCCGGCTCTCCAGTGTCTTACTGTTCGCTTTAGCGAAGCGCGCTAGTGGATGTACTCGGGCCAGGCGAGAGAACCGCGATCGGCACCAACTGTTGTCCCGCGTGGGCGGGTTGGCCTGCTTGGGCAGGCTCGCAGTCAGGTGTCGGACACCCACAGCAGGTGCATGCCCCATCACTTGGACAGGTGCATCCACAGCAGGTGCAGGCCAGGACAGCTTGGGCATTGGTCATCATTGCTACCTCTTCCTCCGTTGGGAGCCAACACTCGCAGTCGCCGATCCGTCCGCATGAATCTACTCCGCTCCCGATGCGCCCTTGGAGGGCTTCGAGATCAGCACGGAGGGCTTCTAGCTCGCTAATTCGGCGCTCGGTGTCGGCTAGCTTGTGGACGATTGCATGGCGAAGGCGAGCCACGTCAGTGGCGGAGTCTGCCGGCTCCGTTACCAACTGCCTAATTTCGCGCAACGAGAGGCCCAACGATTTGGCTCTTTGAATGAACCGCAATCGCCCGACCGCCTCCGCACCATAAAGCCGGTATCCCGCTTCGGTGCGGCCCGATGGTCCCAGCAAGCGCTGCTCCTCGTAGTAGCGAAGAGTAGCGCTGGACACACCGGCTTGGCGCGCGAGTTCGGTGATTCGCATTCGTCTTCGTCTGCTGTCCATGTTGCGTAGCTTAGACCCTCAAGCGTACTTGAAAGTCAAGCCCCAATTTGGGGAGATTTCGCGACTCTGAAATTCCGCCCATTTTGTCCTGATCGTCGTTCTCGGCGGGTCGTTAGTCCGTAATCAGCGCGCGTTGCCACTTCACTCGGCACTTATGCGACGTGCTCTGCCCAGGTGAGCGGGATGTCCTCCTCGTCCAGCGCCGGCGCGTAGCACGCCGGGCAGCAGAGAACCCGGACGATGTTGCCCGCGTCGTCACGTGCCAACGTGCCAGCGTTGTGGGGGACCGCTCGCTCGACCGCGGCCGGGATCCATCGATATCCCAGCTTCGCCCGTTCGCGTGAGCAGACGACGAATGAGATTCGCCCACCGAGTGAACGGCTACGCTCGACATCCGTGATCGTTCGGACGATCGCCACTCGGGCGCCCGGGACGGTCTGCTGGATCCCCCGGACCCACTTCCGCACGAGATGGGGAGGGCAGACGACCAGCACCCGCTGGTAGCCGGCCAGGTACGCGGCGGCCGCCGCCACCAGGGACTTGCCCCAGCCCATCTCGGCGACGACGTTCGTGCCCGGGTGGCGCTGCAGCGATAGAGCGGTAGCGCGGATCGCGTCGGCCTGCCCGCCGAGCGGGCGGCGCAGCAGGAGGCGGAGGTCGAAGCCGCAGGTCTCCCGGGTTTCCGCATCGTAGAGCGGCGGATAGGTCTTGATCACGGCCGCCGAGATTGCATCCCGGTGGCGATCGATGAAGGCGGCGAGATTCACGGGTCCACCGATCCAACCGGAGCGCTCGCATCACCGTCTCCGATCACCTCAAGCGCACCGGTCTCCAGGTCGAGCGCGACAACCGACGTGCGGAGCACTTCCCGCTCCACTTCGGTGTCCTCGTCGTCCGTTTCGATGGGGACGAGCTCCTTGTGGATACGCCCCTTGACCAGGATGCGCTGGTTGCCATGGGTCAGCACCACGTTGTTGAGGAAGCCCGCTGCGATCAGGAGGGCGAGATGGCCGCGCCGCAGCGGCATGAGTGGACGGACCGCGCGCTCCTCCGGCGGCCAGAGCTGCTCCGTAAGCTGGGGCTGCACCCACACTCCCCGCCGCTGCGCCTCGGTCGCCGCCTGGCGCGCATCGAAGAAGAGCGAGCCAAACAGGATCTCGCCCGCCGGCAGCGATGGGACCACCAGTGGGGCGCCAGCGGGCTCCGGCAAGAGTGGTGGCAGCTCCGTCTCGCTCCACCGCTCCAACTGTGCCTGCCCCGCCGCGTCGTGGGTTCCGTGGGTCTTGCGTACCGCGAACAGGACCATCTGACGGAATGCGGCGAACTCCGGGTCGGGAAAGCGGTAGGCGGCGAACGACGTGTAGTGGCTAGCCAGGTAGCGCGCGGAGACCGCCAGCCGCTCCTGCGGGATGAGGAACACCAGCACCCCA
The DNA here is from genome assembly GCA_016202435.1 of Chloroflexota bacterium. Taxonomy (GTDB): domain Bacteria; phylum Chloroflexota; class UBA6077; order UBA6077; family SHYK01; genus JACQOR01. Next base: position 5,955 of record JACQOR010000021.1, read on the forward strand.
CCCGGGCAGAGCGCGCGAGCCATCGCCGTGACGAAGGCGTGCTCCAGGCGCCGCTTCTCGTCGTCCTGCGCATACGGTGGGTTGAGGAACAGGACGGAGAGGGCGCAGTTGGCGAGCCGCACGGAGAAGGCGCTCGTGGCCAGCACATGGTCGAGACGCGTCCTGGCCGCCTCGGCGCGTTCGGTGTTCAGCTCAATGCCGAAGCTCTCGGCGCCGAGCGCCTTCGCGATGTCGGCTGTAGCCTCCCCGGTTCGGGCACAGGGGTCGAGGAGCCGCACCGTCCGCCGGCCTGTCTTGGTTGGGGATGCCAGGTAGCGCGAGATCGCGTCGGCGACGCGCGCCGGGGTGGGCCAGTATCCGGCTCGAGCGGTGGCTTCGAGACGAGGCATATCTTTTCCCTCCTTGAATGAGCTTGAGCGGAAAATCAGCCGAGGCACGCAGATCCCACAAAAGCCGGAACTAACGACAGTTACAAGTAACAGCTGATACGATTCGCGACCATGGAATGGCTACAGCTCGTCTACCGTGTGCCGGCGGAGCCCTCGCGGAAGCGCGCCTACATCTGGCGGCAGCTGCGCGGAATGGGTGCGGTCTACCTCCAGGATGCCTGCTGTGTCCTGCCGCGAACCGAAGAGGCGGAAACTGGCCTCGCCGGGGTAGCCGCGAAGGTTCGCGAATTTGGGGGCGAGGCGACCCTCTCGGTCTTGGGGCCAGCCGAGCCAGGATGGGCCGAGCGTATGGTCGCGACTCTCAATCGGGCGCGCGACGAGGAGTACGAGGAACTGCTCAACACGGTCGAGCGGTTCGAGGACGAGATTGCCCGCGAGACTCGCAAGGGAAAGTTCACTTTCGCGGCGTTGGAAGAGGTCGAGGACGAATACACGCGCCTCAAACGGTGGCTTGCCCGCGTTCGCGCCCGCGACCCATTTGACGCACCCAGTGGAAGAGGGGTCGAGGCGGAACTCGAGCGGGCACGGGAGGTCCTCGAGGTGTTCACTGAGGAGGTACATCGGAACGAGGGCGCCTACCGAGCCGGAGAAAGGACAAAACTGGAGCGCACCGCCGATAAGCCCGAGACGACGCGATGAGGCCCCGGCGGATGTCGATCCCAACGCTTCTCTGGGTCTTCTTCCGGGTCGGCGCGACGGGCTTCGGCGACGTCGGGCCCCTGCTGGTGGTCGTCGAACGGGAACTGGTCGAAAGACGCGGGGTTCTGACGCATGACGACATCACGGAGTCCCTGACGTACACTCGCCTCCTTCCAGGTTCTAACGTCGTGCTGATCGTGTCCTACCTCGCGTACAGGCTCGCAGGCTGGCCCGGTTCGGCACTAGCGACCGCTGCGTACATCCTGCCCTCCGCGGTTGTGATGGCGTTCCTGGCGGCCGGCTACCTGGCAGCCTCCTCGCTGCCCGCGATCGGGCCAGCAGTCATCGGCCTCACCGCCGCGGTCGTGGGTGTACTCCTCGCCACGACCTATCGCATTGGCAGGCGCAACCTTGTCGCGCGGCAGCCGATCACCATCGTGATTGCCTTGCTGGCGTTCCTCGCCGGCGCCGTCCTCGGGGTTCACGTCGCGGCGATCGCTGTCACGGGCGGGCTCCTGGGTGTCCTTTTACTTGCCCCACGGGGGGTCAAAACCACCTCTGCGGGAGGCTGAAGATGGCTTTCGAACTGTTCTGGCGCTTCCTGCTTGTGGGATTGCTCGCCTTCGGCGGCGGCCAGACGGCCCTGCCCCTTGTGGAGCGCATGGCGGTCGCGGAAACGGGATGGGTGAGCGCCCAGGACTTTTCGATGGCCCTTGGCTTGAGCTATGTGACACCGGGCCCGGTGCTCATTCTCGCGACATTCATCGGCTACCAAGCGGCCGGCTTGGCAGGCGCCGCCGCGGCCACGCTGGGGGTATTCCTCATGCCGTGGCTGCTAGCGGCCGGAGCAGCTGAGCTCTTGCGGCGCCATGTGCAGCACCCATGGCTCCAGAGGTTCAGTCGAGGAGCGGGACCCGCCATGGTGGGGCTACTCGGCGTGACGGCACTCAGCATCGCCCAGCAGTCGTTCCGCAACTGGGGCTATGCAGCCATCGGGCTCGTTGCTCTGGGCCTGGCAGTTCGCACCCGCATACATCCGTTCGTCATCCTTGCTGGTGGGGCTGTGGCCGGGCTGCTGATCGGAGTTCGTCCTCTCTAAGGCTGCACGGCTCTCTTCCAAGACGATTTACCAGGGCCAACTTGCGTGCGTTGGCAGTTCCGCCATCTCTCTCGCCCCTCAGGCCGCCGCTCGGGCCGCAGTCGGATCTTCGGGAATCGCGACGGCGCGTCGACGGATGGCCTCGCCGAGGTCCGCAGCCAGCGCGTCCGGGTTGGGGACGCAGCGATAGCCGTGAACACCCCAGGATTCCAGGGTGACGATCTCCCCGACGCGCAGACCCCGCTCCCACAGCCATGGCGCTAATATGAAAATAGACAGATTTTCATTGCCAGTGGTGCCCCGAGGGGCATGGGAATCTAGTTATCAATAGGCCACGAGCCGAGCACCTTCACGAAGACGGTCTGAGCTTCCAACTCCTGGAGCGCGTCGTGCACGTTGGGCTCAGCCTCGTGGCCGCTGAACTCGACGAAGAACAGGTAGTCCCAAACCCGCCTCCGGGAGGGTCGGCTCTGAATGCTGCTCATGTTGATGCCGCGCCGCGCGAACACGTCCGCCATGTCTCGCAAGGCGCCCACCTTGTCGCGGATGCTGAAAACGATGCCGGTCTTGTCGTTGTCCGTGGGTTGGTTCGCCGAAACGGGGGCGATCACGTAAAAGCGAGTGTAGTTGGCCGAGAGATCCTGGACATCGCTTTCCACCACGGCGAGTCCATACTCGGTGGCCGCGAGCGCGTTCGCCAGGGCGGCTCCGGACGGATCTTCGGCGGCGGTAGCGGCGGCGCGCGACGTGCTGGCGACGGTTACCGTCTCTGCTCCCGGCAAGTTTCTGGCGAGCCATTGCCGACACTGCGCGAGCGCCACCGGGTTGGTGTAAACGGTCCTGATTTGGCTCTTTTCCGCCCTCGAAAGTAGCTGAAAAGAGATGGGCAAGACGATCTCGGCGCAGATCTTGAGGTCCGAATCGACGAAGTTGTCCAGAGTCTCGTGGACGGGTCCCTCCGTAGAGTTCTCCACCGGCACCACGCCGAAGTCCGCAGCGCCGCGCGAGACCTCGCTAAAGGTGTCGGGAATGCTCGCGACGGGCAGGAACTCGGCCGCATCGCCGAAGCGCCCCAGGGCCGCCTGGTGGGTGAAACTGGCGGCGGGGCCGAGGTATGCGACCCTCAGCGCACGTTCCAGGGCGCGACAGGCGGCGATGATCTGACGGTAGATGGCGGTCAGCTGGCCGTCTGCGAGGGGTCCCGCTTTTCCAGCGGCCTTGACGTGCTCCAGCACGTCGTGCTCGCGGTCCGGAGCGTACGTGGTGCGCGAGACCGCGTTCTTCGCAGCACCAATGTTGAGGGCCAGGCGCGCCCGCTGGTTGAGCAGCCCGACGATCTCGTCATCGAGGCGATCGATTTCGCGGCGAGCCGATGTCAGGTCAGTCGGGTCCATTTGTCTCCGGATGTCATTCTGGAGTGAAACGAAGAATCCCATTCTCCGGACGGCGTTACGGATTCCTCGGCGGCGGCCTCAGAATGGCAGCGCTCGTTGGGTGCCCATTGTACCGATACGGGTCCGCTCAGCTTGTGGGAAAACCGACTAGCCACTCGATCGTCGTCTGGGTCGCCTCACGCCAGACATCCTCCCGGGTCCGCCCACTGGATTTCAGCACGTTGAAGCCATGGTCGGCGCCCGCGAGCAGGTGCAATGTCGACCCCTGCGCCTTCGAGAGCCCCGCGCGCAGTTCATCAGGAGTGCCGAAGGCGTCGCGGGAGCCGGAGCACACGAGCAGCGGGACTTTGATGAGAGATAGGTGCTCGTCGCGCGTCTCCTCCGGCTTGCCCGGCGGATGAAGCGGATAGGCGAAACAGACCACCGCGTCTACCGGTTCGCCCTGAGCGACGACGTACGATGCATAACGCCCTCCCATGGAACGACCGCCGACGGCTAGGCGCTCCCGCTTGCCGCGCGCCGCGGCGATGGCGCTACGCCAGGTGGCCTCGAGTATGGGCGGTTTGTCGGGAAAGCGGCGCCGTTCCTGCTGGTAGGAGAACTGGAAACGAAGCACGGGAATCCCCGCGGTGGACAGGGCGGCCCCCAGGAATCGACCGTACGGGTCATCGATATTAGAGCCTGCTCCGGGCGCGTAAGCGAAGGCCCAGCCGGCGTCCGGGATGCCGGGCGCAGGCTCGGTCCAATAGGCACGGACGGCCTTGCCGTCTACCCGGAGCGCGGCCGCGCCGGTGTCGTCCGATGGGGTCACCACAGTCAATTCGCCCTTGCCAGCAGTTCCGCCTGCCTGGGGAGATCTGCCCCCGCTAGCGAGCGCTGCCCGCGGGCAACGCTTTGAGCCAGTTGATGGTGTACTCGGTCACGTCGCGCCAAACATCCTCGCGCATCCGGCCGCTCCCCTGGAGCGGGTTGAATCCGTGATCTGCGCCTTCGAGGAGGTTCAAGGTCAGGTTCTCGACCACGGCGAGCGCGGTGCGCAGCTCCTCCGGAGTGCCGTACGCGTCGCGGGTACCCGAGTTCACGAGCATCGGAACCTCGATCAGCGGGAGATGCGGTTCGAGGGTCTCCTCTGGTTTGTGCGGCGGATGGAGCGGGTAGGCCCAGCAGACGAGCGCGTCCACGGGCTCGCCCCACGCAACCGTGTAGGCGGCGGACCGTCCACCGAGAGAGCGTCCCCCGATGCCGATCTGCGCGCTCCGGCGCCGCCCTCGCGCAACTTCGATTGCGCTGGTCCAGGTGGCTTCCAACGTGTCCCAACTGCCGGGGTAGGGCTCGAGCCCCTGCATGTAGGGGAACTGAAAACGCAGCAGCGGGATACCGGCGGCCGGCAGCGCCTGGCTGAGGAACTGACCGTAGGGGCAGTCGACATTTGATCCGGCACCGGGAGCGTAGGCAAAGACCCAGCCGGAGTCCACGGCTTCAGAGCCTGGTTCGGTCCAGTACGCCCGGACCGACCAGCCAGTACGAACCGCTACCTGGATCTCTTCGGTCCACGCTTCAGGCACCCGCGGCATTCCCGAAGGGAATCGGGCGATGTCCGATCCCAAATGCCTCCGGCCCTCTCCAGCACGGGGAGAGGGAAATCAGGGCTTCGCCGGGATTGAGTGCCATCTGGGCAGCGGTTTCGGCTCCAGCTCATCGTCGATCCACACCTCGTCCACGCGCTCGTTGTAGAAGGCGATCAGCCCTCTGATCTTCGGGCACTCGGGCAGAGGGTCGAGATACGACCACGCAATCTCCTGATCCGCGTCCTTCAGCTTCCAGTAGGAGGCCTCACCTTTGTACGGGCAGCGCGTGTGCAGGCCGTCGACGAACTTGAGCAGGTCCATGCGGACGTCTTCCAGCGGAACGTAGTACCGAGTGGGAATATTCGTCTCCCACAGGACCAGGGGCCGTCGGGTGTTCGCGATCTCCTGACCGCCCACGACGATGCGCACGTGGCGATCGCTCCGGGCCACATCGACGCGGTGGTACGGATCCCGGGGGTGCCGAATGACCTCCTCCGCTTCCTCATACCAGTGGTCCATCTTGTCCCAGTTGAAAGCCACGTAGTCCGGCCGCTCGGGCCACTGCGGCAGCGGCTCGGGATAGGTGAACGCGCCCTGTTCAGCGATCTTGCCATTCACGACAACATTGGCGAAGTGAGCCATGCCCCGGACCGGATCGTTCGCCGTTTGGCCGGTGGGAACCAGAAACTCGGAGCGCACGTCGGCCCGCGGGAAGTAGTAGACCGGTGTGCCCCGGTTTTGCCGAAACAGGATCACGCGTTTGCTGTCGGCGATCGTCTGGTCGCCGAAAACCACCCGGACCCGCCGCGGGCTGGGCTCCACCGCCATCCAGGCAGCGGGCTCGGCCGCGTTCATCGTTGGAGCCTGCACCATTGGAGATCCCTCCTCCTGACTCACCGCATTGAGGAAGGATATGCGGTTACCGCGGTTCCTTCAACGCTTCCGAGCAAGCCTGGCGCGCGTCAAGTCTCGCTTCTGGCTCTGGACACAATCACACACTCGTGCTAAGACGTGGGAACCAACTGGCCAGCGCTTCACAACGAACTAACTGGGGGGAGGGCGACATGGTCGAGCACAGCGCACACGAGCCGACGACCGGGATTGGGGCACCGCTACGGCGCAAGGAGACCGAGCGCTTTATCCAGGGCACCGGTTCCTACGGTGACGACATCGAGCTGCCGAACCAGACCTACGTGTCGTACGTACGGAGCATTCACCCCCACGCCAGGATCGTTGGGTTCGATCCGGAATCCCTCGAAGCGGCGCGACGGCTGCCGGGCGTCCTGGGCGTGTTCACGGCCGATGACTGGCGCAGCATTGGTGGGCACGGTCCCTGGCCGATCGCCTCAGTCAAGGTCCACCGGATCGGCGAGCCGATCGCCGTGGCGGTAGGCGAGAGCCGCTACGCAGCGCAGGACGCGGCGAGCGCGGTGGTGGTGCTCTACGATCCGCTGCCGCCGGTGGTGGACCCGGAGAAAGCGATGCTCTCCGGGGCCGCTGTGGTGCTCGACGATGAGGGCCAGACGAGCAACCTCGTCCGCGAGACCCACTTCGAGAGCGAGGGCGGGGGCGTGGACCGCGTGTTCGAGGGGGCGGACCACGTGGTCAGGGCCCGCCTGCAAACCCAGCGGATCCTGACGCTGCCCATCGAGCCCAAGGCCGCCGTGGCCAACTACGACCACGTCACCGGCGAAGCCACGATCTGGGCTTCTGCTAAGGGCGTCTTTGGGACCCGGACCGAGGCAGCGGGGGCGTTGGGCGTTCCCGAGACCAAGGTGCGTGTGCTGGCCGGGGACGTGGGTGGGGCTTTTGGGACGAAAGGCGGGAATCCGGGGGAAAACCAGCTGCTACCGGTGCTGTCCCGGTATCTGCGACGGCCGGTCAAATGGACGGAGATGCGGACCGAGCATCTCGCCACAACACCCGCCGGGCGGGACCAGATCCACAACATCGAGATGGCGCTGAGTGCCGATGGGCGGGTCCTGGCGCTGCGGGACCGGTTCGTCGGGGACGTGGGGACGCACCAGGGTTTCGAAAACTCGGTTCAGGCCACGATGCTCTATCTGACCGGGGCGTACGACATACAGACCTACAAGCAGGACGCGTACTCCGTCACCACCAACAAAAGCCCGCATGGAGCGGTGCGGGGCATCGGGAAGGCAGACGCCGCGTTCTGCATCGAGCGGTTGATGGACATCGCCGCGAAAGAGCTGGGGATAGACCCCACCGAGATCCGGATGAAGAACTTCATACCGGCGGACAAGTTCCCGTACGTGACGGCCACGGGCGCGACGCTCGACAGCGGTCGCTACCACGAATGCCTGCAGATGGCCATGGACCTGGCCGGCTATTGGGATCTCCGCAAAGAGCAGAAGACGCTCAACGAGCGGCGCCCCACCCTCAAGCGCGGGATCGGGGTGTCCCTCGTGATCGAGCCAACCGGAGCCGCGCGGCGAGGTTCGGGTGGCGGCTACGGCGCGTGCCGACTCAAAATGGAGTTGTCCGGCATGATCAGCGCGCATCCGGCCGGCGGCCAGCAGGGGCAGGGGCATCAGACCACGGTCGCCCAGATTGTGTCGGACCGGCTGGGCTGCTCGCCGGACAACGTCCACGTGACGGACGGCGACTCCCTGGTGACGCCCTACGGCGCCGGAGCGGGGAGCAGCCGCACCTCGCAGACGGTAATGCCCGCCGTCCTGGTCGCGGCGAATCTGCTCCGGGACAAGATCCTGCGGATCGCAGGGCATCGCCTGGGCGTTGATCCGAAGAGCTTGCGCCTGGAGGGGGACGTGATCCGCGGCGCCGAGCGGCAGATCACGCTGCGGGAGATCATCCAGATCGCCTACCAGGACGTGGACCGTTTGCCGCCGGGCGAGGACCCCGCGCTGGACGTCACCGGATATTTCATCAATGAGAACCACGTCTACGACTTCGATGAGCTGCAGCGCCGCAACGAGTTCTCCTGCTACCCGTACGACTGCGTGATCGCGGTAGTGGACGTGGACACCGAAACCGGTCACACGGACATCCTCAAGTACGTGAGCGTCCACGACTGCGGAACGATGATCAACCCGCGGATCGTATTCACGCAGCATCTCGGCGCCACAGCCCAGGGAATCGGCGCGGCCCTGTACGAAGAGGTGATCTACGACGACGATGGCAAGCTGCTGACGGGGACCCTGATGGACTACCAGGTCCCCACGGCCCACGAGATGCCCGCGTTTGTGTTTGGCCATCTCGAGACCCCCACCCCGTTCACGCCCCTCGGGGCAAAAGGCGCGGGAGAGACCGGAACTATCAGCGGGCCGTGCGCTCTTGGGAACGCGATCGAAGATGCGATCGGGGTGCCGCTACGCAAGCCGCCGTACACCGCGGAGGCCGTGATGCAGGCGATCTGGGCGGCCAAAGCTCCGGCGGGGGTTAGCGCGAGCTGAGTTCAGAGAACCCTAAACAGGCGGCGCGCCAGCTCCTGGGCCGCCGCCTGTTGCTGCTCCGTGCAGGAGATAGCCTATTGCTTCTTCAGCGGTATAGGATCGCTTCTCCTCGGTCATCAAATGGCGCACGAATTCGTAGTCGCGTCCCGAGGTAACAATCGGCGGCTCCACACCTACCCTGGTGTGCTCGCCGAGTCCGGTTGTGGCGAGCAGCGCGTTGCAGATGCACCTTCGACCGACGGCGTCTTCCGCACGACCGCCTTTTCGTACGTAGGCTGAAACCGGCTCGGCGGAACAGCGAACCCCCACTGCTCCGGTTGGGGTTTCGTACGGCTGAACCAGGTAGCCGAGGCTGCACATTCGTGGTCGCGCATCGTAGATGCCGGCGTCGGAGAGAGTCCCGTCGAGCTGTGCCACCTGAAAAGGAAAGCCGGACGGCGAGGCGAGCGGGTCGGCGATGACCACCAAATCGCCGCGGAAGGCCCGGTCTCGCAGCTCGGCTTTCAAGTCAGCTCGGATGCCCGACTCGTCGCTGTAGGCGAACATCGTGCCGACCTGTATGCCCCGGGCGCCCTGTTCGATGGCCTCTCTTAGCCTCTCTGGACTGGCATACCCGCCGGCGAGCCAGAATGGCCTGCCCAGCCGCCGAAGCTCCTCCAGATCGGCGATGTCTCTTTCCCCGTAGATCGGCTCACCGAGTGCATTGAGCCGGTACTGGCCACGTGGCGGGGCATTGTGACCTCCCGCCATGGACCCCTCTATGACGAACCCGTCCACGAACCCGGAAGCTCTCGTCGCCAGCGCCTTCGCCAGGACGTGAGACGCGATAATGGCCAGGAATCTGGGTCGCTTGAGCGCGGGACCGGCGGGCATGATGGTGGCAGGATCGAACGAGATTTCATGCCTCTGGGTTGCCTCGGCGACATCCAGCCGATACGTTGCTGGTTGCCAACTTGCCAGCCGGTCCAGTACGCCGGGAATTTGCGACGGGATTCCCGCACCCATGAGCACATAGTCCACTCCGGCCAGCATCGCTCCAAAGAGCTCGAACAGGCGGGGAAGCTGGGCCTTTTCCAGATAGTTGATGCCAATCGGGGCTTGATGCCCTTCCTTAGCGAGCCAGACCTCAACAAAACTCCCACACACCAGTAGGGCGATCAGCTCCATGCGATCCCGTGCGTGCTCATTCAGGAGTTCGCTTAGCTTCGGCAGGAAACGGTAGCGGCTGCCAGACGGCCGCTTGACGTTGCGATGGTATTTTTCCAGGATCATTTCCCCTAGTGCGGGCAGGGGGAAGGCCTCAATGGCACGTTGAATATGGCCGCCCGGATCGCCGTCCTGGAGCCGATTGACCATGAGGTTGTGGATTCCGGTCCCTGATACCACCCCGAGCACGGGTGCGTGGGACTGGTACGCGACACCCGCGAGGGCTACTGCTCTGGCCAATTGCCAATTCGAAACGCCGGCTCCCATACCACCTTGAATCAAAGTGGGGTAAGCAGCCTCCTGGGATGCCGGGAAACTGTTTCTCATCAAGGGGTATTCCTCTTCTGTTGCGGGCGCAATTCTAAGTGCTCTCTGACCATCGATCGGGCAGCGGGGCGAGGGACGTCCATAGCGGCAAGCAGCTGGCGTGTTGTCTTATTCCGTTTTCGCGCCTGTGACGGAGTGCGGCTACGAGCGGCCAAGTCGTGGAACTGAGAAACTGGTGCGAGGCCGTTCGCAGGCGTCTGGGAAACTCCACCTACCCGGAGCGACGGCTCGCCTGGGAAGCACTCGGGATCGAGGTGACGCTCTGTCGCCAGGATCACGCGGCGGGGTACATCATATCCGCGTCGTTTCCTACCGATGCTCCCCTTATTTCAGGGCCCACTTGCGATTCGGAACACAATTGTAGCTGCGATCGGCTGATGGGCCGGACCGCAGGGTCATGCCACCGCGGCCAGTGCAAGTGTAGCCCAGGCCGCGCCGCGACTAGCCGCCACCACGTACCCGGTGGCGCAGTTCGAGCTTTCGCGCCGCTACCCGAGCAACCGGCTGCGGAAACGCTTCAGGGTGGACGAGAGCGGCCAGAATCTCTGCGCCCTCTATCAATCGCGGCCCGGCTCGATTGAAGTAGGCCGATCCATTTACGATGTATACGCGGTCCGCCTCGTAAGCGGGGAGGCCTACGAACTCAGGCACGCTGTCCAGGATTCTGATTTCGCTGAACGTGCGCTCGACCTCGAATCCACACGGCATTACGATCACCACGTCAGGGCGAGATTCGCCAAGCTCGGCCCAAGTGGTGCGCCAGCTCGGTGCTCTCCTCTGTCCTAGAGCATCGCGGCCGCCCGCCAACTCCACGACCTCCGGCATCCAGTGGCCGGCGATCCAGGGAGGATCCAGCCATTCCAGGCATAGCACGCCGGGCCGATCCAGCGGGGCGGTCGCGCTCCTCAAACGCTCGGTCCGCGTCTCTAAATCCGCTATGAGCGCGGCCGCCCGTTCGGGCACGCCCGCGGCTTCAGCGAGCAGGCGGATGGAGGCGAGGACGTCGCTCACGGAGTTCGGCTGAAGTGAGACCACGCGCGGGCCAGGCTCCAGCCGTGACGCAACCCGGCGGACCTGGCTCCCTTCAACCGCGCATACCAGGCAGAGATCCTGGGTGACGATCAGGTCGGGCCGGACCTCGCGCAAGAGCGCCGAGTCAATCGCGTAAATGGGAAGGCCGCGCTCCAGAGAGTTAGTGACCGTCTGGTCGATTTCCAGGCTGGAAAGCCTCTCCGGGTCCAGGAGAGTCGTGGTTATCTTCCGCTTGCTCAAGGCGTCCTCGGGGAAGTCGCACTCGTGGCTCACTCCTACCACCTGGTCGCCCAGGCCGAGTGCAAAAAGCATCTCGGTCGCCGAAGGCAGCAGCGAGCAGATGCGAATTTCGGTCCTCACCATCCTCAGGGCATCGAGACAATCAAGATTACCCTCGTCAGGTGGAGATTGTCACCGCCGCAACGCACCACCGGGTCCCATTCTGGTCACTTGGACTCGATATCGGCTTCTGTCCGGCGATGGGCAGGGATCCGAAGCGTGCCGCATCGCCCTCTCGCGTCAAGGGTTTCCGCTGCGCTCCAATGAACTCGCCGCCGCTCGCCCGTGACCCGATTCACCTGCTGTTCTTCTTTCCCGGTATCCCTGGCCTG
>JACQOR010000019.1 GCA_016202435.1 Chloroflexota bacterium
GATATCCGAGCCGAGCAGCAGGGTGCCGCTGGTCTCGACGGTCACCTGGACGAAGATCGGCACCCGCTCATCTGTGTCCCAGATCCCCAGCTCGCGCTGGACGTCGACGACGGCGTTGACGGCGCATTTGCACTGAAGCAGGTCCTGGGCCGTCTCGATGAGGATCGCATCGCAGGCATGGCCTGCAGCAAAGCGGATGGCCGAAGCTTTCGGGCCCCCTCCTGATGCTGGCCCTGGGTGTTGACGGGAGGGTCCCTCTCCCAGCAGGCCCCTCGCTTGCTCGGCGTAGCTGGCGTACATCGTGTCCCAGTCGATCTGGCCGAGGGTGATGAGCTTGGTGCCGGGGCCCATGGAACCGATGACGAAGCGGGGCTTCTCCGGAGTGCTGTAGGCTTCGCACGCGGCGCGGGCAATGGCGACCGCAGCCTGGTTGATCTGCCGGCAGCGGTCCTGGAGGCCGAACTCCACCAGCACGTGGGGCATGGCGCCGAACGTGTTCGTCTCGACGGCGTCGCAGCCAACTCCGAGGAACGACTCGTGGATCGCGCGGATGACGTCCGGGCGCGTGAGGTTGAGGATCTCGGAGCAGTTCTCGAGACCGTGGTAGTCGCCGGCCGGCAGGTTGTAGGCGTGGATCGCCGTGCCCATCGCGCCGTCGAGTACGATGACCCGCTGCTTCAGGGCTTCGAGATACGCGCTAGGCACGTCTTCTCCCGACTTCGTAGAGGTTCATAGAGGATAGCAGGAGTGCACGCTGCCCCAACGGCGAACGCCCGAGCCGCTCACTCACGCCTGCAGGCTCATTCTTGAGCGCGGGGAAGACCCTCTCCCCCTGTCCCCTCACCCCACTGGAGGACGGGGGTGAGGGAGTTAGCCGCGCTCCACGTACCCTCTGATCCGGGTGATGCCTTCGCGGATGTTATCGAGTGTGGTGGCGATGCTGAGGCGGACGTACTCGTCGGACTCGCCGGGAAGGCGCGAGCCGAAGCACGACCGCGGTAGTACCGCCACGCCGGCCTCGTTGAGCAGGCGGTCGGCGAGCTCCTCCCCGTTCTGGAGCCCGAGACGGCGACAGGCCCCGGTGACGTTGGGAAAGAGGTAGAAAGCGCCGCGCGCGGGCAGACAGCGAATCCCATCGATCTGGTTCAGCAGCTCCAGTGCCAGGGCGGCACGCGCCCGCACTTCGGCGGCGAACCGCTCGGTATCGTCCTGCGGTCCCCGGAGCGCCGCGACGCCACCGAGCTGCACAAACGTGGAGGTGCAGCTCTCCAGGTTCGTCTCGGCCCGGGCGATGAGCGGGGCGAGCTCGGGGTGCATCACCCCGTAGCCCAGGCGCCACCCGGTCATCGAGTAGGTCTTCGAGAACCCGTCCATGATGATCGTGCGGTCGACCATGCCCGGGAGGGACGCGATGGAGCAGAACTCACCCTCGATCATGAGTCGGCTGTAGATCTCGTCGGACAGCACCCAGCAGTTGTGTCGCCGAGCCAGGTCCGCGATGAAGGTGAGATCATCCCGAGTCAGGACGCCGCCGGTGGGATTGTTGGGGCTATTCAGGATGATCATCTTCGTGCGCGCGGTCACCGCCGCCGCCAGCGCGTTCCGGTCGCAGGCGAAACCATTGGCCTCGGTCAACGGCATCGGGACCGGCGTCGCGCCGACCCACCGGATGACCGATTCATACGTCGGAAAGCCGGGGTTCGGATAGATCACTTCTTCTCCGGAGTTCACCAGCGTGGCCAGGCTGTAGAAGATCAGCGGCTTCGCCCCCGGCGCCACCACGACCTGGCTGGGATCGACGGCAATGCCCCGGGTGCGGGAGACTTCCTCGGCAATGGCTGCCCGCAGCTCCGGCAAGCCCTCGCTCGGCCCGTAGCGCGTCTGCCCCTGGCCCAGAGCGCCAACCGCCGCGCCGACGACGTGCTGGGGCGTTGGGAAGTCCGGCTCGCCGATTCCGAAGCTGATGATGTCCCGCCCCTGCGCTCGGAGCCGGCCGACCGCAGCGAGCAGGTCGAAGGCGCTGTCGGCGGTGAGCGCCGCCGACCGCCGGGCGGGTGCGCGCAGATTCGCAAGTGTCACTGTCCCCTCCCAGGGGGCGGGGCCGGCCAGCCCCGCGCGAGCCCATCTTCGCTCCCGATCTAGCGCTCGTACCACCCCGTCCTGGGGCGGGTTCAGCCGCGGAGTCCCACGTGATGACACGCCCCAGCCAGCGACGAGGTCCCGCGCGAGCTTGTCCCCGGCGAAGGATCCCGTCACACTTCATCGCAGAGTCCGGATGGGCGGGAGGCGTGATGAAGGCCGACGGCGTGGAGCGGACACTCGACAAGCTGGGGAAGGCCTTGAGTACCGGCGACGTCGCGGCGGTCGCTCAGTGTTGGGCCGTGCCGTCGCTGGTGCTGTCGGACGAAGGCGTAATCGCCGTCAACGAGATGTCTCAGATCACAGCGCTCTTCACCCAGGCCGTGACGTGGTACGAGTCCCAGGGGCTGGTATCGACTCGACCCGAGATCGAGCAGCTGGAGCAGTTGAGCGAGAAGATCTTCGGGGTGACGGTGCGCTGGCCGGCGTTCGATGCCTCGGGCGCAGAGGTGACAAGCGAGCGCTCCCAGTACCTCATGATCGTGGGCGATGACGGGGAGCCCCGCATCCGAGTGGCCCTCACCCGGACGACGTAACCGCCTGGCTGGCACGCCGTCTGCGAGGGGGGGCAGGCCATCACGTCGCGCTGCCGATGTCGGGGATTCACGCTGCTCTGGTCCCTATAATCGGGAGGCCGAGTCGCACGTAGGAGAGCGCCGCTGCCCAACTCGTCGCTCGCACCCTACTTCTTCCGCCAGCCCTGGAAGGACGCGCTCTGGTCCGACTCCTTCCGTCTTGAAGGAGGGACTACGAGCGACTCCGAACCACGGGCAGAGCTGTCTGATTTCGTGGGCGGAAACCTCGGCGGACCCTCCGATCTGGCCGAGCTCGTCGGGCCTTCCTTCCTCTCCGGGGCAAACGCCATCTCCTGGGGACCCGCCAGCCCGACCATGAGTCCAGAGGAGCTGACCTCCCGGGTCGGCTTCTGCGGTTCCCTGTTGCGAGAGCAGCTCCGCCTCAAGCAGGAGCCAACCGACCAGCGCCTCAACGAGCTGGGCCTCGCCTCCGACGACGTGCTCTGGGACCTGGCCCGGGAACAGTTCGACGCCGCCTATTCACTGCTCGAACAGGGGGACTGGGAACCCGCGCTCGAAGCCTTGCACCGAGGCGAGACCAACTGCCCAGCGGACTTTTTCTCCCAGTACTATCTGGGAGTCCTGACGCTTTACGGAAAGACGGACAGGATCAACTGCATCGATCTCCCCGCCGCCGAGAAGCACTTTCGAGCCGCGGCGGAAGGGGCTCAGCGCCTCCTTCCCAAGCTGCCGTGGGGATGGACCTACGCCGTCTGGGGGACGTTCCATGCCAGCGTAGCTTGCTACGCGCAGGCAGTGGACATCCGCTATCCCCTCGGGGACCCATACCGGGAGCGGTTGCGCCTGACCAGTGCCCTCGACCTGGCCGAGCAGGCCGCCAAACTTGAGCCGGCTTTCGCGGAAGGCCACTACCAGGCCGCGCGCTGCGCGGCCTTGCTCCAGAGAGGAGACGTGGCAGCTCCCCATCTTCGGGCCGCGGCTACGAGCGACCCCATCTGGCTGCTTCGGGCCGAGTGCGACGCCGATTTCGACGCCGTTCGTTCCGAGGTCCAGACCGTTGCCCGCCAGATGCGGGAAGAGCTGCGTCTCTATGTCCAGTGGGCTGCGAGCAGCCTCGAACACTGGATGGCCGAGGAAACCGATCTGCGGCCCGCGCCGGCCTGGCCGGAACCCACTGCCGAGGCCGCGAATCCCGAGCCTCCCTCCGACTTATGGTGGCTGCATCAAACGCTCACCCGGGCCCTCGACCAGCGCACCTACCTTGCGTTTCGGCGAGCGGCGCGAGAGTTCAACGAAGCTCTCGCCCCAAGGTTCTTCACGCCAACCTATGGACCCGCGGAGCCGGATCCCGCGGCCGATCTCGCTGCGCACGTCTACGCCCGGGCCGGTGCCGTGAGCCTGCTGAGCGGCACAGAGCAAATCGGCAGGCTCACGGCACGGGGGGCAGAGATCGCCCGGGGGCAAAAGTCGGCGTTGATCGGCGTGGAACACGTCCTGCTGGGGCTTCTCGCCGAGGTTCGCCCCGCCGGACCCGGGCCCGTCTGGGACGTGCAGATCTTGGGAGTCAAGGCCGCGGATGCCGCGGCCCGTTTGAGAGATCGCCTCGAAGCTCTACCAGAAGCGGCATCGGCGCCTGAGCCATATGCTCCTCCGGCGACGCTTCGCCTGCTCGAGGACGCCTGCGCCGAAGCCGCCGACCGCGCCGTTGGGCCGCAGCACTTGCTGATCGCGATCAACCGTCGTGGTAACGTCTCGCAGCGCTGGATCATCGACGCGACCGGAATCCAGCCCGACCGGATCGCCCTGCTGGCGAGGCCCCCAGACGCTCCCCAGCCCCCTGCCCGCTTGACGTGGCCGCGGCTTCACCTAGTGGGTGACGAGCGGACCTCGCTTGGCTCACCCAACTGGACCCGACCGCTCTCCGAAATCACTTCTGGTCCCGTGAAGCTCTGGACTCCGGAGCTCGCGATCCACCTCCGCGTCCGATTGCGGAGCGCGCTGCTGCCGCTTCGGGAATTCGCGCAGGCCACCTTTGCCAGCGAAGCCGAGGATCTGACCCGGCTGGAGGGCGGCCTCACCGAGGTCGAACAAGCCCTCGACTCGGCGGAGCTTGGGGAGACCATCCGCGCGTACCTCCGCACCTGGTCCCTCCTGGGCTGGTGCGAGGAGCGCGCCGCGCACAGCGAGGACGATCAGCTGGCCGGTCTGACCGCTGCACATCGCGCATGGCAGGTCGCCCATGCGCCGGCGGCCAGCTGGCACAGCCGGCGAAACGTGTCCCGGGGGTTATCGTGGCTCGGCACCTATGCGCTCTTCGGTCTCCCGGCCTCGGCCGGCTTGGCCGTGATCGTGAACACTCTCTTGGGTGACCTCGGGGTTTTCGCCGGCGGAAGGTGGCAAGAGATGGTGCCCCGCACTGCCCTGCTCCTGTTTCTCCTGGGTGGCGCCATCGCCCTGGTGATTGAACAGCGAAACCAGGCCAAAAGGCTGCGCGAGTTCGAGGCCTCCTTCCAAACTGGCGAACAGATCGCCAATCGGATGGCGGTAATCCACCAGGAGAAGGCAAGCCGGGCGACACGCCTGGACGAGCTCGCGGCAATGCTTCGCGGTGGCCCCGCTAAGCTCCCGCCGGTGACCAACGAGGCGGCCTAAGGACCCTCAGCGTTCCAAGAAAACCGGAGGGGCTGGCTGCCGTCGACGTCCGTGAACCCGTACTCGCGCGCCAGGTCAGCCACGAAGTGGAGCGATCCGGTCTTGGCGATGACGTTCGCATCGGCGGCGAGCGCAGCCACCGCCCTACCGAGATACTCGGGACTCTCTGAGCGCTCGAATCCCGCGGCGTGCTTCATCTCGGCCGTGGGCAGATACATTGAGACGCGCTCGGTCCGCATGAAGCCGGGCATGATGGCTACCACGGTGACCCCGTAGGGCTTGAGGTCTATCCCCATGCCTAGAACCATGCGCTCGATCGACGCATGTGCCAGGTCCCACGCGATCTGCCCGGAGTAGGGCCGCGATCCGTCCGCCATAACCCCGTCGGTGAGGTGGACAATCAGGCCGCTCCCCTGCGCGGACATTAGTCTGGCGGCCTCCCGCGAAGCGAGCAAATACGCGTAGGGCCCCGACACCATCGTTTGCTGCCACGCGTCGATCGGCTGCTCCCAAAACGGGCTGTCCCACACCAGCTCGCCATAGCGCTCATTGCCGCCCCAGACCGCGTTGACGAGCACGTCCAGACCTCCCTGCTCGCTTCGGATCCTTTCAAAGATCACTGACACCTGTTCCACGGACGTCAGATCCGCTCGAACGCCGAGTCCGATCCCGCCTCGGCTAGTGATCTGTTCGGCCGTCTCCTCGATCGTTCCCGGGGCGCCGTCAACTGGCGGCGGCCCTCCCCGAAACGTTCGCCCGACCGCGTACACGGTAGCGCCGGCTTCGCCCAGGGCCAAGGCAACTCCACGGCCCCCTCCCCGGCTGGCGCCTGCGACCACGGCGATCTTGCCCCGGAGCGCGGCACCTCGCGGGGCGGATGACAACTCATTCACGATTTATTCACGACCGCTTCTCCGGGGGCCAACGCTCCGGAATTGTAGGACCGCCCAGCCCCAGCGAGCCGTTGGTCTTGCCGCCGTTTCGGGGAATCCGCCACAATACGCAAGTCAGTATCGAACTGATCGGCGATCGGCGGCACGTCCTACCTGCTGGCCGCTCCCAGTGCTTGACGCGAGTCCCCGTTCAGCCCCACAATACTTAGCTCCCGGGTAGGATTTAATGGAGTTGAGGCTTGAACCCAGTGGTGGCTGAACCTATCCCCCTCGTGAATCTCGGAAGGCTGAGCGCGCTCGCGTCGGCCGATATGCCGACCAGCGGCCCGCTGATCGATAGCTTCGGGAGGCTGCTCGAAGACCTCCGGGTCTCCCTGACCGACCGATGCAACTTCCGATGTCTCTATTGCATGCCCGAAGAGGGGCTGCCCTGGCTGCCCGCGGCGAACGTCATGACGTTCGATGAGATCACGCGGATCGTCGGACTGCTGGTCCGCCTGGGAATCAGGGAAGTGCGACTCACCGGCGGGGAGCCGACGCTGCGGCCTCGGCTGCCCGCGCTGATCGCGCAGCTGGGCAAGCTGCCCGCCCTCGAGAGCCTCAGCCTGACCACGAACGGTTACCTGCTGAAGCAGCTCGCCGGTCCACTTGCGGACGCAGGACTCACGAGAATCAACGTGAGCCTCGACACGCTGGTGACCGAAAAGTTCGAGAAGATTACGCGCCGAGACGCGCTCCACAAGGTCCTCGAAGGCCTGGAGGAAGTAGAGCGACATCCGTCGATCTGGCCGATCAAGGTGAACGCGGTGGCGATGCGAGATTTCACCGAGGAGGAAATCATCAGCTTCGCTGAGTTCGCTCGCCGGAAGCCGTACATCGTACGGTTCATTGAGTTCATGCCCCTCGACGCCGACGGCAACTGGAACGCCGAGCAGGTTCTCACGGGCGAGGAGATCCGGAGGGTCATCCACGATTGGAAGCCGCTCGTGCGCGTGGAGGGGCAGAATCCCAGCTCCACATCCAGGGACTACGTGTTCCAGGATGGCATCGGCCGTGTGGGCTTCATCAACCCGGTGAGCGAGCCGTTCTGCTCCGCGTGCAACCGCATCAGGCTCACCGCCGATGGCGGCCTCCGCACCTGCCTGTTTTCTCTCGAAGACACCTCGCTCCTCGCCCCCATTCGCGCCGGAGCGACGGACGAGGATCTCGAGCAAGTCATCCGCGCGGCTGTCTGGCGCAAGGAATTGAAGCACCACATCAACGAAGGCGCTTTCTTCGTTCGGCCCAACCGCTCGATGTCCCAGATCGGGGGATAGGGCGGACAGCCGGAGCTGCTGAAGGGGGTGGCCGGCAACGAGTGGTCCCCTCAACGATTCAGGCCCTTGCAGGTGCGGCAGGGTGAGCCGGCTTGCGGCGCCTCTCAGTTCCCGGATGGCCGAGTCCTGCGGGCTTTGTTTCGCAGGCTTCGGCGCTTGTCGGCAGATGCCCATAAACCTATACTTGAACTAGGAATTAGGGGGCAGACGAATGCTGCAAGTCTCTGAACGGGCGCATTACGGGTTGCGTGCCATGACCGAGCTCGCGAAGGCGTATGGTCAGGGCCCGCTCGCCCTAACCCGAATTGCGGAGGTTGAGCACCTCCCGGCCGGCTACCTCGAGCAGCTCGCAATGCCGCTCAGGCGGGCCGGATTGATCGAAGGGCGGCGGGGTGCCCGGGGAGGGTATCAGCTCTCTCTTCCTCCGAGCCAGGTAACCGTGGGTGCCGTGATGCGGGCGCTCGAGGGACCGATTGCCCCCGTTGAGTGCCTCACCGACGACTACGTGGTTGGAGGATGCGACCGGGAGGGCGCGTGCGCGTCCCAGGGCCTCTGGCAGCGGGTGAAGATGAGCGTCGACCGTGTGCTGGAGTCGGTGACCCTGGCCGATCTGTGCATGGAGCAGCTGGACGCGTTCATCCCAGTCACCCAGGTCGGCACGCTTCGCAGCGCCGAGGCGTGTGACGCCCCGGGTCTGTGATCACGTGCTTTTGAAAAAGATCTCGAACGGAGAAACCTCCTGATGGCGACTTCGACCCAGGGCCTCGAGGTCTTCACCGACCGCGAATACCAATACGGGTTCGTAACGGACATCGAGACCGATGAGGCTCCGCGCGGTCTGAACGAAGACATCATTCGCATCATCTCGGCAAAAAAGAACGAACCGGAATTCATGCTGCAGTGGCGCTTGCGAGCCCTTCGCCACTGGGAGAAGCTGGCGAAGGCGGAAGCCGAGCCCAAGTGGGCCAACATCCATTACTCGCCGATCGCCTACGACGATATCGTCTATTACTCGGCGCCCAAAAAGCGGCCGGCCAGCCTCGACGAGGTCGATCCGGAGCTGCTCATCACCTTCGAAAAGCTAGGCATCCCCCTCGAGGAGCGGAAGCTCCTCGCCGGAGTGGCGGTCGACGCCGTCTTCGACAGCGTGTCCGTCGCGACGACCTTCAAGGCCAAGCTGGCGGAGGCGGGAGTCCTCTTCTGCTCTTTTTCGGAAGCGGTCCAGAACCATCCCGAATTGGTCCGGAAGTACCTTGGCTCCGTGGTGCCCTACACCGATAACTTCTTCGCGGCGCTGAACGCGGCCGTCTTCACCGACGGCTCTTTCTGCTATGTCCCAAAGGGCGTGCGCTGTCCGATGGAGCTGTCTACGTACTTCCGCATCAACGCGATGAATACCGGCCAGTTCGAACGGACGTTGATCGTGGCCGATGAGGGTGCCTACGTCAGCTACCTCGAAGGGTGCACGGCGCCAATGCGCGACACCAACCAGTTGCACGCAGCCGTCGTCGAGCTCGTGGCCATGGACAATGCTCAGATCAAATACTCAACCGTGCAAA
Source organism: Chloroflexota bacterium (assembly GCA_016202435.1). Classification (GTDB taxonomy): domain Bacteria; phylum Chloroflexota; class UBA6077; order UBA6077; family SHYK01; genus JACQOR01. The sequence continues at coordinate 9,096 of JACQOR010000019.1, forward strand.
ACTGGTACGCCGGCGACAAAGAGGGAAAGGGCGGGATCTTCAATTTCGTCACCAAACGCGGTAAATGCGCGGGCGTGAACTCGAAGATCTCCTGGACCCAGGTCGAGACCGGCTCCGCCATCACCTGGAAGTACCCGAGCGTGATTCTGCAGGGCGACAACTCTGTGGGGGAGTTTTACTCGGTGGCCCTGACGGCCAACTATCAGCAGGCGGACACCGGCACGAAGATGACCCACATTGGGAAGAACACCAAGAGCACGATCGTGTCGAAGGGCATCTCAGCCGGGCACGGTTCCAACACTTATCGCGGTCTCGTGCGGGTCCAGAGGGGCGCAAGCGGCGCGCGGAACTACTCGCAATGTGACTCAATGTTGTTGGGCGACCAGTGCGGGGCTCACACGTTCCCCTACGTGGAAGTCATGAACAATACCTCCACCGTCGAGCACGAGGCCTGCACCTCGCGGATCAGCGAGGACCAGCTTTTCTACTCCCGTCAGCGCGGACTCTCTTCGGAGGACGCCGTCTCGATGATCGTGAACGGCTTCTGCAAAGACGTCTTCCGAGAGCTGCCGATGGA
>JACQOR010000017.1 GCA_016202435.1 Chloroflexota bacterium
AGTACCTCAGCCGCCGCCGACCCAGTCCCCTTTCCCTGGCGACTTTGCTGGGCGCCACGATCATCTTGCTCGGCTTCCCGCGGAGCCGAGAGGTGTTCGGCTTCTATCGGTTCCGGCCGCTACTCTATCGGTTGTCCCCTGGGAGGTGACCGGAACCTGGCCTGATAACCGCTGGGCGGACGCGATTTCCTCGGAGGAGGGTGACGATGCAAAGGAAGCGCGCGGGCTGGTCGTTGGTGATCTTCGGACTCTTGGTTCTGACGGCATGCGTTCCGGGTCTGCCTGCCCCGGGAGCGGGTACCGCTCCGGACCAGCCGGCCGCGCAGATAGAGAAGACGCTGGTGATGGTGCTCGGCCGCGAGCTGCCCACCTGGGACGCTCGGGTGACCGGCCAGGAAGGCTCCCCCGTCGCAGGCGGGATCGGGAACTACCCAGCGATTGCCCACGACGGACTGCGGCGGAACATGTTCACGGGAAACGTGATCGAGTACGTGAACCTGCTCGCCGCGGAGGTGCCTTCCCAGCAACGGGGCACCTGGACCGTCAACCCCGACGCCACGATGGACATGACGTGGAAGATCATCCCTAACGCCAAATGGCACGACGGAACGCCGGTCACGGCGGCCGACTTCGAGTTCGCGTTCAAGATCCGGTCGGACCCGGAGAGCGCCCGCATCCCGACCGGGGCCGGCCTGGAGCGCTTCATCAAGGACGTGAAGGCGCTGGATGCGCACTCGTTCACTGTCCACTGGAGCGCGATTGCCGTGGATGCCGATATCGGGACCGGGCTCGACCCGTTGCCCCGGCATATTTTGGAGCCCGTGTTCCAGAGGTCCCGCCAGGCGGTTTCCGAGAGCCGTTTCTTCACCACTGAGTTTGTGGGTACCGGTCCGTTCAAGCTGGTCCGCTGGGAGCCGGGCTCACACCTGGAGTTCCAGCGCTTCGACGGCTATTACCGAGGGCCGGCCAAGATCAGCCGTCTGATCGTCCGCATCATCCCCGACCCGAACACAATGGTGGCTAACATGCTGGCCGGTGCCGTGGACGTCATCGGGGCTCCGGGCGCGGTCGGTCTGGATGTTGGGCTCGAGTTGAAGGATCGCTGGGAGCGGGAAGGTTCGCCGAACCGCGTGCTGGCCCAGACTCGGGAAGCGCTCCAGCAATGGCAGTTCATGCGCGACCCAGCCTACGCGCGTCCGGTGACGGTGGCGACCGACGCTCGGGTGCGGCAGGCAATGCTCCAGGCGGTGGATCGGGCCGAGCTGAACCAGATCATGACCCGCGGGCTCTCCGAGCCGGCCCTCACCTACTATCACCTGGAAGACCCGTACTACCGGTACGTGAAGGACGACATCCCGCGCTTCACCTACCCCTACGACCCGCGGGCCGCCCAGAACCTGCTGACCCAGGCCGGCTGGGCCACGCGGGGGGCGGATGGGTTCCTGGTGCACCCACAGGACGGGCGGTTCGAGTGGATGATCTCGACTCGGGCCGGCGACGACTACATGCGGCAGGCCACCGTCATCCAGGACTACTGGAAGCAGGTGGGCATGGATCTCAAGATCCACGTGGCCACGCCGGCCGAGCTGAACGACAACGAGTGGTACTCGACGCTGGCGGGCGGGACTGTGATCACGATCGGCGGGTCGTCATACTACGGGCTGAGGCTCCACTCGTCGACGATTCCGCGGCCTGAGAACCGCTGGACCGGCAACAACCGGGGTCGCTACGACAACCGGACGGTGGACGGCCTCATCGATCGCATCCAGCGCACGATTGATGTCGATGCCCGGGGAGCGGCGCACCGGGAGCTACACGGTTTGCTGATGGGGGAGGTCTTCTTCCTGCCCTGGTACTGGATCATCGAGCCGACCTTGCTGGGGCCGGGTGTCACCGGCCCCTATCTGGTGGGTGGGAGCCACACGGCCGACGTCTGGTCCTGGGACAAGAACTGAGCGGTGCCGTCGACAGCAAAGATGACTTAGCGACTTTCTTCGGACGTGCCATCAAGCACGCTTCATGAAGCCCGAAAGGGACGCCCTCGGAAAGGATCAGTTAAGAGGCTGCTCGTGGCTGAAGGAGGGCGCGATCTCGGCGGGGACGGGCGCGTGGGTGGGCTCCGGCGTGGCCCCGGTGGTGGCGGTGCCCGGCCGGGGGCGGTGCATGCGCCAGCGGCGCGCTCCTGAGGCCCAGACCTTGAGGTCGTCCAGGGTGCTGTAGACCACGGGGACCAGGATGAGGCTGAGCAGGGTGGAGGAAATCATGCCACCGCCAACCACCGCGCCGATCGAGGATCGAGACTCAGCGCCTACCGTGAGCTTCAAGGCAAGGGGCGCCATTGCCACGACGAGCGTCGCGCTGGTCATCAGAATTGGTCGCAGGCGGATTGGTCCGGCTCGCAAGAGCGCCTCGCGGCGGGCGAGGCCTTCGCGCCGCAGCCGCTCGGTGAAGTCGATCACGAGAATGGCGTTCTTGGCTACGAGGCCAAGGAGCATGATCAGGCCGATCAGGGAGAACAGCCCCAGGTTCTCCCGGAGGATCACGAGCGCCGTGAACGCGCCGAACAGGGAAACCGGGACTGAGAACATGACCGCCAGGGGATAAAGCAGACTCTCGAACAGGGCCACCATGAGCATGTACATGAAGATCATGCCCAGCACCAGGGCGATGCCGAAGGAATTGAAGGAGTCTTCCTGCAGCTCGGCGTCGCCGCCGAAGTCGACGACGTAACCGGAAGGTAGTTTGAGCGCAGCAACACGCTGCTGCAGGTCGGTGGTCACCTCGCCGAGCGATCGACTGCCGTCCAAGCCGGCTCCGACGCTGATGAGGCGCCGACGGTCCCGGCGATCCACGCGCGGCCGCGCTTCGGTGGGGGTTACCGTGGCTACCTGATCCAGGCGCACGATGGTGCCCCGGCTCGTCATGACGGGCAGTGTGCGCAGGTCCTCGATGCTGGTCGCGCGTCCGTCTCGCGAGATAAGCCGAACGTCGACCTCCTTCTCCCCGGTGGGCCGGAGCTGGGTCACTACGTCTCCGGTCAACGCGGCCCGGAGGACGGCCGCGGCCTGGGTAGCGCGGACGCCGAGGTCCGACGCCCGGGCGTGATCGATTACCGCGTCCAGCTCGACCGCGGTCTCCGCGAGGCTGTTGGTGACGTCGGCGGTGCCGGGTGTGCTGCGCACGAGCTGCTCGATCCGCTCGCCATAGGCAGCCAGCGCGACCGGGTCGTCGCCGCTCACGCGAATGACCAGGGGCTGGGCTGCGCCGCTGGCGCTGGGTAATTGGGAACGCCCGTCGAGACCGGGAACGCTGTGGAGTGCTGCGTTCACGTCCGGTAGCAGCTGATCGACGGCGCGCGATCGTTCCGAGCGATCGCGCAGGAGGACCGTCATCTCCAGCAGGTGGGAGCCACTTTGCTGCTGGAAGCCGCTGGGGTTCCCGCGGCCCACCGACGTCAGCACGTGCTCGATTTCGGGCACCGCGGCAAGCTGGCTTTCCAGGGCGCGGGCCGCGCGATCGGTGGCCTCGAGGGAGCTCCCAGCGGGCAGGTTCGCCTGGATCGAGAGCATGCCCTGGTCGGCGTTGGGGACGAACTCCGTCCCTAGGAGGCCGAGCGGGAAGTAGGCGAAGGCGAGCGCGACGCTAAGAAAGCTGACAGCCGCCACGGCCTTCCGGTGGCCCAGGGACCAGGCCAGCACCCGTTCGTAGGCTTGCTCGAGGCGCGCGAATCCAGCGTCCCAGGCCGAGCCAAAGCGCCCCATGAGGCCGAGGGCATCTTCTGGTCTCGGTGGGCGCAGCCAGCGGCTTGCCAGCATGGGGGTAAGAGTGAAGGAGACGGCGAGGGAGAATAGGACGGCAGCCACGACGCTGAAGCCGAACTCGCGGAAGAACTGGCCGATCATGCCCGTAAGGAAACCGAGCGGGGCGTAGACAACGACGTCTACGAGGGTGATCGCCAGCGCGGCCACCCCGATCTCGCTCCGTCCGTCGAGCGCGGCGGTGCGGGGGTCCTTGCCCAGACTCAGGTGGCGGAAGATGTTTTCCAGGATGACGATGGAGTCGTCGACGAGCACGCCGATACTGAGGGCCAGCGCCAGGAGCGTGAGCTGATTGAGGCTGAAGCCGACCAAGTACATCACCGCGTACGTGGCCACGAGCGAAGTTGGGATTGCCAGCAGCACGATTGCCGTGCTGCGCCACGTGTGGAGGAAGAGGAGCAAGACCAGGCCCGTGAGAAGCACCGCCTCCATGAGGTTCTCTTGGACCCCTTGCAGGGCCTGGTTCACGAACACCGCGGAGTCGAAAGAGACGAGCAAGCTGGCTTCCGGGGGCAGCTCGGCCCCTAGGGCGGCGATTTCCCTCCGGATTCCCCGGGACGTTTCGACGGTGTTGGCTTCGGAGGTCTTGGAGACGACGAGGCCGATGGCTGTCCGGCCGTCGACGCGGTAGAGCAGGTCGACTTTCTTCGTGGTGTCGACCACAACCGCGACATCGCGCAGATAGATCGTTCCAGCCGGGCCCGCGCCGATCGCGACGTTCAGCAGGTCAGACGGGCTGGCGAACAGCCCGACCAGGCGGGTGTTGAATGCTCTGCCGCCGGTAACCAGCTGGCCGCTCGGGATGGTGACGTTCTCCACCGCTGGCGCTGCGGCGAGTTGGTCGACGGAGACCCCATAGGCGCGGAGCTTGGCGGGATCGAACTGGACCTGCACTTCGCGCTCTTGCCCGCCGATGACAGTTACCTGGGAGACGCCGGGGACGCGCTCCAATCGCCCCTTGATCCTCTGGTCCACGAGCGTGAACAGCTGGGTCGGCGAGAGATCGCCCTGGAGCGAGACGAACATGATGGGTCCGGCGAAGTCGTACTTCCGGACGACCGGAGGCTTGGCGCCTTCGGGTAGGGTTGCCCTGATGGCTGCCAGGGCGCGCTCGGTGTCGGTGGTCGCGGTGTCAGCGCTGGCGGAGACCTCGAACTCGAGGTTGACGTAGGAGACGCTTTCCGCCGAGCTCGAGCCCATGTGCTTGAGGCCGGTCAGGCCCGCGAGCGCGTCTTCGATGGGCTTGGTGACAAACGTCTCGACGTCTGACGGGCTGGCGCCCGGATACTGGGTCACCACGGAGACATAGGGGAAGTTGGTCTTAGGGTAGAGCCCGACGCCCAGTTTTGTGTAGGCGAGGACGCCAAGGAGCACGACGGCGAGGAAGGCCATCACGATGACCAGGGGGCGCCTGACCGCGAGCTGCGTTATCCACATGCTGTTCCCTCAGCTTCGCCGGGGTAAGCAATTCGTTGACTCCGAGAGCGGGCGCAGGCGTCAACTCGAGCGGGCAAGGAAGCCTCTCTCGACCAATCTGATCAGTGTTTCGTGGAAGCGTTCAACGTCGAGCGCTTCCCCGGAGATCACCTGGAGCACCTGAATGCCGTCGAAGGTGGCCGCGAGGGCGAGGGTCAGCATCGCCGGATCGAAAGCGGGATCGATCTCGCCAGTGACGTGGCCTTCCCGCACGAGTGCTTCGACTTTCTGACGCCAGGCGCTGTAGCCCTCGGCCACCATCTCCCGCGTTTCCGCGCTGTGCGCCGCTTCGTTCCAGGCGGCAACGGTCATGCGGGCTCGCTCGAGCCGTTCGTCGGGGTTGGTTCCGAGACGGAGAAACGCATTGTCACCCAGAGCTTCGAGCCTGGCCTGCACCGTGGGATAGGTCCGCAGGGAGTCCCAGAGCTGGGCGAGCCCCCCCACCCAATGCTCGTGACAAACGGCGGCGAAGAGCTGCTCCTTGCTCTTGAAGTAAACGTAGAAGCCGCCCTTGCTGACGCCGGCTTCGCGGCACACGTCATCGATGCTGGTATTGGTGTAGCCGCTGTGGATGAAGCAGTGGGCCGCGGCTTCGCGGATGAGCTCGCGCCGCGCGGTGAGGTGGGCTTCGCTGACCTTCGGCACCCGGATTTCCTCAGGACAGATGAGTGATAAGAAACCGACTAGTCGGTCGGTATATTATCTGGGGGAGCGGGGGCGAGGCCAAGTCTGCATTCTTGTCGATCAGCCCGTGGGACCGGAGCTGGACGGGTTTGCTCAGGCCTTCCCGCAGGAACCGGGCGCGTGTGCGGGCGTGACCGATGTGAGAGCGATGAAAGCGTATCGAGGCGGTACTATTCGTGGGCTAGGGCAAACGGCGCTAGGTGACTGCTGAAAAATGCGATCCGGCTGAGATGCCGAGGTGGCTCATGGATGGCGGTGACTGGGTAGGATAG
>JACQOR010000018.1 GCA_016202435.1 Chloroflexota bacterium
AGCCATGATGTTCCCGCTGTACTGGGAGAGCGTGCCCATGATCTCGCTCAAGGGTGTGACCGGCACCAAGATCACCGTCGACTCGGCGACGGCCAACATCCACGAGTGGGACAAGAACTGAGATAGAAGAATCCCCTCCAGGTCGCCGGTTCGCGGCCTGAGCCGCTAGCAAGACGAGAAGGGAGGCCCAGATGCCCCGAATCCCACGCGCAACCTTCCTCAAGCTCGCCGGAGGCGCTACACTTGGTGCCGCCGGACTCCTTTCCTCAGGCGCGAGGGCCGGAGTTCTCTCGGCCGGGGGCTCCACTCAGGTGGCAAGGGATCCGGTTCCGCGAGGCTGGGATGCCCCCGCCGAGCACGAGTTGACCGACGTGACCGCGGATGGTTTGCGGGGGCGGCTCACCCGTCCCGCCCGTCCCAACGGGGCGGGCATCGTGCTGATGCCCAGCTGGCCGGGGCTCGGGCCAGGCACCGACGAATACGCGAACTGGCTGGCCGATGCCGGGTTCACGGTGGTAGGGTGGGACCCGTTCTCAGCCTACGACCCCAGTATCGACAGTGACACCCGTCGCGGTATCACCCAGGGGCTGCTCGACACCGATGCCCGGAAAGAGCACATCCGCTGGGTGGACTACCTGGGGGACCTCGGCGTCCAGAGCTTTGGCACGGTTGGCACGTGTATGGGCGGGCGCATGGCCATGCTGCTGGGGGCCGGCGACCCACGGGTCAAAGCTTGTTCGGCCTTCTACCCGTCACTTCGGCCTCAGCCGTTGGCCTGGGAGCTGGACGTAGCGACCGAGTGCAAAGAGATGGAAACCGCCGTGCAGATCCACTTCCCAATGGAAGACACCGTCACACCGTATCAGCGGATCCGCGATGTGCGGCCGGTGCTGGAGTCGCGGCCGGGTCTCTCAACCACCGTCGTCGGCGTCTATCCAGGCGCGCACCATGGCTTTCTCGGCTTGAATCCGGAGCGAGATCCCGCGGACCTTGCAGCGACGTACGTCTCCTGGCCCGCCACCATCGCCTTCTTCCGAGCGACTCTCCTCTAGAGGACGACCACCCGGTGGCCCCGTGGCGCGGGACGAGGACCCGCGCCGTGGAGCAAGTGACTGTACGTCAGTCCAAGAGACCGGACGTTCGTGCCGGACGCCCGGCCGTGAGGCAACGATTCGGGCTGAGCCCCCCCTCAGGGCGGACTCAGCCCGAATCGTAAGGCTGGAGCCTACCCGCGACCCTCGGCCAGGATACGACTGAAGTACATGGGTGCCCCACCCGAAACGTCGTCACCGTGGCCCATGAGCACCTTGTCGATCTTGAGGCCCATGTCCAGCATGCGCTGAACCGACGTTCGCGCGAGCTGGGAGTCTTCAGAGAGGAACGGTGGAGAGGGGAGCAGCCAGCCGCCCGCGCTCACGATGGAGTCTCCGGCAATAAAGGCCTCGGCGCGCTCGACGTAGAGGCCCAGGCTTCCCAGCGTGTGGCCGGGCATGGCGATCACCTTCACGCCGCCCAGCACCGGCAGCGAGTCGCCCTCGGCCACGATCCGGTCGGCCTTCACTCCCGTTTGCTCCTGCATGCCGGGAGCATCGATCTCGCTGATCACGACCGGGAAATCCGCGAGTGGCCTGAGCTTCTTTAACCCCCCCACGTGATCCCCGTGTTTATGCGTAAGGAATACCAGGGATAGGTCGTTCATGGTGCGGCCGATCTTGTCGACGGCTTCGACGATGAGGTCCGAGTCCAGATCGGATGCTCCGGTATCCACCAGCACGAGTTGGTCGTCATCGTGGAGCAGATACGCTTTGACGATGCCCCGGATGCCGTCCTGGCGACAGGGGACGGTCTCGATGCCTTCGATGGGGTAGTCCTTGTTGATCGTGAGCGAAGCCATGATGCTCGGTCCTCCTGCGCTCCATAGTTTGACCGGGGATCCAGGCGAGACACGCCGGATATTACCCATTGAACGGGTCACAGTCCAATCTCGCCGGAGACGAGCCCCCTCTCTATTGACCCATGCCAGAGCGCGAACTGAGGCTGGGATTCGGGCCCCGCGCCCATCTTGCGGGGGGCGCACGAATTCCTGAGTCCGCTAGCGGCCTCTGCCCCTTTCGGGTTCCAGCGCGAGGTACTCGCCCCACTTCTCGATGATCTTCTGCCGCAGCTCCGGCGACACGTCATTCGTCGGCGGGAACTGATCCTTCCAGGCAAACGGTTTGAGCGCGTCGATCAGCACGCACCCCATCGTGAGGCCATGCTCGAGGGGTACTTCCTTCTTTTCAGGACTGGGTCTGGGCTGGGTCGGACTGGTCCACCGGTCTCGGTAGATGTGGACCGATTCGGCGGGGTCAATCCTCGTGCTGATCGCCCAGAAGACCTCCCTGGCATCGTGAGGATCGATGTCGTCATCCACCAGGGCGAGCATTCTCGGAGGCCTGCCGCCGGCGCCCGACATGAACCAGTCGGCAACGCGCTTGGCATGCCCCGCGTACATCTGGTGGACCGAGATGACCGTGAACGGCCCCGCGTGGCCGACCCCTCTTATGTCGTGAAAGCCCGCCTCGGTCAACGTCTTCGTGAGCCCAACTTCCCCACCGTCCCGGCCCTCGCCGGAAGCATCGTCGCGGGCGCCGTTCCGGACCGGCGGCTGGGCCGTGATGATCGGATCGTTCCGGTAGTAGACCGCATCGACTCTGATGGTGGGGGCGGCATGCCCGCCGATGTGAGAGTAGTACCCGGAGGATTCCCCGAACGCGCCCTCCAGGTGCATCGGCTCGTGGTCGGGATGCATGATGAACGCCTCGAGGGTGATCTCCGACGAGGCCGGAATGGGGAGCCCGGTCCTTGGTCCCTTGATGACCTTGACTGGAGCCCCTCTGATGTACCCGGCGATGTCAATCTCGGAGACACCCCAGGGCTCGACGTTGCCGGAAAAAACCAGCAGGGATGGCTCCTGGCCGAGCGAGATCACGATGGGACAATCCAGGCCCTTTTCGAACCACTTGTCGCGGATGACCTGTCCGTGGTGGCCGTGCGCCGTGTGCAGCCCGACGTGGTTCCGGTCGAAAAGCTGGCTCCGGTAAGAGCCCATGTTCACCCATCCCTCGTCGGGGTCCCGGGTAATGCAGGCGCTGCCCGAACCGAGGTAGATGCCCCCGTCCAGCTCGTGCCAGAACGGGGTCGGGAACCTGGCGAGATCGACGTCGTCCCCTTCCATGATGTTGTCAAAGACGGGCGACGTGTCGACGTACTCTGGCGGAACCCCTCTCTTCTCGTAGATTCTCTTGTGGCTGAACTCTGCGAGATCCTCACCCTCAAGATCGAGCGGGATATTCCTGGCGAGGCGGCCCCTGATTCTGGAGCCGAGGAGATTGGTAGCGATCCGGTAACCTTTCTGGTACCCCTTGATCTCGTCGAACAGGAAGAGCATCGGATTGGGGCCCTGGGCATTGATGGTGTAGATCGTGCCCAGCTCCAGATGGGGGTCGGTCCCATTGATTCGCTCGACTTCCCCGAACTCGTCTACCTTCGCGATGTACTCTCTCAGGTCATCAAAATGCACTTTCAGCCTTCTCCTTCCCGCTTGCTGCGCCTCTGCCGGTCATTCTGCTAGCTCTTGTCCCACTCCCAGATATTGCCAGCGGATGTGCTCCCTACGAGGTGAGGGCCCGATACCCCCTTCAGCATGAGAATCGGCACGATCTGCCAGTAGAACGGGTGGTGAATCACCTTGCCGCTAATCTCGCTGATCAGCTGCTTGTGCAGCTCGGTCCGTGCATCGCGGTTGATCGTGCGCGGAATCTCTTCCAGGATGCGATCCACGACCGGGCTGCTCAAACGTCCCCGGTTGTTTCCGGTCCACCGGGTTTCCGGACGCGGAATGGAGCTGGAGTGCAGCCGCAGTCCATAGAACGCTGCTCCGGAGTTCGTGGTCATGGCGGCACCGGTTCGAGTGGCGAGGAACTCGTTGTCATTCGTCTCACTCGTAGTCATGCTGTGAACGTCAAGATCGACGCCCACCGTCTTCCAATAGTCGCGGATAATCGTCCCCTGTTTGAGTGGCCCGTTGCCCTGCCTTACGAGTACTTGATACGCAAACCGCTCCCCGCTGGGCTGGTGCACCCGGATCCCGTCCGGACCGGGTGTCCAACCGGCAGACGCCAGCAGCTCCTGGGCCCGCCGCGAATCGTACGGGTAGCGGTAGGTGAAATTCGGACCATCGATCCAGTCTTTCAAGAACGGGTAGTTCTCATCCTTCGGAAAATAGAAACTGTTGGGTACCTGGGAAAGCCCCTGCGTCATCACGCTCATCAGTTCCTGGCGATCGATCGCCTGGAAGAGCGCCTGTCGCACCGCCTGCTGAGGCATCCCGTTGACCGGTCGCGCGTACGTGGGATCCAGCATGAGCTCGAACTGCTCAAGCTTGTCATCCCCCTCCATGAGCACCTGGTGGCCGGTTCCCTGCTGCTGCCAGCGCTGGCGGATCTCCATGGCGGTTTCCACGTCTATGCCCGCTGGGAGCACTACATCCACGGCCTCTGCGAGGATGTTGGCGGCCATGGTGTTGGCGTCCGGAATGATGCGTATGGTCACGGAGCTGATCTTGGCCGGGCCCCGATAGTAGCCCTCGAACCGCTCGAACTCCAGGTGGGAGCCCGGTTCCCAGCGCATCAGCTTGAACGGGCCGGCGCCGACAAACTCGGTGGTGAAGTACCGGTTATCGCCG
>JACQOR010000020.1 GCA_016202435.1 Chloroflexota bacterium
CACGTTCACTTACTGGTGCGGCATACCGGGCCACGAGCGAGCGGGGATGGTGGGCACACTCACCATCGAAGCAAGCTAGCGGGGCAGTCGATGGCCGACACCGCCACCGCGGAGCCGCGTCCGGGCGGGTCGACGCCCGTCGCGCCACGGGTACCCGCGCGGGGAACCCCGGGGATCGTCACGGTGTTGCTCTTCCTGCTGCCGTTGGCCCTACTGGGCACGATTATTGCCGTCTTCGCGGCCACCAACGCCGGTCTTGAGCTCGAACCACCCGCGCCGATCAACGTACTTGACGTCGAGCGAACCGTCATCTCGTCCGAGGGTTTCCACCTGCAGGTTCGCAACGTCGGGCCGCAGGAGATCACCATCGCTCAGGTGATCGTCAACGACGCGGTCTGGCCCGCGCTGGTTGACCCAGGCCCCACGCTGGGGCGACTCGCCAGCGCGACAGTGAACATCCCCTACGGATGGGTAGAGGGTGAGCCCTACGAGATCCGGCTCGTCACGGCCGACGCCATCGTGATTGCCACGGAGATCCCAGTCGCGTTTGAGACGCCTACGCCGACCGGCGAGCTGCTGCTCAGTTTCACACTTATCGGCCTCTACGTTGGCGTCATACCCGTGTTTCTGGGCCTGCTCTGGTACCCGGCCCTGCGTCGCCTCGGCCGTCCAGCCTTCATCTTCTTGATGGCCCTGACGGCTGGTCTGCTCATCTTCCTGGGAGTCGATGCACTAAGTGAGGCGTTCGAGGTCGCGAACCGGGTCGCGAGCCCCTTCCAGGGCGTGGCACTGGTCGGGCTGGGCCTGGTGCTCACTTTCCTGCTGCTGGAAGCGGTGAGCCGGAACCAGGGCCGGATCGAGCGGAACGAGTCGAGCCAACGTCTGGCCGTCGCGACGACGATCGCACTGGGAATCGGCCTGCACAACCTGGGCGAGGGCCTGGCCATCGGCGCCGCCTACTCGCTGGGTGAGATTGCCCTGGGCGCCTTCCTCGTCATTGGCTTCATCGTTCAGAACATCACCGAGGGATTGGGTATCGTGGCGCCGATCCTGCGCGACCGGCCGACCTGGCGCAGACTCATCCTTCTCGGTCTACTCGGAGGGGCGCCGGCGATCGTCGGAACCTGGATCGGGGGCTTCACTTTCTCGTTGCCACTCGCCGCCCTGTTCCTGGGAATTGGGGCCGGAGCGGTCTTCCAGGTCGCCGTCGAGATCGCACGACTGATTCGCCGTGACGAGGCGCGAGAACCCGCGCCCTTCCTCAGTTTTTCAGGCGTCGCCGCCGGCATGCTCTTGATGTACGTAACCGGACTCCTGATGAAATAAAAAAGGGCCCGAGCCGTCTGGCTCGGGCCCTTTTTTATGACCGCCGGAACTCAGTTTTTATCCCAGGCCCAGATGTTGCCGGACGACACCTGGTTCACCAGCCGCGGGCCGGTCACCCCCTTCAGCATCAGGATCGGCCTGATCTCGTAATACCAGAAGTGGTATGGGATCGGTTCAGTAATCGCCGCCACGAGCTGCCGGTGCAGCGCTACCCGTTCCTGCTGAATGATCGTAACCGCGATCTTTTCGATCAAGCTGTCCACCACGGGGCTGCTGAAATGTCCCCGGTTATTGCCGGTCCACCGCGTCTCGGGTCGGGGAATGGTGCTCGAGTGCCCCCGCAGACCGTAGAAATTGGCCCCCGCGGCGGTATTGAAAGATGCGCCGCTGCGGGTGGCGATGTACTCATTGTCAGCCGCTTCGGCCGGCGTGAGGACGTGGATCTCGAGGTTCACGCCGATCACCTTCCAGTAATCCTGGATGATCGACGACTCCTTGAACCGGTCACTGCCGGTCCGAGTCAGCACCTGGTAGTTGAACCGCTCACCGCTCGGCTGATGGACGAGGACCCCATCGGGTCCCTTCGTCCATCCCGACTGCGCCAGCAGTTGCTCGGCCCGTCGCACGTCGTATGGGTACTCGTATTGTCGATTCAGCGGTGGAACGACATCCTTCACGGCCGGATAGTTCTCATCGTCGGGGTGATAGATCGTATAGGCGATCTGCGACAGCCCATAGGTCATCACGTTCACGAGCTCCGGGCGATCCACCGCCTGCAGCAGCGCCTGTCGCACCGGCTGCTGGGTCATCCCATTCACCGGCCGCGCATAGGTGGGATTCAGCATGACCTCCCATTGCGCGATCCCGTCCCGGGTCTCCATGAGCACCTGATTGCCGGACCCTTCTCGCTGCCAGCGCTCGCGGAGCTCGAAGGCAAGCTCGACGTCCACGCCTTGCGGCAGCACCACGTCTACGGTCTCCGACATGATGTTGGCCACCATGGTGTTGGGATCGGGAACAAACCGCAGGAATACCTGGTTCAGCTTGGCCGGCCCCCGGTAGTAATCGTCGAAGCGCAGGAACTCGATGTGGGAGCCCGGCTCCCAGCGCACCAGCTTGAACGGTCCGGTACCGACGAATTCCGTCGTGAAATACCGAGAATCGGCCACCGCTTGCCTCGATGTCTGATAAACCGGGTCCAGGATGTGCTTCGCCACGGGAGTGAGCCCGGTGCCGTCATTGACCGTGACGTTCACCCCGCTCCAGTGGGCCACGAGCGTGTAGTCGTCCAGCACGGTCACGCCCGTGAGCAGCCTCTCCGCACCCGATCCGCCGGCCAGTCGCGAGCTGTCCGGATCTGTCCGCAGCCTGACCGCGAACGCAACGTCCGCGCTGGTGAGCGGGGTGCCGTCGTGCCACCTGACGTTGGAGCGGAGTTTCCAGGTCATGTCCATGCCGCCGTCCGGCTTGACCACCCAGGTCCCTTTGGCTCCGTCGGGTACCTCGGCGGCCAGCAGGTCGACCACCTCTCCCCCGGTCAGCGTCCGCCGCATCGCGTCCTGGGCGATCGGCGCCAGATTGTTCTGGCCTCCGGAGGTCGGCGAGCCGGAGCCACCAGTGATCACGCTATCCCAGGTTATGGGCTCCGTCTGGATCGCGATCTTCAGAGTCTTGAAGACCTGTGGAGGCGCGCCCGCCTCGGGTCCAGTGCCCGTTTGCGGCGCCTGAGTCGGCGCGCAGGCGGCCAGCACCAGGAACCCGATCAGCACCAACGACACATCCGCCTGCTTCCGCAACATGGCTACCTGCTCCTTTCCGGCCCGTTCACACGCACCTTCCGCTCAACCCCGGCTCGCTCCTCCGGTCGGGATGGCCCGGCCGGCCTGAATCGCCCGCAGCACTCGCTCAGGAGTGTAGGGCGGCTGGCGCACCGGTACCCCAATCGCATCCTCGATGGCATTGCCGATCGCACACGGAGCGCTGATCGTTCCGGTTTCGCCCGCGCCTTTCGCGCCCAACGGCGTGAAGGGCGTGGGCGTCTCCATGTGGCCCAGCACCAGCAACGGAATCTCGTGCGCGGTGGGAAGCAGGTAGTCCATGAAAGTCCCCGTCAGGAGCTTGCCTTCCTCGTCGTAGCGCATCTCCTCGAACAGAGCTGCGCCGATCCCCTGCGCAATCGCGCCGACGTGCTGGGTGGCCACAATCCTCGGGTTGATCATCGTTCCGCAGTCGTGCACGCTGACGTACTTCACGACCTCGGTCTGACCGGTCTCGATGTCCACATCAACCACGGCAACGGTCGCATCGTACGGGTAAGTCGAGAACTCGTTGCGGCGCCCCTTCTCGTCGAAGTCGTAGACGTGGTTCTCGTTGATGAAGTACCCGGTCACCTCGAGGGCTGGCTCTTCACCTGGCGGCAGGCGGTCCACATCCTGGTAAGCGATCTGGATTACCTCCCGGAGCGTAATCTGCCGCTCCGCCCCGCGGATCACGTCCTTTTCCAGGCGCAGGTCCCGCGGGTCCATCCCCAGACGGTGTCCCGCAATCCGGAGGATTTTCTCTCGCAGCTTGTTGGCCGCTACCAAAACGGCCGGCATGACGGTCTGGGACGTCCGACTGCTCCCCGCCCCGGCCCCGTTGGGGGTGACCAGGGTATCCGACATGAAGACCTGCACGTTCTCGGGGAGGCATCCCAGCCGGTCCGCCACGATCTGGCTCACGGTGGTCTTGTGCCCCTGCCCCTGCGCACCGCCGGCCGGGTAGGCGCTAATCGCTCCAGAAAGCTCCACCTTCAGCCGACACGCACCGTAGCCGCCTCCGGAACCGCGCCGGGCCGCTCCGGTTGGCTCAATCACGAAGGAGATGCCGATGCCCCTCCTCAGGGCGGGGCGGTTCTGGAGCGCCGCCTGCTCCTTCCGTAGCTCCGCGTAGCCGGCCAGATCCAACGCCATCTTCAGGCACTCGGCGTAGCGCCCGCTGTCCAGCGTGGCGCCGGTGGGAGTGAGGTAGGGGAACTTTTCCTCCGGCACAAAGTTCTTGAGCCGGATCTCCGCCGGGTCGATACCCAGCTCACGCGCCGCGATGTCCATGGTCCGCTCGATACAGAATGCCGCGTCGGCCTTCCCGATCCCCCGCACCGACCCGTGCGCCGTCTTGTTGGTGGCAACCGAGCAAGCGTCCACGCCGTAGTCTTGGATGTCGTACGGTCCCGTCATGTAAAGGAAGGCCGCGGTCACCGAGGCCTGGCCTCTCGCGTCCGCGCCGGTATCCCCGACAATCCGGTCTCGCAGGCCCAGGATCCGACCGTCCGACCGCAGCGCCAGTTCGATATCGTGCCGCAGGTCCCGACCATGGTTCGCGGTGGCCAGAGCCTCGGTGCGCATCTCGGTCCACTTCACCGGGCGGCGGAGGTGCCTGGCCAGGACCGGCGGCATGACTTCTTCAGGGCCGTAACCGCCCTTCCCCCCGAACGCCCCGCCAATGTCCGGGGCAATCACCCGCACTTTCGTCTCCGGCAGCCCCAGGGTCCGCGCCGCCTGGGAACGCACGCCGTGGACGACCTTGGCGGCGATCCAGATGGTGGCCTCATCGTTGATCGCGTCGTAGGAGGCGACCATGGCCCGGGGTTCGATCGGGCTGGCCTGGATCCGGCTGGTCTGCAGCCGCGCCTTCACCACGTGGTCGGCCCCCGCAAAAACGTCATCCAGGCCGTCGCTTGCGAGGTGCATTTCCCGCGGGACATTGCTCTCCATATCCTCAAACAGCCGCGGCGCGTCCGGCTGCATGGCCGCCTCGGGGTCCGTTAGCGCCGGCAGCGGCTCGTAATGCACGACTACGGCGCTGGCTGCGTCCTGTGCCTCGGAGCGGGTCTCCGCCACCGCCACCGCGATGGGCTGCCCCACGTGGTAGACCTTTCCCTTGGCTAGCGGCCACGGGCCGCGTGCGCCCAGCACGTCTCCCCAGTTCTCTTCCGTAAAGACACCCAGGACGCCCGGAAGCGCTCGTGCAGCGGCCAGGGCGTCCGGATCGATGCCAGTGATCCTTGCATGAGCGTGGAAGCTGCGCACAAAAGCGGCATATGCCTGATTCGGCAGCTGGACGTCGTCTGCATAGGTTCCAGCACCCTGGATGAACCGCTCCGTCTCCCGGCGCCTCAGCGGCGCACCAATCCCCGTGCCCGGCTCTGAAGGCCTGTGCTCTACCATGCCAAGCTACCCCTATCCCTCTCGCAATCGCGGCGTCGTCTCTGGTGCGCCGCTGCGCCTATCGTCGTGCGGGCGCCCAGCCGAGGTACCCGCACGACGATAGGACGCGTGCTCAGACCAGGATCTTCCCGTCCTGGGCCACGACGACATTGTCATCGACCACGATCGTTATCCGGCCGATGATCCCCTCGGTCCGCAGGCAACTATTGACGAGCCCCAGGTCCGCCCCATGGCCAATACCGTAGTGCATCGCGCCGTAGCGCTTCTTTTCGCTGCGCATGAGTCCCAGGTTCGGCATAGCAAGCTTGTTCGTCCCGATCGCCATCTCGCCGCCCACTCGCCAGGAGTTCTCGTCCCCGTACTTCTCCAGGTACCAGCGCAGTTGGTCCGCCTCGCCCCCCCCCTCGATGGCAGTGACGGTACCGTCCTTGATCGTGAGCTGCACGGGGTTCTTCCACACCCCCGGAGGGTAGATCGCAGTGGTGTCCCACACTACCGTCCCATTGGCGGTGTTCGGCGTGGGCTCGATGTGGAGCTCACCGTAGGGCCAAGTCCCACCGCCCAGCTTGCCGGTCTCGGGGTTCCGGCTGAACGGCTCCGCCGCCGTTCCCCGCCTGCCGCCCAGGTTCCCGTAGGTCCCGGGCTCATAGCTGGTGATGTCCGCCACTAGGTCCGTACCGGTCTGGGACAACAGATGGATCTTCGTGCCTTTGTCGTAGACCTGTCCGATCCGCTGCTGCAGCTCCATCATCTCCCGGACATCATCGGACTTCGCGCGTCCTCCTCCTTCGAGCAGCACCTCCACCGTGGTCTCTTCCATCAGGGTGAGGCTCCCGACCCGTACCCCGGCCTGCCGCAGCGCCCGCATCCCCGGAGAAGCGATGGTGGCGGTGCTGAGCAGGCCCAGAGCCAGGTCCGCTTCCTTGATCGCCGCCAGAAGCCCCCAGTTCAAGTCAGCGCAGTGGTGCTCGCGCCGAGGCTGCATCGCGAGCGTCGGGTCTGTTCCTCGCTCGTAAAGCGCGGCCATGGCGGATTGCCACACCATCGGGTCCATTGCGTCGTCGGTGAGGACCAGTATCTTGTCGTCCTTCTCGACGTTCCGGAAGGGATACTGCCAGGCGCCCATGAGTCGAATGATCTGCGTACTCGGACTGCCGTACCGCTCGGCCATTGCCATTGGTCCAACCTCCTCTTGACTACGCCATCGGTCTTGATGATCGCCTCGGTCAGTGCCGGAATTCGTTTCTCTCCAATCCCTCCCTTGCCGGGCCCCAGATTAGCGGCCGCGCGCCGGCGCCCGCCTTCCCGGCTCCGGCTCCAGCGCGAGGTACTCCCCCCACTTCTCGATGATCCTTTGCCTGAGGCCGGGGGAGACATCGTTGGTCGGTGGAAACTCGTCCTTCCAGGCGAAGGGCTTGAGCGCGTCAATCAGCATCGATGAAAACGCCAGGCCATGCTCAAGCTCGATCTCCTTCTGCTCGGGCGGGTTCCGGGTCCCCAGACCATCCCACAGGTTTCGGTAGATGTGTACCGATTCCGCCGGGTCGATCCTGGTGCTAATGGCCCAGAAGACCTCTCGCTGATCATGCGGATCGATGTCATCATCGACCAGCACCAGCATTCTTGGCGGACGGTTGCCCACGCCGGACATGAACCAATCCGCAATCCGCTTGGCGTGTCCCGCGTACATCTGGTGGACCGAGATGACCGTGAAGGGCCCGGCATGGCCGATGCCCCGGACGTCATGGAAACCCGCCTCCGCCAGATTCTTCATCAGCCCAACTTCGCCACCATCGCGCCCTTCACCGGCGTCGCTATCCCGGCTAGCGCCCTTCACGGGCGGCTGCGCCGTGATGATCGGATCGTTCCGGTAATAGACCGCGTCGACTCTGATGACCGGAGCAGCATAACCCCCGACATGCGAGTAGTATCCCGAGGCCTCCCCGAAACCTCCCTCCAGGCGCATCGGCTCATGGTCCGGATGCATGATGAAGCCTTCGACGGTCAGTTCAGACCAGGCGAGAATCGGGAGGCCGGATTTCCCTTTGACGACCTGAACCGGAGCACCTCTGAAATAGCCGGCGATGTCGAGTTCTGGAACCTCCCACGGCTCGACGTTGCCCGAGAACACGATGAGGGACGGTTCCTGACCCAGCGAGATGGCCACCGGACAGTCCAGTCCCCGCTCGAACCAGTGGTCCCGGATGATCTGCCCATGGTGCCCATATGCCTGGTGCAATCCGATGTGGTTTCGGTCGAACAACTGGCTCCGGTAGGAGCCCACGTTCACCCAGTCTGCGTCGGGATCCCGGGTCATTACTGCGCTGGCGGTCCCAATGTAGGGGCCGCCGTCAAGTTCATGCCAGAGAGGAGCGGGGAACCTGGTCAGGTCAACGTCGCTTCCTTCCAACACGTTCTCGAACACAGGTCCCGTGTCGAGCCATTCTGGCGGAACCGGTCGCTTCTCACGGAATCGCTTCTTGCTGAATGCCGCCAGCTCCTCACCTTCGAGATCCAGTGGGATGTTTCTGGCGAGTCGGCCCCGCACCCCCGAACCGAGCAGATTGGTCGCGATTCGGTAGCCCTTCGGGTAACCTTTGATCTCATCGAACAGCATGAGCATCGGGTTCGGGCCCTGAGCATTGATGGCGTAGATCGCGCCTAGCTCCAGATGTGGGTCGGCTCCGTTGATCCTTTCAGCTTCCCCGAGCTCGTCCACTTTTGCGATGTACTGCCTGAGATCGTCGAAGTGCATCTCGGCTCTTCCTTTCACACTTTCAACGCACCGCCCGTCGGCCTTTTCCGGCTCCGAGACGCTGCCGAAGGCTGTCGGACCATCGCCCGGTTCCCTCGCGAATCTGTCTCTGCCGGTTCCCTCCTTTTCGTTCTCTGCTCCGAGCAACGGAGGAATCAGTCATCCTCTTGGTGACACTGAGGCACGGCCATCTTAAGCCATTTGCTCGAACCGCACTACCGCCGTTTCGGGCACGCGAGACCTTCGCCGTCGAGGCTCGCCAACCGCCACCGACGACCGCGCGGCACTGCGACCGCGTGCTTGTAGCCGTCTTTGACCGCCGCTAGACTTGGCGCCGTGTCCGGCTTCATCGCGATGCGTGACGACCTGCTCGATCTGGTGGCCGGCATCCGGTTCCTTATCCGCCTTCCAGGCCTGCTGACGCTCGACATCGATCCGTCCGAGCCTCTGGCAAGGCTCAGGGTTCCCTTTGAGAACCGCAAGCCCAATTTCCTCGAGCGCGTTTACGACGTGGCCTATGCTTCGCCGCAGACTCCGTATGGAAATCTTTTTGCCCGGGCGGGCTGCCAGTACGAAGACGTGGTCAGCATGGTCCGGAAGGAAGGCATTGAGGGAACTTTGCAGACGTTGTTCCGCGCCGGAATCTATCTGACTTTTGAGGAGCTCAGAGGGACAACAGCCGTTCGGCGAGGAAACCTCACGTTGAACGTACGTCCAGAGCACCTCGTCAATCCTCGCGTTGCGGGTGGGATGCTGCTCCAGCGAGGCGCGCGAGGTCGGGTGACCGGAATTAGAGTCGACAGGGAGGCGTTCCGCGGGTACGCCCTGCCTCTCGCCGCGTACGAGATCATTCGCGGGTCAATGGATACGGTCCGAGGAAGCTGGAATGAGGTCAGCTCCACCTGGCTACAGCGCCAAGTGGCCGGCGCCGTGCTTGGCTATCCATCGGAGCGCTGGTTCTCTCAACTCGATCCATCCACACCCGAGTTACCTTGGCGCCTCCGATGAGCAACGTCTGGCGTGAGGGAGCGTTTGTGCGAGTGGAGCGCCGCGCGCCCATCACCAGTCAGAGCGGCAAGATCGCCCACTTGCTGGCCGCCGGCCACCAGCGAAGCAGCGAGCCGTCGTAAAGAGAAAGCGCCGGTGAAGGAAATGAAGAGGCCCGAGCCGTTGGCTCGGGCCTCTTCTACATGTGCGCCAGTGCTAGGAGCCTGTCCGATATTTAGGTGATTGTGTCGGCTTGGACATCTGGAAGGCCGACTGGCCGTGTTCGCTCTTACAAAGACCCTAAGTGCTGCGGGTGGAGCGATGGCGAACGATTTTCGGCACTACTTGATCGACCAGGTCCGGTTGCTTCCGGAGTCTCTCCTGGAC
>JACQOR010000022.1 GCA_016202435.1 Chloroflexota bacterium
GCCTGCTCCTGGGCCCGTGCGGCGGCCTGCTCGCTGAGCTCAGAATGGATGTGGGCGCGAAGTTCCTCAAGGGTTGCGAAGTCGCTCACAGTGCTGGCGAAGTAGTCGTCCAGTTCGGGCAATTCCTTGACCCGTATTTCCTTGCCTCGGACCTGAAAGGCGACGGTCTTCCCCGCCAGCTCCTTGTTGTCATGGTCTTCAGGCACCAGAAGATCAAAGGTCCGCTCCTCGTCCGCTGCGAGGCCCACGATTGCTTCCGCAAAACCCGGCACGGGAACGGTTCGCGCCGGAATCATCAGATAGTCCACGTCGACCTCGTCAATGACCACCCGGTCTTCAATCTTCCCGAGGACGTTGATGACCACCATATCGTCCATCGCGGCTGGGCGTTCCGCGGGGACCCAATTCGCGTTTCTTCCGCGCATGAGCTGGAGATTCTGGTCCACCTGCTCATCACCAACGCTGCCACTGGGCGGATCGTGTTGGATGCTTCGGTAGTCGCCCAGTTCGA
Source organism: Chloroflexota bacterium (assembly GCA_016202435.1). Lineage (GTDB taxonomy): Bacteria > Chloroflexota > UBA6077 > UBA6077 > SHYK01 > JACQOR01. The sequence goes on from JACQOR010000022.1 coordinate 512, forward strand.
CGTGCGGCGGAACCACCACGGTGGCCGTAGCCTTGAATGGGTTAACGCTTTCGACGTTGAACTGAGGATCGGTCAGAGCAAGGATGCCGGTTTCACCCAGAGCTTCCTTGTAAGCAGTGGGAAGGAGGTCCTCGAGTGCTTCCTCGGTTATCGCCTCCTTGCCGACGACCCGCTCGACAAGGGCCCGGGGAGCTTTGCCGCGACGGAAACCAGCAATATTGATCCGGCCAGCAAGGCGCTTTGCCGCTGCGTCCATCGCGCGCTGCAGGCGGGAGTCTTCGATTTCGAAGGAGAGCGCTACCTCGCTATTCGGTAGCTCCTCAGTTTCGACTTTCATTGAACACCATCAACATACGAGCAGATTGTTTTCACGAGGCCCCAGGGCCGGAGTGCCAGAATGGGCTTCGCCGAAACCGACGAGCCCATTCATCAGGGAGCGGAAGACGGGATTCGAACCCGCGACCCTCACCTTGGCAAGGTGATGCTCTACCGCTGAGCCACTTCCGCGCGACAGTACTAACGGCCATTGTACTGGAAGCCTCTGATTGAGTCTTCACCGTCGCGGTCCCGGCCGGTAGCCGGTCGGACGGCGCATCAAGAGAATCAATCGGCTGAGCGTGTGGCGTCGTTGCTAGGGGCAAACCTTAAGGGTTCGATAAAGACATCCATGATCCCACCGCACACGTCGCCGCTTTCCTCGGCCTCGTCCGCAGTGAGATCGACGTGCATGAGCACCGGCTGGCCAGTCTCGAAGACGTTCATGGCCTCCTGGAAGACATCAGCTTCGCCACAGCCGCCGCCGATCGTTCCCATCAGTAGACCGTCCTCAAAAATCACCATTTTCGCGCCCACCTCGCGGGGCGTAGACCCCTTCGTGCGCACGATGGTGGCCATCACGCTCTTTTCGCCCTGGGCCCCGTGCTCCCTCGCTTGCTTTAGTAGCGTGCTGACGTCCGCGCCCTCAGCCATCGATGGCCTCCGCATGTTGAAGTACTGGATTCTCCCAGAACATTCCTGTCTATTCTACGGGTCCGAGAGGCAACTTCGTCGGACAGCTTCAGGGATACGGGCGGGCGAGCGGCTGACCTGCCTCAAAAGGCCATCGGCCTGAGCTTCCGAGACATCGGCTGCCCGGTGCCGCCACGCCTCGCCGCGACGACCTCCGCTATGATCGCCAGTGCGATCTCCTCAGGCGTCTCGGCCCCGATGTCCAACCCGATCGGCGAGTAGAGCTTTCGCAAGCGGTCCCGGTCGAAGCCTTCAGCCGCCAGGGTGCGAAGAACGGTCTCTACACGGCGCCGACTGCCGATCATGCCAATGTACGCGGCGTCGCGTCCCAACAAGACCCGTAGCGACTCCTCATCGTACGTATGGGCCCGGGTGATGATGACCACATAGGTGAACGGTGAGACCGGAAAACTCGCCAGCGTTTCGCCGAAATCCGCGGCAATGACTTCATCCGCCCCGGGGAAGCGCTCCTCATTCGCGTACTTGTCGCGATCGTCCACGACAACGACTTCGAAGCCCACCTCTCGGCCAAACTTCGCCAGGGGCACGGCGATGTGCCCGGCGCCGAGGATCAATAGCTGTGGCTGCGGCTCGAGCAACTCATGAAAGACCTCTACCTCTCCGCCCGGAACAGCGTAGGCCATGACCTGACTCTTGCGCTGCGCCATGAGCCGCGGAGCGTCGGCCAGAACCGCCTCGTCCACATGGCTGTCCCCGAGACTCCCCCACACCGAGCCGCTGTGATCGGTCAGCAGCTTTGCCCCCACGGCTACTGGCCCACCGGGAGGAGCAGAAACGGCGGTGATGAGATCGGCAAAACGGTGCTCAGACAGAACCTGGAGCAGTTGGTCGGAAACAGTAACGGCGGTTGCATCCATTCGCGCCTAACCCCATCAGCGTTACTGGCCACTGGCCAATTGTCCGCATTTTAGCGACGCTCCGGAGCCCGCTCAACTCCAGAACCGCCGCCGCGCGCCCATGGACGGCCAAGCAGCCGCCGCTCCTGTGAGGCTATGAGGAGGCCCTGCAACGTCAGCATTGAGTCGGCCACCCCGCAAGTCCGCGCTGGACAGTCCCTGAGGAAAAAGGGTCACCGCCCCTGAAAAGCCTTATCCTTCGGGTCCGGCGCGTCGTTCGGAGGTAAGCCAGTCTCGTGATTGCCTGCCCTGGCTGCGGGGGACGCAATGAGCCCGATGCTAAGACTTGCCAGTGGTGCGACCGCCCCTTCGTAGCGCAGCCGCGGAGACTAGCGACGCCGGTTTTGGCGTTGGGCGCGGCCGTGATTCTGGGAGTGGCCGTCCTCATAGGTGCGTTCTTCGCCGTTACCACACTGGTGTCGGCGCTTGGCCCCCGCTCCCTCGCTGAGAGTCCTCAGTCACAGCCCACCGTGGCAACCGTCCCATCGCCGGTGCCTGCTGAAACGCCGCTATCGGCTGAAAGCACCCCGCAACCGAGTGCTGAGTTCGTTCGCGTCGCCAACACTGGAGGCACCGGTGCGTTCATCCGGGAGGAGCCTCGCGCCACCGCGCGGGGCATCGCAGCGTATCCCGACCGCACCGTTCTGCGCGTTATTGGCGGTGATGTTACTGCTGAGGGGCGAGTATGGCGGAACGTGGAAGACCCGCGCGGCATCCGGGGCTGGACGCCCGGCGAGTTCTTGGTCCCAAGCGACACCGGTTTCTAGAGGTCGCGCTCCACGATCAGCGTAGCCAGGGCCTCAAGCAAATCGCGGCAAACGCCAGGAGGTAGCCCCGCCAGTAGCGTCGTGGCACTCACTGCCAGGTCACGGGCTTCCTCGTGGACGCGCTCGATGGCCCGACTGCCCCGTGCTCCCTCGGTAATCTCCTGGATCGCCCGATCCCGGGCGCCATCGTCGCTGAATGCCGCGAGCAACGTCGTCGGTGAGATCTCGTCGCGCAGATAGATGACCGGAAGGGTCATCACGCCCTGTCGGAGGTCGCTGCCGGCAGGCTTCCCCATGAGCTCTTCATCCCCGGTAAGATCCAGGATGTCGTCGATGATCTGGAAAGCCAGTCCGAGCGTGCGGCCGTAGGTGCGCAGCGCGTCGATTTGACTGAGGGAGGCCTCTCCTAGCACCGCTCCCGACTCGCAGGCGAGTGTAAAGAGCGCGGCAGTCTTGGCATCGATCGTCCGGTAGTAACTTTCGCGGGTTAGGAAGGCCCGAGCAGTTCTACCCCGAGCGTTTTCTTCAATCTGGCCCGTGCAGACCTTCATGACGCAGTCGGCAAACAGACGCATGATCCGCAAGTTGTTGGTTTCGCTCGCCACGGCAGCCGCCTGAGCGAAGAGGTAATCGCCAGCTAGCAGGGCAGCGGCTCGGCCCGACGAGGCGTGCAGAGACGGTCCACCGCGGCGCTCCTCCGTCTCGTCGACGATGTCATCGTGAATCAGCGTGGCCGTGTGAAGGCACTCGACGGCGGCAGCCATGGACAAAAGGCCAGCGTTGGGTTCCCGGAAGAGGCGACCGCATGCAATCGTCAGGGCCGGACGCACTAGCTTGCCCGGGTTGCCCAAGGCCCGAGCCAGAAGGGCCTCAAGGGGGGTACACTCGACGCGAGCCATGGCCCGAAGGCGCTCTTCCACAAGGAAGAGGTCTGCCGCGATGGGTGTAAACAGCCCGTTCCCGAGCTCGTGCGCTTGGGCGCTTACCGCGTGTGAAAGACGCATGCACCCCCGCCAATCGAGCCAAACGAAATTGTAGCATCCGAGCGGACGCGCACGAGACATCGCCTGGGGCGGATCGTATGCTACAAGATGTTTCTCAGTAGGCGAACCGGAACCAGGGTCCTCAAGATCACCGGCGCGGCTTCCTCACAGGCGGAGAGAATCCAACTTCCCCTCAGGATTAACAGAACGGTTCGGTTCACAGGTCGAGAGAATCTGGCGATGCCCTTGATGCGCGGGGCCCCCTTGCTGCTCGTCGCCTGCAGTCTGCTCATCCCGGCCTGCGGCTCGAACCAGCCCCTCCGAGTCGAGGCGGAAGTAACCGGCGGTCTGATCACACCGGACGGCGACGGGCTGCGTGACACCACCCTCCTTCGCTACACCCTTTCCGCGCCCGCGCACGTCACCGTGTCGGTCCGGGACTCGGCGGGGCGCCACTTCCCACTTCGAACAGACGAGCCCCGGCCGGCCGCCGGCACCTACCAGATCACCGTGGACGGCACCCGGACCGAGGCCGAGCTATCCGGAAATCGACGCGTGCTCCCGGATGGCAAATACGACCTCGTGGTCGATGCGCTCGGACGGGAGGGACACCGAGCGTCCGCAGTCGCGCCGCTCACAGTCCAGGGAGCCGACACGAACCCGCCGCGCCTCGAGCCCCTCACCGTGTCACCGTCGGCTATCAGCCCGAACTTCGACGCGCTGGATGATGTCGCCACGGCGACGTTCCGGCTCTCAAAAGAAGCGCTGGTTTCAATCTACGCCGAAGACGCTGCCGGTCGCAGAGTAGATGTGCGCCTGCTGGACGAAAGACGAAAGCCCGGTGAGTACATTGAATCATGGAGCGGAGTGATCAATGACACGCCGCTCCCCGACGGCGTCTACCAGTACGTCGTCTCGGCCCGGGACGCGGCAGGCAACGTGACCATGGTGAGAACGCCCGTGCAGGTCGCCGCCGGCGGAATTCCTCGCGCGCAGATCTTGCGGGTCGACATCGCCCCGAGGCAGATTCTGCTCGGCGGCGAAGTGCAGATCCGCATGCGGATCAAAAACGTGGGCGACACGATCCTGCGGACCCAGGGCCCGACTCCCGGCTATCGGTACTCCAGCTATGACAGCTTCGGTTCCATTGAGAACGGCGAGCACATCGACCGAGCGGGACTCTGGCGGGCGGGCGTGGACTGGGCCGGCGCGCCGATCAGCGGCGGTGCTCGCTATCCATACCGTTGGGGATTCGGTCATGATCTGGAACCGGACGAAGAAGCAGAGATTTCCGGCGTCGTCCAGGTGTGGCACCGGATCACCAGAATGTTCTTTTTCGCGGGGATCATCCAGGAAGGGGTCCGTATCCACGACGACGGTGTTGGGCGCGCCCAAATCCAGGTGAGCTTCTAGTGGCCGGCTATTCGCGGGAAGAGCCGTCTCCGGACGTCTCGGTGTTGATCGTGACCTACCAGTCGCGTGACTTCGTGCACCGGTGCCTCGACGCCATTCGTGCACAGGGCGGCCCACCCCTGGAAACAATCGTCGTGGACAACGCCTCGGCAGATGGCACCGCCGATCAGGTCGCGGAAATGCATCCTGAGGTTTCGTTGACTCAGAACTCGGCAAATCTTGGCTTTGCGGCCGGCGTCAACCGTGCCGCGCAGCAGGCTCGGGGCCGCTACTTGCTCTTGCTGAATCCGGATACTGAGGTGCCACCCGGAACCCTGGCTACCCTCACCGCTTTCATGAACGGCCATCCAGAGGTCGCGGCGGTAGGGCCCAGGCTCATCTATCCGGACGGCACCGCTCAAGACGCAGCCTTCTCGTACCCCAGCCTGCTGATGCACTGGCTCGAGTTCTTTCCCCGCCCGGCTCGCCTGCTCCACACGCGGTGGAACGGGCGGCTCGACGCTCGGGACGATCAGCCGGTTGAAATCGACCATCCGCTGGGTGCCTGCATGCTGATTCGACGCGCCGCCTGGGACGAGATCGGTCCTCTTGACGAAGGCTTCTTCATGTATTGCGAAGAAGTCGACTGGTGTATGCGAGCCAAACGGGCCGGCTGGAGAATCATGCAGGTGCCGACCGCTACTGTCGTCCACCAGAGCGGGGCGAGTTCGACACAAACCCCGACCAGCATCATCCACCTGTACGCGAGCCGTCGTCGCCTCCACCAAAAGCATCGAGGCCCGCTCTTCAAACTCGCCGCCGCATTCATCACCCGCATCGGGCTGATGATGGTGCGCCGGCGGCTCATCGGAGAGTCGGCGAGCGGGAACGACCCGACGGCCGGACCGAGGCTGGAGGCCGTGGAACAACTGCTACACGAGACGCTTGTCTGAGTGAGGGACCGAGACCCATGGTGACCGGCTGCGTGATCGCGCGCGACGAGGAGGCGCATCTCTCGGAGATGCTACCCGCCCTGCGATGGGCCGATGAGGTACTCGTGGTCGTGGACGCGGCAACGCAGGACCATTCGGTCGGTGTCGCGGAGTCTTTGGCTGACCGGGTGGAGGTCCGTCCCTTCGAGTCGTATGCCAAGCAGCGTAACGCCGCACTGGATCTCGCAAGGAGTTCGTGGGTTTTCTTCGTGGACGCCGATGAGCGCGTCTCTGACACGCTCGCTGCGGAAGTGCGCTCGGCCGCCGGGAGCCAACCGCCCGGCTGCGAAATTCCGCCGGTAGGCTTCTGGGTCCCTCGCCACAACGTCATCTTCGGCCATACCATGCGCGGGGCAGGCTGGTTCCCGGACTACCAACTGCGCCTGCTAGATCGGACCCACGCTCGCTACGATGAGACCCGCCCGGTCCACGAGGTCGTGATGCTCGACGGGCCCGAGGCATGGCTGGCGACGCCTCTCATCCATCTCAACTACCAGTCCCTCGGGCAATTCATTCGGAAGCAGCGACGCTACACCGCGATGGAGGTGAGCGCCCTCATTGCCGCCCATGCGAAGCCGCGCCGGCGGGCTCTCCTCGGACAGCCAATGCGAGAGTTCTGGCGCCGGTACGTGGATCTGGGCGGATGGCGTGACGGTTGGGTGGGTCTTTTCCTCAGTGGCGCTATGGCCTATTACGCTTTCGAGCGAACCCGCCAGGCTCGGATCGGCGCATCCAGCCCACCCACCCACTAGCTGAGTTCCCATCGTGAGCTTCTCCCTGGCCGAGCGTGATCGCCGCTGGACGGCCGTAAGAATCCTGATGGAATCGGCTGGGATCGACCTCCTTGTGGTCCCCGACCGGGCGAACACCCGCTACTTGACCCAGCTCGAAGCCGGGCCCGTGATTTTTCCCCTCCATGCGGAACCGACGGTTCTTGCAGATGAGACCGGTTGGGACGGTCCCGAACCCTGGGTGCATGATGTCCGTCCTCGGGGACCTCGCTGGGCTCGTACTGTCGTCGACCGGATGCGCGAGCTGGGGGCCGATGGACGAATCGTCGGTATCAGCGGACTCGACAGCCTTATCGACTCGGCGGACGGCGACCTGAACTACAACAGCTTCGTGGTGCTGCGGGAATGGCTTTCCCACACTCGGTGGGTCGGCGCGAGTGCCCTGCTTCGGGACGCGCGAGACGTGAAGAGCGACGAGGAAATCCAGCGTCTCACCGTGGCCACTCACGTGGCCGAGGACAGCCTCAGCGCGGCGCTGTCCGTTCCCGCCGAAGCGACGGACCGCCAGCTCTGGGCAAAGGCGACCGCTGCACTGGCGCTCGCCGGCAGCGAGCCCCCGTTTGCGCTCAGCCTGCGCGCGGGCGTGGACGACGGCGATAGCCGTCGGCCTTCCGGCGCTGCCCTCCACGGGGACGAGATCCTGCTCCTGGAGACCTCGGGCCGAATAGACGGCTACGGGGCGACGATCGCACAGACCCTCGTCTCCGATCTGACTCCGGAAATACGACGGGCCTGGGAAGCGCACCAAGCGGCATGGGAGAAAATCTGGACCCTGCTGCGACCGGGGATGAGTTTCGATGCGCTCATTGACGCAGGCCAAGCCACTCTTTCAGAGCGTTACCGCTGCGAGCCGCGCCTCAAAGGGATCGGCCTGGGGGACGACCTCCCGGCCATCGCTGGCAGGGAAGTCCTGGCCACATCCCTGGAGGGCCCGGTGCTGCGCGAAGGAGAGTGTGTTCTCGTGTACCCGGAGGTGGTTTGGAAGGCCGACGCCGTCGACAAGCGGCTCGGCTGGGGCGATGCTGTGGTTATCACGTCGAAGGGGGCGCGTCGTCTCGGCACTCGCCCCCGTGAGCTGGCTCTTCTCAGGACAGAGTAGGCCCGTCCCGACCAATGGCCGTGCGATCTATTGGGTACGTTTCGTGCGCGAGCAGCGTCAGGCTGCCCTGCGCCCGCGGCGGGCCCACCGCCTGAACGCGACGCCGGACCAGATCAGCTCCACGACCCCAAAAGGCCAGGTCCCAGCCAGGAACCCGTAGCTTGACGCGGCCAGGCAGGCCGTGGAAAAGCCAAGCACGAAGCCGCGGCCACGGGACTCTAATGCATAACAGAGCATCATCGTCGTTACAGCAACAAACCCGTACAAAGTCAGATTATCCACCGCACGTCCTCTTTACACAGTCCCGCTGGTCGCATCA
>JACQOR010000023.1 GCA_016202435.1 Chloroflexota bacterium
GCAAAGGATCCCATCTGCGGCATGAGCGTCGACGAGAAGACGGCGCAGCACAAGAGTGAGCACGAGGGCCAGACCTATTATTTCTGTTCGCCGGGTTGCAAGCGGTCGTTCGACCGGAACCCGGAACAGTTTGTGAAGAAGGAGTAGCACCGTGGAGCATCAGCACCATCACGAGCACCATGAGGCAGGCGGCGCCGGCGTGGCTCGCCTGGAGTTCATCGTCCGAGAGGTTTCGCCCACTGAAGCCCTGGTGCGTTACGACTGCCCCTGCGGCTGCAAGCCGAGCACCGAGTACGTTCGCGATAGCGCCGAGTCGGACCACGAGCACTGCTGCTGCGGCAACGTGCATTTCGTGGGTCCGAACGCCCGGGCTGACCTGGACCAGTATCTCGCGGAGCGCCGTGCCACCGGCGAAGATGACGACGTGGGTGGCTACGACATCCACGAGGAAACGTTGGCGGCGCCGTGGGGTGGGCAAATCCCGGTCGTGTACGGGCTGCCCCATCGGCCTCGGAAGCACTGACCGGCCGAAACCCACCCAGCCAGACCGGATGCCGACCCGGCCGTTCGTCCTCTCGCCTCACCGGCAGCCGCCCAAGAGGCGAGCGAGCTGCCGGCCGTGGCGAACGGCCTGCGCATCATTCGCGCCTGAGGTGGCGGTGGCGATCTTGTCCTGGGCTTGCTTGCTTCCGCCGTCGCTAGACGACGTGCGCCGGCTCAAGGACGCACACGAAATCCGGGTCGCCGTGCTCGAACTGGACCGTCGCATGCCGGATCTCGAAGCGTTCGTGGAGCTCCCCACCGATCTCGGTGAGCAGAGCGTCTCCGCTGGGTCCCTCCCCCATTACCAGATGAACGGTTAGTGCGGTTTCCGTGGTGCTTAATCCCCAGATGTGCAGATCGTGGACATCCCTCACGCCGGGAACGCTCGACAAATAGGCAACCACCGCGCCAGGGTCAATCTGGTCCGGCACCGCGTCCAGAGCGAGGTTAAGCGAGTCCCGGAGCAGTCCCCACGTGCCCAAAAGAATCACCAGGCTGATTCCAATGCTCACGACGGGATCGAGCCAGAGCCAGCCCGTGGCCAGGATCGCGACGCCCGCGGCCACCACGCCGACCGACACCGCCGCGTCAGAGGCCAGGTGCAGGAAGGCTCCGCGCAGGTTCAAGTCCACTCTGCGGCCCGAGAGGAATAGCGCCGCGCTGGCTGCGTTGATCAGCACGCCGAAAGCCGCCACGGCGATCACAATCCCACCGGCGACCGGCTCCGGCTCCTGGAGCCGCCGCACGGCCTCCCAGGTAACGCCTCCCACGACGACAAGAAGGGCGGCGGCATTCGCGAGCGCCGACAGGATTGAAGACCGCCTGAGGCCATAGGTTCGTCGAGCGGTAGGAACCCGTCGGCTCAGGACCGCGGCTCCCCAAGCCAGCAGCAGCGCCAGGACGTCGCTCAGGTTGTGGCCCGCGTCGGCGACGAGCGCCAGTGAGCCGGCCAGGATGCCGAAGCCCGCCTCGACGGCGACGAAGCTCACGTTGAGGGCAACGCCGACCGCGAACGTCCGGTTGCGGTGGGTGAGCCCATGCTGGTGTGCCTGTCCGCCGTGGCTGCTCATCGGCAACCCTCCCTGCACCCCGGCTGCCGCAAAATCCGCGGCCGAGTGGGCGCGCCCATCGTCCCCAGGAATTGTAGGGATGCGCCGCTCATCGCATCATGGGCGTCTGTTGCTGCGCGCGCTGCTGCTCCGGCGTCCAGAAGGTCCTGATGTAGGCGAGGACCGCGTCGATATCTTCGTCCGCCAGCGTGCCTCGCCACGCCGGCATGCGTGGGGCGCCATCCTGCAGTCCCATCTGCTTCCGCATGATGTCGACAATCTCGTCTCCCACCTGCCGCCGCATCTCCTCCAGCTCCTCCTCCATCTGCTGCGCCATCAGGCTGCTGCCATTGAGGATGGTCTCGGTCAGGTTGCGGTCCGAATGGTGCCACGTGTGTCCCTCCGGGCCGTGGCTGGGCACGCCGGGTTGCCCTCCGATCCCCCGGCTGTCGCCGTGGCAGGTCTGGCAGTAGGCGCCGTATAGCTCCGATCCTCGGCCCACCCGGGCTTCCTGGTCCGCAGCCTGGCGCCTCTCCACGATCCCAGCCCCCAGCAGGATGGCCAGCAGGGCCACCGCGAACCCGGCGCCAACTCCCAGGAGCAGCACAACTCGAGGATTCCGAGGCTGCACGCGTTCTCCCCCTATAGCGAGCGAATATCGCGAACTATCCGATCCAAGTCCAGGTCACGTCCATCCAGGTACGCGCGGATGCGCCACTCCCGATCCATCAGGACGAACCGCCCGCTGTGCATGACCTCGTAGGACCCGTGGTGTCCGCCCTCCTCCGTGCCCGGGGTGGGCGGAAGAGCTTCTACTCCCAGGTGGAAGCCCTCCTCGATGAGCGGGATGATCTGCTCCTGCGATCCGGTAAGGAACCGCCAGGCGGACGGATCGGCGCCGTGCCGCTCGGCATAGGCCCGGAGCACCACCGGAGTATCGCGCGTGGGATCGACGGTAAACGAGAGGAGCTGGACCTCGGTTCCCAGCAGGTTCTCCTGGCGCAGCCGATCCTGGAGCGCTTGCATGCGGACCGAGAGCAGTGGGCAAATGTCCGTGCAACTGGTGTAAATGAAGTTGGCGACGACGACCTTCCCGCGGAATTCCGCCGACGAGGCGGGCCTCTCCGCCTGGTCGACCAGTGCGAAGGCTGGCGCCGCGCCAAAATCGTCCAGAGCGGCTCCTCCGCCTGCATCGAGTTTGGCGAAGGCGGCTAGAGCCAGTGCCCCGATGACTCCGAAGCCGGCCAACAGCCCGACGAGCGTGCGGATTGCCCCGCCCCGCAATAGATTCAACGCGCGATCTCCTCGATACGGCGATCAGCCGTCACAACGCCTCGTCAATAAACTGCTCCAGCTCGGGCTGAGAGAACGGGCCCACCCAGCGCCTGACGAGCATGCCTTCGCGGGTCACTACGTAAGTCTCGGGAAGTCCGGTCACGCCGTAGTCGATGGCGATGCGGCCGGTCGGGTCCGGGCCGTTGGGGTACCGCACGTCGAACTGCTGCAGGAACGCACGTGCATTCTCCTCGGTGTCCCACTCGTTGACGCCGATGAAGGTGACGCCCCTTCCCGCGTAGGCCTCCGCGGCTGCTGCCAGTCGGCGCGCCTCCTCCCGGCACGGGGGACACCAGGATGCCCAGAAATTGATCAGGACGACCCGCCCTCGCAAGTCCGAGAGCCGAACGCTCCCAACGTTATAAAGATCGAGCACGAAACCGGGGGCGGGTCGGGGTTCGATCTCGGCTGCCCGGCCCACGGCGTTGATCCCGAACCCGGCAAAGGCGGCGGGTTGCTGCCGCAGCAATGCCGCACCCATCATGACCAGCAGGCCGAGCAGGAGGGCGATCGCGACCGCTGCCAGCACGGTCTGGCCCCGCGCCCGGTTCCGCTCAACACGCTCGACGGCTACTGCGCGACCCGCGCCGGCCTCCTCGGTGACTTCGCTCCGCGCTTCCGCGTCCGGACGTTCTTCAGGGACAGCCATGAGACGCTTCCACTATGACGCTTCCTTTCCTAGGGCGCGGCGCGACGCGCTCTGTCCTCAACCCGCTAGAGAAACCAATAGACGACCGTGTCGTTGAGGCCAGCCAGAACCAGGACGATCCCGGCCGCCGGTCGGATCCAGGCATCCATTGCACGTGCTCCCCCGAGGAATCCCTGCGCGCTGCTAGCGCCAGCCGCGGCCAGGGCCGCGAACGCCAGCAGCGGCAGCGTAGTCCCGAGTGCGAACACCCCTGGATAGACGACGCCGGCCGGGGCGCTGAGCGCCAGCGGGATCGTCAACCCGAAGAAGAGCAGAAACAGGGTCGGGCAGAACGCGAACGCGAAGGCGGTCCCCAGGACGAAGGCGCCCGCCGATCCTTTGCCCGCCCGGTCTTCGAGCCAGCTCGAGAAGCCTGATCCGACGGAGAAACGCAGCGGAATGACGCCGAGCAGGTGAAGCCCGAGGAAGATCATTACCGGCCCCAGGATCTTTCGGGCGGTGACGACCACCGGAATCGCCGATTGGGCCAACTCGCGACCCGTCACGATCACGGCCAGACCGAGGATCGTGTAGACGAGCATCTTTCCGAGCACGTAGGCCAGGGCGCCGCGGGCTACCGATCCCCGATCCGTCGCGCTCCGGGCGACAAAGGCCAGCGCGCTCACGTTCGTAGTGAGCTGGCAGGGCGCCGTCGTCCCGATGAGCCCGAATAGCAATGCGCTCACCGGCGCCAGGCCGATGCCATCGGCGAGACCCCGCAGGGGAATGGCAGCGGCCGCGTTCAGCGAGCTCAGCAGCCCGTACCACTCGAAGACCAGCTGTTGCATCTGCTAGCGCCGTTATGCCGGCGGATACGGCGTCGGAGTCGCGAGGTCCATGTACCTCACGTACTTCAGATCAATTGAGGCGCGGATCTGCCGCGGGGTCATCCCCCGCGCCTGCATGGCGATCACGTCACGCGTGACCCCCAGGCAGATGTCTCAGGTGGGCGCCATGGAATCGAAGACCACCGTGCCGTCGGGATCTGTCCGTTCCACGTAGCAGTCTCGGTTGCTCCGGTGGCGATCTCCGCAGCCACAGAAACAGGGCATGTACCTCATGAGCTGCCCGTTCTGTAGCTGGAATTCGTAGAGCCGTCGGACCTCGGGACCCGCCTGCGTCACGAAGTCGGGCCAGACGACCCGGCTCAAATCGGTGACGTTGGGCTCCTCGGCCGGGGCGAACCCGGCGAAACGGGCGGAGAAGTCACCCGTGGGAGCGCTCGGGCTGGGCGAGCGACCCGCGCAGGCGCTCAACAGCGTGCCGGTGGCGGCCAGGCCCATTATCCTCAGCACCTGACGCCGCGTCAGGACCGGCTCTCCACCGTCCGCTGCCTGGTCCCTCAATGCCATCCCCGCCCGCCCGACATCTCACAGCTCCTGGAAGAACTGGCCGATGACTCGAGGCGCCGCCTACTGCACAGTAACAGTGGTGTACATACTACGATCGTAATGGTTGAAGGGCGGGTTCGCCTTCGTGTCCTGGAGCCGACAAGCCAGCTCGTAGGTCCCGGGTTTCAGGTCTACCGTAAACGCTTTGGTTTCTCCCGGGCCAATGTCCTCGGCCTCTCCCAGGATGGCCTCGTCCGGAATGTCGCGTCCGGCGCGGTTGGATATCTCCAGCTCGTGGTCTTCGTTGCCATCGTTCCTGGCGGTGAAGGTCACCTTTCCCGCCTTGATTATCGTGGTGGCGGGCGCCACACCGTACTCGTTCAGCCCCACCTCCACGGTCTGCGCGCTGCCCGCACCCAGGGCAGAGCATGCGATCAGGCCCAATCCGGTGCCAGCCACGATGGCCAGCATTCCGCGCATGATTCCCTCCTACGCTTGGGTGACGCTCGCCTGCCGCGGGAGAAAGCGGCTGATGACCAGCACCGCCCCGGCCGCGGCGAGAAGCGCAATCTGGGGGAGGGTGGTTTCCCAGGTGGGATAGAGCCCCACGAGCTCGAAAGGCGGAATCGGCGCGGGAGTCGCTGAGGCGACGCTCGCCACCTGCAGCGCGTGGATGCTCGCGCCCACGAATTTGAAGGCAAGGTAGTAGAGCAGCAGGCTGGTGCCCAGAAAGAAGGGGCGAATCGGGATCTTCATCCCAAAGCCCACCAGGGCCACCCCGATGACTGCCAGCAATGCCGCGGCTGCCCCGAGGCCCAACAGGAGGTCGGACAACGCAATCGACGGGGCCATCCCGATCAGAAACAGCGCCGTCTCGCCACCCTCCCGGAAGACCGCGAGAAAGGCGATCAGCGCGAGGGAGAGCATGCTGTTCCTGGCCAGAGCCGTCATCGCCTTCTGGCCGACGTAGCGCTGCCACGCGTTCTGACCGGCCTTGGAGTGAAGCCAGTAGCTCACGTACACCAGCATGGCCGCGGCGAAGAGGCCCGTAATCCCCTCCAGTAGCTCGCGACTCGTCCCGGTCGATACTTGGGCCAGGGCGACCTGTAGCACGACAGCGATGGCGAGGCTCGCCGCGACTCCGAGGCCGGCACCTCCCCAGATCCACGTTTGCGCAGTCCGGCTGGCCGTGCGCTTCACGAACGCCAACAGTCCCGTGATGACCAGCAATGCCTCCAGTCCCTCACGCAGGAGCGTGATTCCCGCGTCAAAGGCGCTGTAGGAAAGAGTCCCCTCCGCAAATGGACGTAGGTCATTCCGCAGC
>JACQOR010000024.1 GCA_016202435.1 Chloroflexota bacterium
CATCAGCCGGCCAGCCGCCGCTCCAGGGCCCCCTGCTGATTCCGAATCTCGGCCGGCAGGCTCTCGTCATACTGGCTCAGGAACTGCGCGTACTCAGCCGCTTCTCTCTGCCATTCCGAGCGGTCGACGTCGAGCAATACCTTCGCCTGCTCTGCCGTCAGCCCCAGATCGGAGGTCCCGAGCGCCGCGGCAGTCGGCACTGTGCCGATCGGCGTGTCCACGGATCCGTCCTCAGCCCGGCCCTTGACCCGGCCGTAGATCCACTGGAGCACTCGCATGTTCTGGCCAAAACCGGGCCAGATGAAGCGGCCGTCGGCGTCGCGACGGAACCAGTTGACGTGGAAGACGGCTGGCGCTTGGCTGGCTTTTTTCCCCATTTCGAGCCAGTGGTTCCAGTAGTCGCCCATGTCGTAACCGCAGAAGGGCAGCATCGCCATCGGGTCGTGGCGGAGCACTCCGACCGCGCCGCTGGCCGCGGCAGTGGTCTCCGAGCCCATGAGGGCGCCCACGTACACCCCATGCTCCCAGTCTTGCGCCTGGAACACTAGGGGCATCGTCGAGGCGCGGCGGCCTCCAAAGAGAATGGCGCTCAGGGGTACCCCCTGCGGGTCCTCCCAGTGGGGTGAGAGCCCGGGGTTCTGGCTCGCGGGTGTCGTGAACCGGGAGTTCGGGTGGGCGGCCGGCGAACCGCTCGCGGGCGTCCACGGATCCCCGCGCCAATCGGTGAGACGCTCCGGAACGGGACCATCGATCCCCTCCCACCACACACGGCCGTCGTCCGTGACTGCCACGTTCGTGAAGATCGTGTTGGACTTCAAAGTGTCCATGGCGTTCGGATTGGTTGCGTAGCTGGTGCCCGGAGCCACACCGAAGTAGCCCGCTTCCGGATTGATTGCCCAGAAGCGACCATCCGGCCCGACGTTGATCCAGCAGATGTCGTCGCCGACGGTCCTGACCGACCAGCCCTCTTGCTCGAAGGGCGACCTGAGCATCGCGAGGTTGGTCTTTCCGCAAGCGCTCGGGAACGCTCCCCCAACGTAGATCGTGTCCCCGTCCGGTGCTCGAAGCTCCAGGATGAGCATGTGCTCGGCCATCCACCCCTGGTCGCGAGCCATCGTGGATGCGATGCGCAGCGCGAAGCATTTCTTGCCCAGGAGGGCGTTTCCGCCGTAGCCGGATCCCACGCTCCAGATCGTGCGCGTGTCCGGAAAGTGGAGAATGAACCTGCGGTCCGGCGAGAGGTCGCCCAGGGAATGCAGGCCGGGCACCCAGTCATCGCTGCCCTGATCGATCCGGTCCATGGCGACCTGGCCCATGCGCGTCATGATTCGCATGTTGGCGGCCACGTAAGCGCTGTCGGTCAGCTCGATCCCCACCTTGCTGTACGGCGAAGCCGCGGGCCCCATCAGGTAGGGCACCACGTACATCGTGCGCCCCCGCATCGACCCGTTGAAAAGCGGCCACACCCGCTCGCGAGCGTCCGCGGCAGACATCCAGTTGTTGTTCGGGCCGGCCTCCCGTGGCGTCTGGGCGCAGATGAACGTGAGCTGCTCGGTCCGGGCCACATCCGTCGGATCGCTCCGGTGCAGGTACGAGTCGGGGTGCATGTCGTCATTCAAGGCGTGGAGGGTCCCGTCGGCGAGCATCTGCTCCACGAGGCGCTGGTACTCGCCATCGCTGCCATCGCACCACTCGATGCGATCTGGTCGCGTCTGCCGGGCCATCTCGTCGACCCATTGCTCAACCGCTGAGGTCATGGCTTCTCCCAGTCGCGAAAATGAGGATCAGGTCGTCGCCCTGCGCGCAGCTCCGCAGGAGGACAAATGAGCCGTCCGTGGGCAAGTGCCCTGTCTCAGGGGGCAATCCGGGGGCGAGGCGAAGCGACAATCACGTCCGCGCCCTCGGCGCTCGGCGCCACGAACCGCCTCGCTTTTACTCTACGCTCTCAGCCCCGGTGGCTTCAAGGCTCGGCAGTGCGTTGCAGCTGAGGGGAGACGGTGTTGTTTTCGCCCGAGAGTTTACCCGGTGCAACTCAAGGAGGCCGCACCGCTAAGTCGGGCTATCCGGGTGCTGCTCGCACGTCGGCGACGACCGACGCGGGGATGTCGCGCGAGCGCCTTATTTGTGCGCGAAGAGGCGCACCCCCAAAATCAGTAGCAAGGTTGACGCAACCAGCGGCGTCACGACCGGTCCCACCCACGGCACCGGGATGAGGAAGTACACGTCGAGGTCGAGCAGGCTGTTGGGCCAGCCACTGATCACGCGGAGGAATGCGTAGTAGAAGAGGTCCCACACGGCGAACGCCACCAGGAAGCTGCCGATCCACTCCTTGGGGCTGTGGCCCGAAACGTACGCGATCGTGGCGAGCATGGCGATGGTCGCTGTCTCTCGGGACGATGACCCTGCAGGATCCGCCGACCGCACGGCGTGGTTTTCTCCCAAGAGTTTACCCGGTGCTGCCCAGGGTGATTCAATCCCCGCGTTCGAGCGCGCTTTAGTGTCACGGAGATCCGAGTCCGGCCGGCCGGTTCCACGAGTGGGTGGGGGCGATTACGGGCCATGGAGTTTCCGGTTCCTCAGACTGGGCGGAACCGTAGTCCGGACCGATCTTATTCGGTACGAACGTAGCCACCGGACGCGGCTTGGCCGGCTGGAGATCAGCCTACGGCAGGAGCGCCAGCGCCTCCGCGTGGCGCGGACGAAGCAGCCCGAAATGCCTGCGGTCCAGTGTGGCGAGCTTGGCCTCCCCCAGCCGTTCGACGACGGCGAACACCGAGGCATCGACGAAGCCGATGTCCGCGCTAGCGTATCGCTCGCAGAGCTCGCGAACCCGGAGATAGTCAGCCGGAGCGAGATCCTCGACCAGATAGGCGCCGGCCACGATGTCCTCGAGCACGGCGCTGAGAACACCGGGATGAAGCCGGACGCGTATCCAATAGTCCAGCTCGGGCAGCACTGGCGAGGGGATGAGGAGCGGCTCAGTGGCCGATTCGATGAGACGGCGGCACGCCATGTGGTCCGCGTCGGATCTGTCCAATACGGCGAGCAGCGGACCGGTGTCGAGGATCAGCGCCACGAGCGCGGCTCCGGGTGGATCTCCCCTGCGAGCCGCGCCGTGTCGACGTGTCCCGAAGCCGCGATGCCGATGCTTTTCGGCCTGGGCCTTGCTTCGCCCACCTTTTCTTCCAGGGCTTCGCGCACGAGGGCGGCCATCGAGGTCCCCCGTTCGGCGGCGAGAACCTTGAGCCCCTTCAGGAGAGCATCCGGTAGGGATATGGTGGTGCGCGTCATGTCATCATGATAGCTCATGAGGCATCACTGTACCCGTCCTGGCTGTGGCCGAGCCACCTGATCCCGAACGCCTACTGTCCCTGCCGCCAACTGCTGGCCACCAACGTCCGTGGCACAAAAAGAAAGCCGCCCACGAGCTGGGCGTTTGGAGGTTGTCCCCACACGCGTGGGGGTGGACCCCCCACGCGTGGTGGTGGACCAGAATCGCCGCTCGGCAGACAAACCGCTTGAGTGTTGTCCCCACACACGTGGGGGTGGACCGGCAATCAACGTGGTGCGGCTGAGCGCGAGCGGAGTTGTCCCCACACGCGTGGGGGGTGGACCAGGAAGCTCCGCCACTACCAGCTTGAGCCCGCCGTTGTCCCCACAAGCGTGGGGATGGGCCGGCGCCAAATGATGGCTGACTCCGCCTGCGGGACCAGAGGCAGCCTCACCCTAAGAGGACCGGTAGCGTCCCGCGCGGGCCTACAACACACCATCCAACGGTCATCGACATTCAGCCGCACGCGAGATACGATGTGTCTATGGCGTCTCGAGTGGCACTCGGCAAGCACAAAGCGAATAGAGACGAGGTGTTGGCCCACCGCGCAGAGGTTCAGCGGCTGGTCGGAGCCCTCGGGCTTGAGAATCCCCGTATTCGCGACGACGGCACGCTTATTGTGCACAGCTACGAAGCAGGCTATCGGGCGACAGCGCGCCTGGCAGCGATGGCCTCCGATGTGGTGGGGAAGGACGTCCACGTCATCACGGACGACGTGCCAGGCGCGGCCGGCGCACAGGAGTTTTGACCTCCGGCGAGAAGCTTAACGCTTTGATCGCCGCCCTGGAGCAGATTCGGGGCTTACTCCCACTGGACAAGGCAGTCTGGGACAGTCAGCCCGTGATCCGCCTTGCGGTGGAACGTCTCTGGATCACGGCTGGGAATCTCGCCGAGGTGTATCGAAGCGAGAATCGGATCGCCACGGTGGAACCATGGTCGGAACTCGCTGGCTACCGCAACTTGTTGGCCCATGCGCTCCCCGGGGACATCTCGTCGGACCGGGTGTTTGCAGATAGCAGCACCGACTTGGAGCGCATGCTCGATCAGGTGCGGATGCAGATCGCGTAACCCGGAACCGCGCCCATGTCCCCACGTTCACAGCAGTATTGAGCGTCGTCGCAGGCGGGCGCATAAGGCGGGCGGCCCGTGAAACTTTGAGCGGGTTGAAGCTCCGAGACCCATCATGCGCTGCGGCCGCGGGCAATGTGGTGCTGGAGGCGGCTTCGATTGGCGATGCGCCACCACCAAACCGAAACCTACGGCACCAACCGCTTATAACCTCATTTGAAAAGCAATGATAACTTATGACAATGGCGGGCTCGAGGGGATTCGAACCCGAACCATCGAACTCTGCCGGAGCTCTTTCTACCATACTCGGTTCCGGTCGGGTCGCCCACGCTACCTCACCTTCATCCCGACTCAAAGTCTCCGGCCGACCCCGGCGAGGTCGCCAGCCTGTTGAGCGTCAGAATTGACTGTTACGGGAATATTCACTAGCGGGGCACCTGCTGTCGGGGGTTACGGAGAACCACTCAGTTTCGTTTACTCCGCAAGAAAATGACGAGATTCTGTGCCTGGAAGAGTTCCTGCTCATCCTGAGTTTCCCTATCGCGACCAGCAATCCTGGCCGCTTGGGCGCGTAGGCTGCTTCAGGTCGAACAGATTGCTTGGCCTGCCAGACGAGCCATGAATTCGCGAACGAGATCCACTATCAGCACTTGGAAAGGCAAGCCGCCGGATGCGCTAGCCCTCGGGTGGCGCCTGGCCGCTCTCGGCAGGCGCGCCAGGGGGTGACGAAGCGCCACGGGTTTCGTGATGTTCCGTGACAATGTTTAGACGGTAAGACTGCCACGCCTCCACCAGCCGGGTGATCAGCTCGCGCTCTGGCCGGGGCACCAGGCGTTCAAGAAGCGCTTGGATCACGACTTCGGGCCGCAGATCCGGCACCTCGGGGGGGGTTCCTCGGTTTATTCTCCCATCCGCAGGCTCAAAGAAGGCGGAGGGAGCCACCCCCAAGACCTTCGCGAAACGAGGTACTTCGTCGGCTTTGATCTGCACCCGTCCAGTGAGGCGGTCGATCACCCAGTTCCGGTGCTCGCCCAGCCGCCGAGCCAATTCGCTAGCGCTCATTCCCCGCTGCTCAATGAGATCCCTAAGCGACTGACGTGTGTTCACCCAGCTCTCCTACGTCAATCTGAACCCTCAGGATGCCCAGGGATATCCCGCGTTGACCGAGTCCTACTTCAGAGCATAGGATAACCCGTAGCCAGCGGATTGATGCGAATTCAACGGTCATTGCTGGCAGCAGGTTGGCGTCCGCGTATGCGCGAACTGAGCTTTAGCCGGTGAAACACGCTTTTGGCTGGACAAAGGATGCACGGGCCGCGCCTCAAGTCTTTACGCACAGGACACTCCGGCTGACATTCGCCCCCTGGGGAAGCGGTCGAATCTCGCGTGGCTCAAGCATTCCCTGCGCTGGCCCATGCAAGCGTATAAGTGGCGCATACGCATCAGTTTGATGGCAGAGGGGGCAAGGGGGGGCTGTCCAGCCTTCGCTATCGCCTACTGGCCCTGATAGCCTTGACGACGCTCCCGTCGCTCGGCCTCGCGTGGTACTCAAACGTGCAACTGCGCGCCTCGGCGACCGCCGACGCCCAGGCGAGAGCGACTGAGCTCACCCGGCTGGCTTCATCCGAGCACCAGCGTCTTATCGACGAGGCGCGGCAGATCTTGATCACGCTCACCTACATTCCAGCGGTGCGCGACCGCGACGTAACACTGTGCAACGAGCAGCTCGCGGAGATCCTGAGCTGGCACCCGCAGTACACGAACTTGCTGGTCGTCTTGCCGAACGGCGACGCACTGTGTAGCGGAACGCCACTCTCTGGCCCGGTGTCGTTGGTGGACCGCAAGTGGTATCAGCGCGCCATGCAGACTCATGAGTTCGCGACCGGAGATTGGGTCATTGGACGAATCAGCGGCAAGGCGGCTCTGCTCACCGGAATGCCGATCCTCAACGAGCAAGGGGAGGTTCGGCTGCTGCTTCACGCTGGCATCGATCTCGCCTGGCTGAACCGATTTGCTCAAGAGGCGCAGCTCGCCCCGGGGTCGATGCTGGGTGTCATAGACAAGACCGGCACGATCCTCGTCCGGTGGCCCGATCCGCAGGACTGGGTTGGTCAAAACCTTGCCGGTAGGGGGTACGTGACTCAGCGTGTGCTGGCGGGTGAACGGGAAGGGGTAGGCGAGGGCATTGGCGCCGAAGGGATTCCGCGCCTTTTCGCTTTTGCGCCGCTCGGCAGCTTGGGGCCTGTCGATGAAGTCTTCGTGAGCGTGGGCATTCCTGCGGTTGTGGTCTATGCGGAAACAGATCGCCTGGTTCAGCGTAATCTGCTTGGCCTCGGGGTAGTGATAGCGCTGGGGCTCGTGGTGGCCTGGTTCGGCACCGACCTCGTCCTCTTGCGGCGGTTGCGGATGCTGGTGAGGGCATCGCGCCGCCTGGCCCAGGGCGATCTCAGTGCCCGCAGCGGGCTCCCATATGGCCGCAGTGAGCTGGGCGAGCTAGCCGAGGCGTTCGATGAGATGGCCGCTTCTTTGCAGCGCCGCAGCCTGGAGCGCGAGCAGGCAGAAGAGGAACGCGCCCACCTCCTGACCGAGATCGAGCGTGAGCGCCAGACGCTCGGCCTGATCGAGGAGCGGGAACGGATCGCCATGGACCTGCACGACGGCGTGCTCCAGTCGCTGTACGCCCTTGCCCTGGGAATAGAGGGGCGGGAGCGAGAGCTCGACGAGCGCGGCTTTCCGCGCTGGCCGGAGGCGAGGCAGGAGGTCCTCCGCTGGGCTTTGGACCAGGCCAAGGCGATCGCCGAGGAGATCCGGAACTACTCCTTGCTCAGCGGTCCCCAGCCTCGACCGCGACGGACCCTGGCGGAGGAGCTTTCGGCTCTGGTCGGCAGGTTTCGCCTCGATAGGCTCGTCAAGGTCGAGGTGGAGGTCGATTCTACCGCTGAGGGAAGCGGCCGCTGGGCCGCGGTGCCCGACGTGTTGTATGTCGCTCGGGAGGCGCTCTCCAACGTGATCCGCCATTCGAGGGCAACTTGGGTGGCGGTTCGCTTCGCCCGCGAGGGCGACTCGCTGGCGCTAACGGTCAGCGACAACGGCTCTGGGTTTGATGCAAAGCTCGCCTTGGACTCTCACAGCGGCGGCCTGTGGAATATGGCGGAGCGCGCGCATCGGCTCGCGGGCGAGCTCCTTGTGGGAAGCAGGCCCGGCGGGGGCACGGCCATCCGGCTCGAGTTTCCCGTTGCGCAGAAATCGCCGCGTGAGGCTCCCATGACGCGTAAGGCCGAAAACGACAAACGGGAAACTGAACGACCTCGCAGATCGAGCGAGTGGCGGTGAAAGTTTGGCCGGATGGCTCATGCACGAATTTGGCCGATCCTGTGAAATAGGACCGCTTCGACCAAGCGCGAACGAGCCACGAGATCACCGGTTCGCGGTGGGAGGAGGTTACCGGAGGTGATGGCAGAGGCCGCAAGCCAGGTTCCTTTGCGCCTGCTACTAGTCGATGACCATCATTTTTTCCGCATCGGGCTGTCGACCGTCCTGAGCCAGCTCGGCCGCTTCGAGGTGTGCGGGGAGGCAGGCGACGTGGCCGGCGCCCTAGCGCAGGCCACTCGCTGCCAGCCGGACGTCGTGCTGATGGATGTGCGGCTCCCCGACGGCAGTGGTGTCGAGGCGTGCCGGGAGATCCGTTCGGAGCACCCGGGGACGAAAGTGATCATGCTCACCGCTTTCGGAGAGCAGGAAACCGTTGTAGGGGCCATCCTAGCGGGGGCCTCCGGCTATCTCTTGAAGGAGCTAGAGCCGGCCTGCCTTGTCGAGGGCATCGAGTTTGTGGCTAAGGGCGGCTCCTTGCTCGATCTCACGGCCACCACAGCGGCCCTGGAGTGGATACGCAAGGTATTGGTGGCGCAACCGAACGATCCCTTCACCACGCTCAATGAGCGCGAGCGCAGCATTCTGCCGCTGATGGCTGAGGGGAAGACCAATCGGGAGATCGCCCGCGCGCTGTATCTGAGCGAGCACACCGTGAAGACCTATGTGAGTAGCATCCTGCGCAAACTGCATTTGCACCGCAGGGCAGAAGCCGCTGCCTTCATCGCCCAGAAACGGAGTGCTCAGGCTGGCTAGCCTCTCCTAGGTGAGTAACGCTGCCGCTGCGAAGCCCCCCACCGCATAGGTGCGCGGTTGGGCGAAGGGCGTTGGCGCCAGGGGTCCCGTAACCAGCAGAACCGCCGCGTGGGCGGCCCCGAAGCTCCTGGGCGGTGCAGACGCTTCGCCGGTGCGTCGCTTTCGCATTGGACGAGTATGAGAAGCCTCTCCTAGACCCACCTCGGCGCTCCGGCCCATTTTCGGGGTGGGCCAGGGGGCCCATTTCGCTTCCCCACGAATGGCCACATGGCTGTCGCCATGGCGCCCAATCGGTGCGGCCAAACGCCCCGAATCGGGGGCAGAAAAACCCCAGAATCGGCGATGACGGCCGAACGCGACGCCCTGTAAAAACGCCGCAACGCCAGATTCGTTTCGAGCAAGAGGGGGTCAACGGCAATGCGAGCTACGTGGCGCCGAAACCAGACAGCTCATCACGGCCCGCGACCAGGGGATGCGGCCGTGAGCCGATCTCTGACTGTCGAGGACTGGCGGGCCGTTTTCGCGGACGCTTCCCCGAGTATGAGCCAGACAATGGTGGCCGCCAACCCCGCGGCGGGCCTGCCTGGGGCGGTTCAGGCTGCTGGGGCGATGCGGCTGTTGCAACTGCTGGAAGTAGTGGCGCGCACCCTGCGGGATGATCGGGGCCGCCTGGCGGATCGGCCGGAAGCAGCCGCGTGGGAAAGCCCGGAGGTTGCTCTTCCCTCAACCTCACCAAGCCTCACGGCGCGCGAGCTGGAAGTGCTCGCGTTAGTGGCCCAGGGACAAACGAACCGAGAAGTCGCCCGCTCCCTGACTGTGAGCCCTGCGACCGTGAAGCGCCACGTAGAGAACATCCTGGGCAAGATGGGGGTAGTGGATCGTACCGAGGCCGCTGTGCGGGCAATCCAGTTCGGCCTCCTGACCGCAGCCGATTCAGAAGCGGGGTGGGGAGGGACGGCCGATTGCTTCGGGCGATACCCCTGGCTGACGGCTAGGGACGCCCTCAGCCAGCCGAGTACCGGCTGCGGCGAAAAAGCACTGAAGGCCGCAGCTAGCGGCGGACTTGGTGAGAGGCCGGTAGGATGGCTTGGAGGCGGTCATGATTAGCGACGAGAATCTGCTGCTAGGCGACTCCGTTACGTTGGAAGTGTTGGGCCCGAGATCCCACTTCGACACCGTCGTGTCGCGTCGAGACACTCCCTTTGTTTACCTTCGATCTCGAGATGGGGAAGTGGACGAGCTGTCGCAGATCACTGAGGGGTCTGATGTGCTTCTCCTGTTCGATCATCGCGGGATCACATTCGTCCACGAAGCGCAGGTCCTCGCGTCCAACGCAGACCAGAGCCCTTGCGAGCTTGTGCTTGCCCTCAAGGAGAGCCGGCCCCGGCGGATTGAGCAGATCCGCACTGCCTTTCGGCTGACGGTTTCTCTACCGGCGGAGCTCCAGGTGCTGACCGAGGGCGAGGCGAAGACGTGCCCCTGGAAGAGCGCGCAGGTTCTCGACTTGAGCGCCGGGGGGGCCAGAACGCGTCCCACTGAGCCGAACCTCCGGCTCGAAGCGGGCGAGAAGCTGAGGCTTCGTTTCACACTGCCGGGGGCGACCGATAGTATCGAGGTGCTAGGGGAAGTGGTTCGGAGGTTTCCAGCCCAGAAGCACGGGGAGCCAGATGTCGTGGCGCTCTGCTTCGAGTCGGCCAACCATAAGTCGGCGGAAGCAATCGTCCAATGGGTTTTCATAGAACAACGCAGACGAGCGGCGACGAACACCCGCCCGCCAAACTTCGCCCCCCGGCCCAAGCAGATGGGCAACCTCGCGAGGGCCCGGTGAGCGACTTGGAGGCTGGCGTGGTCGCGGGCTGGGGCGTGGATCACCGCCCGGTAGGTGCGCCGCCCGATCGAGTGCAGGCGCTCCAGTTTGCTCTTCGCCAATATTTGGGCCCGCGCGTGGCAGCGGCCATTATCGATAGGGGGTCTTCGTTCCTGGCCATTGGGGGCATCCGCCGGCCCGTCAGCATGATCCACGCCGACGTTCGCGGATACACCACCCTTGCCGAGGCCCTGCCGCCAGAGCACGTCATGCGGCTGCTGGTCGCCTACCACGGGGCCGCGATCGAGGCACTTCAGGCCGGAGGCGCCACCGTCGACCGGTTCATCGGGGATGCGGTGCTCGCCCTCTGGAATGCGCCGGTTGCACAGGCCCACCATCCGTCGCTGGCGCTGAGGGGGGCCTTCGCGCTGCAAGCCGCGGTCCGCTCGGTGGGCGGCGTTCTCGGCTACGGCATCGGAGTCCACACCGGAGAGGCCGTAGTCGGAAATCTGGGAACCGGACTCTACGCCAACTATACGGCGATTGGCGACGCTGTGAATATCGCAGCTCGATTGCAGGGCGCCGCCCAGGCCGGCGAGATCGTATGCTCTGCCGCCGTGTTACGGGCTGCGCGGCTGCGAGTTCGCGCGGTGCCGCTGGGTGACCTCTTCTTAAAAGGCCGCAGCAGCCCTGTCGAAGCCTACCGGGTCAAGCCGATCATTCGCTGACTGGCGCCCCACTATCGCAACGCGCGACGTGGTATCAGTGAACACCGCAATCGCTAAGTTACCGTCAAATGATAAGGTATGCCACTGGCGGGCTCGAGGGGATTCGAACCCCCGATCTCGGCCTTGACAGGGCCGCATGTTAGGCCGCTACACCACGAGCCCTCGGAGCTTCCATTCTAGCACGGCCATCGGGCGCGTCCCGCTGAAGGCGAACACCGGCGCCTCGACCTTTCCAGCCGGGACACTCAGGACCGAGGGGGCGGGGTGACGGAGCGCTTCGGCTATCCCTCTGGCCGCGGGACCGGCCCGCGCCCCGCTCCACTGGAACCTTCAGGGCCGCGGATTGCGTGGCGAGCGAAAAGCGCCGGCCACCCACCTGGCAGCGGGCCCTGCCCGCCAGGCTTCGCCGGCGGCCGCCAGGGCGAACGCCGGTAGCGCGAGCTGGCGTCGCCAGCGCCAGGGCTCCCGCGTCAGGCGAAACGCCCACTCCAGCTCCAGACGGCGTGCCCATGCCGGAGCGCGGGGCACGCGTCCGGAGACGTAGTCCAGCACACCACCGACCCCAATCTGGACTGGAACCCCGACTGCCGCCTGGTTCCGGGCGATCCAGCGCTCCTGCGGGCCACCACCGTAGGCGACCAGCAACACGTGCACCTTGCCCGCCCGCCGAATCGTCTCGCGAGCCGCCCCGTCCTCCGCCGGATCCGGCGAGCCGCCTAACGTACCGGCAATCTCCAGGCCCGGATAGGACTCCACGAGCTTGGCGGCCGCCTCGTCGGCCACCCCCGGTCGCGCTCCCAGGAGGAACCAGCGCCAGCGCCGCGTGACCGACCGCTCGGCAAGACCCAGAACCAGGTCGGTTCCCCGGACGTGCGCCCGAAGCCGCTCGCCGGCCGCCCGCGCGGCAACCAGCAAGCCCACTCCATCGGGTATCGAGAGGTCGGAGGCATTCAGCAGGGCGCGGAATCCGGGGTCGCGGCGAGCCAGCATCACGATTTCGGGGTTTGGGGTCACGACACGGCGAGGCACACCCTCGTCTACAAAGCGCTCTAGAATGGCCAGCGCTTCGTTCTGGGTCACGTCGTCGACGCGCACGCCGAGAATCTCTGCGCTTCGGACCGGCTGCTCCCCTGCCACGCCCGGATCATAGATCAGAGTCGGTGCGTGACTCGCAGCCGCTCGCCGGGGCCGATAGCCCCGAGGGGGAAACCGGTTTCGGCTTCCCCTCTGGCTCTAGGCCCAGCCTGGGGCGCCTTTGCTACAGTGGCGGCGCAATGGCCACGCTCATCACCGGTCTCGGCTACCTCGGCGGGGCGCTCGCTGCGCGACTCCTTGCCGATCACCAATCGGTGGTCGGCATCGACAACTTCTTCGCGACCCCACGTCAGGTCATCGCACCACTCGAGGCATTCCCGGAGTTCCGCCTGATCGAAGGCTCCATCTCCGAC
>JACQOR010000002.1 GCA_016202435.1 Chloroflexota bacterium
GATTCCACTCTATCACGTCGACCTGTACCGCGTGGAGGCGATGGACGCCTCGACGCTGGAAGCCCTTGCGGAGTACTTCGACAGCGACGGCGTCTGCGCGGTGGAGTGGCCCAACTCGCTTCCCCGTGAGTTGGCCGGCGGAGCGACGAGGATCGAGTTGCGGGTCACCGGTCAGGACTCTCGTCAGTTGAGAATCGACACGGAGGTCGACCGGCTGCGGGAAGCCTTCATTCGATGGAAAGCTCTCTCTCCCTCCGGTCGAGGGCCCCGTTAGCCATGGGTCCCATCCTGGCGATTGACACGTCCAGCAGCTCTGCCAGCGTCGCCGTCTACGACGGTCACGTGCTGGCGGAGACAACCTGGCTGAGTGGCCGTAAGCACTCGAAGTCGTTGCTCCAGGCAATCGACCACGCGCTGGGGTTAGCCGCTGTGGCCCGGCCGCAGCTCGACGCGATCGCGCTGGCTTCGGGGCCTGGCTCGTACTCTGGCCTTCGAGTGGGGGCTAGCGTGGCCATTGGACTCGGTCTGGCACTCAACCTGGACGTCGTGCAAGTGCCGACGCTCGAGGTGGTTGCCTTCAGCGCGCGTCGCGGCGAAAAACCGGTTCGGGCTGGTGTTGAAGTGGGCCGGGGTCGCTATGCCACGGCTCGATTTGGCTGCACCGAAGACGGGGTCGTGCAGGAATCCGAGATCGACAGCTGTGACCTCTCTGCGGTGGTGGCTCTCGCTCTAGGGGAGCGGGCGACCCTTGCCATCGACCTCGACGCTGAGGAGCGGGCAAACCTGCTGGGGCGCGGCATCGGTCTCGCGAGCCCGGTAAGTACGGCAGGAAGCCTGCGGCGCGCCGGGTTTCTGGCCGAGCTTGCGGAGCGAAAGATGCGCACCGGGCAGTGGGCTGGTGAAGCGGCCGGCCGGCTGATCTACCTCCGCGCGTGAGCGGCTTGTCCCCTCCGTCCCAGGATTCCGGTACCGAACGAAGGGACAATGCCAGATACGTGGTGCGGCCGATGGAGGTGCGTGACATCCCGGCAGTTTCGGGCATCGAGAAGCTTTCCTTCGCCACGCCCTGGCCGGCATCGGCCTATAAGCGAGAAATAGAGAAGAACCGGCTCGCGTACTATGCCGTCGCCGAGAGAACGTCCCTTGCCGGTGACACCAGGCGCGAGCCTCGGTTCGAGGTGGTCCACGCGCTGCAGGCGGAGTCTGACGGGGTGCTCACCCGTCTGGCTCGGCGATTCTTGGGAGATGCGCCCAAGTACGACCCCGAGGACGCGGCACAGCTCGAGATCATCGTCGGTTACGCGGGGCTGTGGCTCATGGCGGACTCGGCGCACGTGACCACGATCGCCGTGGATCCGCCGTATCGAGGCGAGGGCATTGGTGAGCTGCTACTGGTCGCGCTCATTGACCGGTCCATCGAGATGGGCGCCGCAGAGGTCACGCTGGAGTGCCGCGTCTCCAACTACGTGGCCCAAACCCTGTACCGGAAATACACCTTCCGCAATAGCGGCCTGCGCAAGCGCTACTATAGCGACGATGGTGAGGACGCCGTCATCATGACAACCGATTCGCTGGGGTCACCGACGTTCCAGCTCGTGCTGGCCCAGGGTCGCGCGCGACTCGCGCAGCGGATCGGCGGGCATGGCCCGCTGCACCAGGGGTAGACGGTGCTTGCCGGCCTCCTCAGCGCCTGGGTTCCGATGGTGGGGGGTGCGGCGACCCGTGCCTGAAACGATCGCCCTCATCGATGGAAACTCGCTCGTCCATCGCGCATTCCATGCGCTGCCCGATCTGACGAGCCCATCCGGCGAGCTGGTGAACGCGGTCTACGGTTTCACCATGATGCTCATGAGGGCACGCGATGATCTCAAGCCCACGCACATAGCGGCGGCTTTCGACACGGCACGTCCGACCTTCAGGCACGATCAGTACGCCAGCTACAAGGCCACGCGGCCCGCGATGCCGGACGGCCTGGCTCCTCAATTTGATCGCGTCCGCGAGGTGCTGGAGGCATTCCGGATTCCGGTCTACCAGCTCGACGGCGTCGAGGCGGATGACCTGCTGGGGACCTTCGCCCGCCAGGCCGTGGAAGCCGGGCTCGAGGTCGTCCTCATCACGGGCGACACCGATGCCCTCCAGTTGGTGGCACCCCATGTGCGAGTGCTCGCACCGCGGCGGGGTCTTACCGACGCCGTCCTGTACGACGAAGCCGCGGTGCGGGAGCGGTACGGTTTCGACGCGCTGCAGGTCGTGGACTTCAAAGCGCTCCGAGGGGACGTGTCGGACAACATTCCGGGGGTCCCCGGCATTGGGGACAAGACCGCGGCGAAGCTCATCAAGGATTTCGGGGGCATCGAAGGGATTCTCGCCAACCTGGATGGGCTGCCCACACGGCAGCAACAGCAGCTCACCCCGTACGTGGATCAGCTCCGGATGGCCCGGGAACTGGCTCGAATCGTCTGCGACGCTCCCTTGACCCTGGACGTCGAGGCCGCCAAGGCGGAGTTCCCGGATCGCGAACGGACCGTGGCGCTTTTCCACGAGCTGGGATTCCGGAGCTTGATCGACCGCCTCCCCAGGGCAGAAGCTGGCCGGCCCGCAACCCCGCAGCTTGGCCTGTTCGATTCACCCGAGAGCCAGCAGACGGCGACTGAGCCGGCGGTTACCACCATTACTTCGATGGAAGAGCTGAGAGCGCTGGTGGACGGGCTGCGATCGGGCGGCGAGCCGGTGGCTCTGGTCGTCCCGCTGCACCCGCCAGAGGGGGTGCGCGGCGACCCGGTGGGCTTCGCGCTCAGTACGAACGCCGCGGGTAGCTACTACGTGGCTCTGGAAGGCTCCCCCGAAAACGGCGCGCGGGCGCTGCCGCGGGCGGAGGCATTCGACGCCATGCGGCTGCTGCTGGAGAACCCTGCCGTCCCGAAAGTGAGCGTAGATACCAAGCGACTCATGGTGGCACTGGGCGAGCAGGGCATCGAGCTAGAGAACCTGGACCTCGACGCGGGCATCGCCGGCTACCTGCTGGAGTCGGGGACCCGGAGCCCGTCGCTTCGAGACCTGTCCTACTCCCGGCTCAAGCGCGAGCTTCCCCCCTTGAAGGCGATCACCGGCGACGGGCGGTCCGCGATCCCGCTTCCCCAGGTCCCGATTTCTCAGGCTGCAGAGCACTTCGGAGCGGAGGCGGCGGCCCTCGCGGCCTTGTGGCCGGTCCTCGCACGCGAGCTCGAGGACCAGGGGCTTTCCTCGCTTTATGAGGAGGTGGATCTGCCGCTGGTGCCGGTGCTCGCCTTCATGGAGCGCACGGGCGTGAAGCTCGACGTCCCGTACCTCAGGGAGCTCAGCCGCGAGCTTCACCAGCGCATCGCGGATTTGGAGACGGGTATTTACGATTCCGTCGGTCACCAGTTCAACATTGGCTCGCCCCAGCAGCTCGCGTCGATCCTCTTTGACGAGCTGAGGCTTGCGGGTACGAAGAAGACCTCGACGGGGCGCCAGTCGACGGCCGCCGACGTGCTTTCCGGACTCAAAGGGGCGCATCCCTGCATCGATCTGATCCTCGAGCACCGCGAGCTGGTGAAGCTCAAGTCCACCTACGTCGATGCGCTTCCGTTGCTGGTCAACCCGAAGACCGGGCGTATCCACACGACTTTCAACCAGACGGTGACCGCGACCGGGCGGCTCTCATCTTCCGAGCCGAATCTGCAGAACATCCCAATTCGCACCGAACTGGGACTGCGCGTTCGTCGGGCCTTCGTTGCGCCTGAGCCCGGGTGGAAGCTGCTCTCCGCGGACTACAGTCAGATCGAGCTCCGGGTTGAGGCGCACATGAGCCGGGATGCCAAGCTGGTGGAAGCCTTCCAGGCCGGCGAGGACATCCACGCGGCGACCGCCGCGGAGCTGAACGGCGTGCCGCTGGACCAGGTCACGCGGGAGATGCGCTCTCTGGCAAAGACGGCCAACTTCGCCATCATCTATGGGGTGAGCCCGTTTGGGTTTGCAGAGCAGACGGGACTGTCGCAGCAGGAGGCTGCGACTTTCATCCGCGCCTACCTGGAACGATTCCCGGGGGTCGCCGCCTTCCAGAAGTGGCTCATTCAGGAGGCCCGCGAGACAGGCGTCGTGACGACCCTGCTCGGGCGGCGCCGCAGCATCCCTGAGCTGAAATCGGACGTCTACGCGGTTCGTGCCGCGGGAGAACGCATGGCGATCAACGCGCCGGTCCAGGGGACTGCCGCTGACATCATGAAGCTCGCCATGATCCGCCTGTACCAGCACATGCGGCAGCGGCAAATGAGGTCGCGGATGCTGCTGCAGGTCCACGACGAGCTGCTTTTTGAGGTACCGGAAGCCGAGCTGGAGGACCTGAAGGTCAGTGCGAAGCAGATCATGGAGAGCGCAATGGAGCTGTTGGTCCCGCTGGTCGTCGACGTGAAGGTCGCGGAGAACTGGGGCGCGATGTATTGAAATGGGGAAGGCCCACCCGCCCGCCTATTCAAGTCGGGGGGCTGCTGCCCCCGAACCCCCGTGGGTGCGTACGGCGTGCGACGGGCCTCGGTCGCGCCGTCAGGTCGCGTTGGCGCCCCGCGAACCTTCCGGTGGAGCCTGGCCTGCCCGGTCCACGAGATGAGTCTTGAGTCCTAGGGCGTACCGGAACTCACGGGCGAC
The DNA here is from genome assembly GCA_016202435.1 of Chloroflexota bacterium. Classification (GTDB taxonomy): domain Bacteria; phylum Chloroflexota; class UBA6077; order UBA6077; family SHYK01; genus JACQOR01. The sequence goes on from JACQOR010000002.1 coordinate 4,666, forward strand.
CCAGCCGCGCCTGGTCGCCGAGCCTCCCTCGGCGCTGGCTATCGACGAGATCGTGTCTGATGCGCCGCTCGCCACGCGAATGCGGCCGCGCAGCCTCGACGAGTTCGTCGGGCAACAACACTTGCTCGGCTCCGGGAAGCCTCTCAGACGGGCCATTGAGAGTGATCAGGTGTCTTCGATGGTCCTGTGGGGCCCACCTGGGAGCGGGAAGACGAGCCTGGCTCAGGTCATCGCAGCTCACACGAAAGCCCATGTCATCGCGCTCACCGGTGTCTCGGCAGGGGTCGCCGATCTCCGAAAGGCGGCCGAGGAAGCCCGCCGGCTGCAGGTGATAGGCCAGAGAACGATCCTCTTTATCGATGAGATCCACCGGTTCAACAAGGCCCAGCAGGATGCAGTGCTTCCGTTTGTGGAAAGCGGGCTCCTCCTGCTGATCGGCGCAACCACGGAAAACCCGTCGTTCGAAGTGAACAGCTCGCTCCTGTCCCGGAGCCGGGTCTACCGTATTGAAGCTTTGAGTGACGACGACGTCGCGGCGCTGATTGATCGCGCGCTCGTTGACCGGGAGAAGGGGCTCGGCAGGATCGACGTGGGACTCAAGCCCGACGCTAAGGAAGCACTCATTGCTTTGGCGGCGGGCGATGCTCGCGTGGCGCTCAACGCCCTCGAGCTGGCCGTGGTGCTGGCGGAGCCGGATGGTGAGGGAAGGCGGCTGATAACCTGCGGCCTGGTCGAGGATGCTGTGCAGCGTCGATCGTTGCTCTATGACCGCGCCGGCGACCAGCATTACGATGTCATCTCGGCCTTCATCAAGTCCATCCGGGGCTCTGACCCCGACGCCGCTATCTATTGGCTGGCGCGAATGCTAGAGGCAGGTGAGGACCCGCTCTTCGTCGCGAGGCGCCTCGTCATCCTGGCGTCGGAAGACGTCGGCCTCGCCGACCCCGCGGCCCTCTCTGTCGCCGTGGCGGCTCAGCAGGCCACTCACTTCGTTGGCATGCCGGAAGCGCTTTTCCCGCTGGGTGAGGCGACGCTGTACCTGGCTTGCGCGCCCAAGAGCAACTCGGTGGGCGCGGCCTATCAGGGCGCGGTTGCGGCGGTGCACGAAGCCGGCGATCTGCCCGTTCCATTGCACCTGAGAAACGCGGTGACCGGTCTCATGAAGTCCCTGGGTTACGGCAGAGACTACCGGTACGCCCACGTCTTCGAAGGCCACGTGGTGGAGCAGCAGCACCTGCCCGGCGCGCTGGCGGGGTCGCGGTTTTATGAACCGTCGGACCGGGGCGAAGAGGCCGAACTGCGGGACAGGCTGAAGCGTATCCGAGCGATTGTGCAGGGCAGCTAGCCGCCTTCCGTTCCCACGTTCCACGCCTCCTGTGGCGCCCGGATCGTGGACAGCCACTCTGAGAAGGGCCCGGAGGCGGCCCGTATAATGATTGCTCTGGTCCTGAAAGGCTCTGAATGCACGAAAAGGCGGTCCTCGAGAACGGACTTCGGGTCCTCACCACTCACGCTCCCCACACCCGCGCAGTCAGCGTAGCCATCTTTGTCGGTGCTGGCTCTCGCTATGAAGACGAGAGTCTGGCGGGCGCGTCGCATTTCGTCGAGCACATGCTGTTCAAGGGTACGGAGCGCCGGCCCGTGCCCCGAGAGATTGCCGAGGCAATCGAGGGTGTGGGCGGTGTGATGAATGCCGCAACGGACAAGGAAGTGACCGTGTACTGGGCGAAGGTGCCCGTCGATCATTTCACCGATGCCCTGGACGTCCTCTTGGACCAGCTTCTGCACTCGAAGTTCGACCCCGCGGAGCTGGAGCGGGAGCGCAGGGTGGTCATCGAAGAGCTGGCAATGGTGGAGGACAGCCCGGGCGAGATCGCCGCGCTGCTGCTCGACGCGCTGCTGTGGCCGAACCAGGCGCTGGGTCGGGACATCGCTGGTAGCGAGGCGTCCGTCGCCGCGCTGTCTCGGGAAGTGCTCCTGGAGTACGTCGCCTCGCAGTATGTTCCTGAGAACGTGGTGGTTTCCATTGCCGGTGACCTTCCCCACCAGCACGTCGTGGCGGAGGTCGAGGCTCGCGTGGGCGGGTGGGACCCGCGGTCGTTCCGGTCTTGGGAGCGGGCCACCAACGGGCATGTGGGACCACAGACCCGGATTCGCAGCAAGCGGACCGAGCAGGCGCAGATTGGTCTTGGCTATCCGTCGTATTCGTCGCTTCATCCGGACCGTTATGCCCTGGATCTGATGAACGGCATCCTGGGCGAGGGTATGAGCAGCCGACTCTTCGAAGAGCTTCGGGAGAAGCGGGGCCTGGCCTACGGGGTCCAGTCAAGCATCGTGCGCTACCTGGACACGGGCGCCTTCGCCGTGGGCGCCGCCGTGGACCCCAGTAAGGCCGACGAGACGGTCCGCGCTATCCGGGGCGTGCTGGAGGAGTTTCGCTCCCGACCTGTGCCCGAAGTGGAGCTGCAGAAGGTCAAGCGCTACATGAAAGGGCGCTTCCTCCTCCGGATGGAAGACTCGCGAGCCATGGCGTCATTCGTGGGGAGTCAGGAACTGCTGCACGGAACGATCGAACAGATGGACGACGTGGTTCGTCACATCGACGCGGTTACGACCGACGATATTCAGCGAGTCGCCCGGGACGTCATCCGGGACGCCCAAGCGCACCTGGCAGTCGTCGGTCCCTTCCGCAGCGAGCAGCGCTTCGCGAAGCTACTGAACTAACGGAAGCCCCGCCCACCGAGGGCCGGCGAGTCAGGTTGGAGCAAATTGACCGCCCACTCATCCCTCACTCGCACCGAAGTCCTCGATATCCTCCGCACCACGGCCGATCGGGCTGGGGCCGTTGGCGCCGGTCTCTCCTGGCAGCACCTCGCCACCAGGCCGGCTCAGGGGGAGTGGTCGATGGCGGAAATCATTGGCCACCTGGTTCTCACGGAGGAGAAAGTGCTGCTTCCCCGGTTCCGTCGGATGGTTGTGGAAGACTTTCCGACGTTTGAGAGCAGTGAGGGATTGGCCGACAACCCCGCGCCCGCTTCATTCGCTGCCGAGATTGGCCGCTTTCGGGAGCTCCGCGTTGAGACCCTGGCGCTGCTCGATTCACTATCAGAAGCGGACTGGCAGCGGCAGGGCCGGAGGCCGTCTCGGCCCGACCCGGTCACCATAGAGACATACGCTCGCTACGCGGCTGAGCATGACCTCGACCACCTGAAGCAGTTGGAGGCAACGGCAGCCATCATTGGCTGCTAGCGCCACCCCAGGTGGCAGTTTCTCCCAGGCCGGATCGAATTCGTTCCAGCATCCGGCTGTTGACGGCATCGGCAGCTACCCGGATCGCACTGCGAATCGCGAGGGGGTTCGAGCGCCCGTGGGCCACGATGCAAACCCCGTTGACGCCGAGGAGCGGCGCGCCGCCGTACTCGGCATAGTCGAGCCGTCGTCGCACCCGTCCGAAGACCGGCATGAGCCCCAGGCCGATCAGCCCGGTGAGTGGATTGGAGCGTATCTCGCTCCGCAGGATGTCCAGAATGCTGGCGGCTATGCCTTCGGCCAGCTTGATCATGACGTTGCCCAGAAACCCATCCATGATCACCACGTCGGCGGCACCGGTAGGGACGTCCCTGCCTTCGATGTTCCCCACGAATCGGATTGGTGCGTTCTGGAGCAGTTGATTGGCCTCCTGGTAGAACGGGGGGCCCTTCGACGCCTCTTCGCCGATATTGAGAAGTCCCACCCGAGGCTCTCGGACTCCAAGGACTTGCTCCGCGTAGATGGCGCCCATGATCGCGAATTGGACCAAGTTCTGGGCTTTAGCCTCGACCCCGGCTCCTACGTCAAGCAGCAGGCACGGCCCGTGCCGGGTGGGAAACGGCGTGGCCAGGGCGGGGCGATCAATGCCAGGGATGCGCTTCAGTTCCATGACGGCGCCGGCCATGGTGGCTCCGGTGCTTCCCGCGGTCACGAAGGCATCGCCTTCGCCCCGCTCGACGAGACCGAGACCGCGGACGATGGAGGAATCTCGCTTCGAGCGAAGAGCCGCGACCGGGTGCTCGTCCATGCCAATGACCTGGGGCGCGTGGACCAGTCTGACGTTGGGGGGGGCTGGCTGAGATCCGGTCTGTCGGGCTAACTCAGCCTCAATTTGGTCCTGGGGCCCAATGAGGATGATCTCTACGTCGAGATCATGAGC